>NZ_CP107945.1:7200000-7533207 GCF_036057275.1 Streptomyces sp. NBC_00390 | reverse complement strand
CGGCCGTCAGCGCCACGGTCGCCCCGAGCGAGGCGAACAGCGGGCCCAGCAGGGAGGTCTGCCCGCCGATCAGGAACATGTCGATGTACGTACGGCTCAGCGCGGGCACCACCGCGCCGACGGCTACGAGCAGAAGGCTCGCGAGCAGCGCGGCGAGCAGCGTGCCGGAGGTGCCGCGCAGCCTCGCCGGTACGGCGTTCATCACGCCCGGTCTGCGGCCGCCCTTGCGGAACGCGGCAGAGGGTTCGAGGACGAGCACGACACCGGTGAAGCTGGTGTCGAAGTCCTCCATGGGGACGAAGCGGCGTCCCTTGGCCGGGTCGTTGATGTACACACCGCGGCGGCCGAGGCGGCGCCCCGTGCCGTCGTAGACGACGTAGTGGTTGAACTCCCAGAAGAGGATGGCCGGGCCCTGCACCTCGGCGAGGGCGGTCGACTCCATCTGCATGCCTTTGGCGGTGAGGCCGTAGCTGCGGGCCGCCTTGAGGATGTTGCTGGCGCGGGAGCCGTCGCGGGAGACGCCGCAGGCGATGCGCAGCTCTTCGAGCGGCACGTGCCGTCCATGGTGGCCGAGCACCATCGCGAGCGCGGCTGCGCCGCATTCGACGGCCTCCATCTGGAGCACGGTCGGCGTGCGGACCGTGCTGGTCTTCTTGCTCTTGGGGCGCCGGCGGGCCTGGGCGCGCCGGGTGCCGTGTGAGCCGCGCCGGCCCGCTGCCGGCTCGTCGGGGCGCCGGCGCCTGCGGTCTGCGGGCGGCAGCTTCTGCTGCGTGGTGGCGGCGGAGTCGTGGGATCCGGTCATGGCAGGAGCCAGTCGACCGGGCGCTGCTCGCGCAGACGGACGGCACCGGTGGCGGGCGTCATGGACTCGAGTGCGTACGGCGGCCCTTGGGAGGCGGACCAGCCGTAGCCGGACCTGGTACGCGAGGAGCGGTTCAGCTCGACCAGTACGGCCAGGGGCTGGCCACCCTGCGAGAACTGCTCGCCGAGCTGGCTGCTGCCGAGGAACGCGGTGATCCGCTGGCGGGTCTGGGCAGTGCGGCCGACCGCCTTGACCCGGCCACGCAGCATCCCGAACTCCTGCGTGGCCACCGAGTGGACGGTGAGATCGACGCGCGCGCCCACGGGCACGGTGGATCCGCTGTCGGCCGGCACGTACAGCACGGCCATCAGCGGGTCGTCGGGATCGTCGGCCCGCTCGACGGCGGCGACATCGGCGCCGGTGGTGACCACGGAACCGATGGCGGCGACGAGCGTGGTCAGCCTGCCCGCGGCGATCGTGCGCACGACGGCGTCGCCCTGGGCGGTACGCACCTTCAGCAGGGGTGCGTCGGCCCGTACGCGGTCGCCCTCCTCGGCGAGCACCGCGGTGACCTGTCCCGCGACGGGGCTCTGCAGGACGTAACTGCCCTGGGCATGGGTGAGGATGCCGGGGGCGGTGACCGTGGAGGAGACGGTACCGGTGACGGCCCATACGGCGGCGGCAATCATGGCGACGACGGTGACGGCCAGCACCAGCCGGCCCTGGGGCCGGGCGAAACGCACCGGAAGATCGATCTCTTCCGGCGATTGCAGCTTGGAAAGGGCCTGTTGGCGGAACTGCACGATGCGCTTCCCTCAACTGCCTGGGGATATTACGAGAACGGCGCGACGTGTGCCCCGGAGCCTGGGGCGACTCCGGGGCACACGGCGTGGACTGCCGGCAGGAGGGACGCCGGCATTCCGAAAGGACTTACAGACCGGCGACGAGACCGGTGACCGGGCCGGTGACGGCGGCGGTGTTGATGCCGGTGGCGCCCTCGACGAGGCCGGTGACGGTGCCGACGGTGGCGGACACCGGGGCGATGGTGTCAAGGGCGGCGGTGGCGTTGCCGACAACGGCGCTGTGCAGGCCACCGGCCACGTTGTCCAGCTCGCTGTCGGAGATCTCCTGGGTGGGGATGAAGCTCATGGGGACGTTCCCTTCACATGGGGGTATTTCGAAATGGTTGCGCCCGGCCGCGCCGAAAAGGGCAGCACCGACCGCAACGCGGGCGTCGGATTCCCGTAATCGGGAACCCACGGGCGACTCCCGCGGTGCGAAGGATCAAAGCACGGAGTCGTGTTGGGCAGCCAATCGAGAACTGCCTGTTCAGCGTCCGGCGAGGCGCTGAATTACCAAGACGTGCACGTCCGCACATGGCTTGGTGCCATCTTCTTCACCGGATCACCCGATGCGAATGCATTGCGGCCCCGAGGCGCCTGCCCACCGAACTGGACATTCCCGCCCAGAGGGCGGTACTTGCTGGTCAGCGGGGTAGGCGCGGTAGGGAGACCGTGTGTCGCCTGAGCATTCGGTGTGCAGATTCACGGGAGGGCACCGAATCTTTGACGGCGCATCACCACGGTGCGCAATGCGCGCTATTTGCACCGGCATTCCGATTGCGTCCGCCGATCCCGGCGGCGCGTCTCCGGCAGCAGGTCGCGCGACGTCCGGCTGCGGTCCGTAGCGGATTGCGCGCACAGGGTGGAAGGGCTTCTTCTCGCGCGGCAGCCTGATCAGACCTGCGATGTTGTTGTCCGATCGAGAACGGCTGCCACGGTGAACTCGGTCTGTCCGTCCGGTCTCCCTTCGGGAGATGCCCGGCAATCGTCGGCAGCGCGGCCGGTCCGGGCGAACCAGGACGGTCGCCTCGCGGGCGGCCTGCGGCCAGGGCGGTGCAGGTGGTTCAGGCGTCTCAGGTGGTCAGCTCGGACCAGCCGGAGACCGGCGCCGCGGGCCTGCCGGACGGCCCGGCCTCCTTGCTCTCCACGTCGTGGTAGGCCACGCGCATCAGGTCCAGGGAGAGGTTCTTCATGGCGCGCGCGGCGGCCAGTTCGTCGCCGATCTCCGGCACGTCCTCGTCCTGCGGGCTGCAGCGGGCCTTGCCGGCGGCGCTGAGCCTGGCCGTCCCGGTGTCCAGGACGGCCCGCGCCGTGGTCGTGCCGCCGTCCTCCGACACGAACAGATCGACCTTCCAATGCAGGGTCCGGGGCATCGTCCGCCTCCTCGGCCGGGTTCCGGCTGCGTGCCACCGCACGCGAGGTTCCCCTCAAGCATTCACCCGCACACGCCCGCCCGCGAGCCCTCGGCTGCCCCGCAGCTCACTCCGCCTTCTCTGTGGGCGACGCCTCTGTGACCTCGTCCTCCTCCGGGTCCGGCGCGGTGACCGTGGCCCGCAGCGCCGCGGCGTAGGTGTCGTCGGGGTCGAGCCTGCGCAGTTCCTCCGCGATCAGTTCGGCGGTGGTGCGCACCTTGAGGGCCAGCACCCGGCTCGGCTGTCCCGGGATGGCGAGCCGGGCCACCGGGCCTTCCGGCCGGTCGATGTGGATCTCGCCGTCGGAGGTGCGCAGCCGTACGGCGGTGACCACCGGCCCGTCCGTGACGACCATCTCGACCGGCACTTTCAGCCGGTCCACGAACCAGCGGGCCAGCAGCTCGGCACTCGGGTTCTCGGCCTCGCTCTCGACCACGGCGGAGGTGACCTCCGCACGCGCCTGGTCGAGCGCGGCGGCGAGCATCGATCGCCACGGTGTGAGCCGCGTCCACGCGAGGTCGGTGTCACCGGGTGCATATCCGGCGGCACGTGCGGCGAGCTCGCTGATCGGTGACTCGACCGCGTAGGCATCGGTGATACGGCGCTGCGCGAGGGCACCGAGCGGGTCCTTCGCCGGGACGGGCGGGGCGCCGACCGGCCACCACACCACCACGGGCGCGTCCGGGAGCAGCAGCGGGAGCACCACGGAGTCGGCACGCCGGGTCAGTTCGCCGCGCAGGCGCAGCAGTACGGTCTCACCCGCACCGGCATCGCTGCCGAGCCGGAGCTCCGCGTCCAGGCGCGTGTCGTGCCGGTCCCGGGGCGAGCGCGAGACCCGCCTGATGACGACCAGGGTGCGCGAGGGATGCTCACGCGACGCGTCACCGGCGGCCTTGATCGCGTCATAGGCGTGCTCCTCGTCGGTGACGATGACGAGGGTGAGCACCATGCCGACGGCCGGGGTGCCGATCGCGCGGCGGCCCTGCACCAGCGCCTTGTTGATCTTGCTCGCGTTCGTGTCCGTAAGGTCGATCCTCATGGCCTGCGCCAGCTCCGTCCGTCTCGTGCGAGCATCTCGTCCGCCTCGGCCGGCCCCCAGGTGCCGGCGGGGTACTGCGCGGGCTTGCCGTGGGTGTCCCAGTACGCCTCGATCGGGTCGAGGATCTTCCAGGACTCCTCGACCTCCTCGGTCCGCGGAAAGAGGTTGGCATCACCCAACAGGACATCGAGGATGAGCCGTTCGTACGCCTCGGGGCTCGACTCGGTGAACGACTCGCCGTACGCGAAGTCCATGGTCACATCGCGGAGCTCCATCGAGGTGCCGGGCACCTTGGAGCCGAACCGCATCGTCACACCCTCGTCCGGCTGCACCCGGATGACCAGGGCGTTCTGCCCCAGCTCCTCGGTGGCCGTCGAGTCGAACGGCGAGTGCGGGGCGCGCTGGAAGACCACCGCGATCTCCGTCACCCGCCGGCCGAGCCGCTTGCCGGTGCGCAGATAGAACGGGACACCCGCCCAGCGGCGGTTGTCGACCTCCAGCTTGACCGCGGCGTACGTATCGGTCTTCGACTTGGGGTCGATACCCTCCTCCTGGAGGTACCCGACCGCCTTCTCGCCGCCCTGCCAGCCCGCCGCGTACTGCGCGCGCACCGTGGACCGGCCGAGATCGTCGGGCAGCCGCACTGCCTTGAACACCTTCAGCTTCTCGGTCACGAGGGATTCCGCGTCGAAGG
The DNA here is from genome assembly GCF_036057275.1 of Streptomyces sp. NBC_00390. NCBI lineage: Bacteria > Bacillati > Actinomycetota > Actinomycetes > Kitasatosporales > Streptomycetaceae > Streptomyces > Streptomyces sp. NBC_00390. Next base: position 7,528,418 of record NZ_CP107945.1, on the reverse strand, counting down.
AGGCGGGCTCCTCCATGGCGGTCAGCGCGAGCAGCTGCAGGAGGTGGTTCTGGATGACGTCACGGGCGGCGCCGATCCCGTCGTAGTAGCCGGCCCGGCCGCCGATGCCGATGTCCTCGGCCATGGTGATCTGCACATGGTCGACGTACGACCGGTTCCAGATCGGCTCGAACAGCGTGTTCGCGAACCGCAGCGCCAGGATGTTCTGGACGGTCTCCTTGCCGAGGTAGTGGTCGATACGGAAGACCTCGTCGGGCGCGAAGACCTCGTGCACCACCTGGTTGAGCTCCTCGGCGGATGCCAGGTCGTGCCCGAACGGCTTCTCGATGACCGCCCGGCGCCAGGAGCCCTCCGGCGGCCGTGACAGTCCGTGCTTCTTGAGCTGCTGGACGACCGTGGGGAAGAACTTCGGCGGCACCGACAGGTAGAACGCGAAGTTCCCGCCGGTGCCCTGTGCCTTGTCGAGGTCCTCGACGGTGGACTTGAGCCTGTCGAAGGCCACGTCGTCCGCGAAGTCGCCGGGGATGAAACGCATCCCCTTCACCAGCTGCTGCCAGACCTCCTCGCGGAACGGCGTTCGCGCGTGCTCCCGGACGGCGTCGTGGACCACTTGGGCGAAGTCCTCGTCCGCCCAGTCGCGGCGCGCGAACCCCACGAGGGAGAAGCCCGGGGGCAGCAGCCCCCGGCCGGCCAGGTCATAGACGGCCGGCATCAGCTTCTTGCGTGACAGATCCCCGGTGACACCGAAGATCACCAGCCCCGAGGGCCCGGCGACTCGGGGCAGCCGTCGGTCCTGCGGGTCCTGCAGCGGATTCACCCATCCACTGATCTCTGACATGGGGTCGGACCTCCTTGAGCGAAGGCGCTCGAGTACGTGCTGACGAGCATCGCATCTCCCGCGGATCTTGTACGGGTTCCTCAGCGCGCCGCCGGGTCGATCCATTCCCCCGCGGTGCGCCGCAACACCCCGCGGCCGGCGGCGGCCGCCTCGTGTCCGTCGTGTACGCCGTCGACGTCACGCCCAGCCTCGGCGGGCGGCATGCCAGCCGAGCTGGACCCGGGTGCCCACCCCCGCCTTGGCCATCAGATCGCCTGTACGGCGCTGGTAGGTACGCCGTGAGATACCCAGCTGGCCTGCGGCCGCCTGGTCGGTCAGCCCTGCCGGCTCAGCGCCAGGATGCGGGCGTCGAGTTCGCTGTGCTCGTCGTCGTACCCCTGCTCGATCAGCGACGTCACGTCGAAGAGCCTGCGGTCGAGCTTCCCGGCGGCCAGGTAGGGCATGGCCTCGTCCGGGTAGACGTACAGGTTCTTGCCGACGGTCTCCGTCCGCACGCCGCCCGAGGCGCCGTGCGGACGCTCGACGTCGACGGCCTGCCTGCCGTTGCCCGCGTTCATGACGCGGACTACGTCGCCGTGATGAGGGTGACCGTGTGGGTGGCGGCGTGCGGTGCCGTCATCGCCTGGGCCCGGGAGGTCGAGATGCTGGCCGCCGCGGGGCCGACCGGTCCGGTCAGCAGCGAGACGGTTGCGGCGCAGGCGACCGTCGCAGAGAGGGTCTTCCAGCCGGGACGGCAGCGAAGTGCGTTGGGAATCATGGGACGGTCCTACAGGCCGCCGCCCGGGCCGGGGAACGGTAATCAGCTGGCACATACGCGCCACGACGCACATGTGACAGACGGGCGCCTCGACTTCATCGTCCGAGCGGCGGCACCCGTCGCCCGCTCCGGGCCGCGGGCCGGAGCGGCGCTCTTGTGCGCCGCACGAATTCCCCGGACATTACGGGGCATGGCGATCGTTGTACTGCTGGGGACCTTGGACCCCAAGGGCGCTGAACCGGTGCCGCGCCCTCCGGCGCTGCACCGGTCAGAAGCTCCTACAGGTCGTGAGGGCGGACCACACACCGGGCGGGGCCCTCTGCGCGCAGCGTGATTCCGGCGCCGACCGGCACCTGCTCGTCCACGGCGCTCAGTTCGTACTCCCGCAGGATCATCGCCAGGGCGAGGACGGACTCCAGCATCGAGAAGTGCTGGCCGATGCAGGCCCGCGGTCCGCCGCCGAAGGGGAACCAGGCGTAACGGGGCCGGGCCTTCTCCCGCTCGGGCGTGAACCGCTCGGGGTCGAAGCGCTCCGGATCGTCCCAGTAACGGGGATGACGGTGGGTCACCCAAGGGGCCACGATCACGTCCGCTCCGGCCGGGACGGTGAACTCCCCGATCTCGGTGTCGACGACGGCGCGCCGGCCGATGACGGGCCCGGCCGGGTACAGCCGCATGGACTCCTTGAGCACCTTCGTCAGATACGGCAGTGCGTCGAGGTCGGCGGCTTCGGGAGTACGCCCGGCCAGCACGCGTACGGCTTCGGCCCTGGCCTGCTGCTGGTGTTCGGGATGGCGGGCGAGCAGGTGCAGGGCGAAGGCGAGCGAGGTGGCGGTGGTCTCATGGCCGGCGAGGAGGAAGATCAGGACCTGCTCGCGGATCTCGGACGCCTCGAAGCTTCCGTCCTGTTCGCTCCCGGCCTGGGCGAGAAGCGTCAGCAGGTCCTCGCCGGTGGCGGAGTCCCCGGCGGCCCGCCGTTTCGCGATGATGTCGTCGCACACCGCATACAGCTCCTCGGTCGCGGCAGCCGCCTTGCGGTTGGCGGGAGTCGGCCAGCTACGGGGAAGGTTTGCGGGCGAGTAGCCGCGCTGCAGAGCGTATTCGCCGATGACCGGGAAGCAGCGTTCCACCACGTCGACGGCGGACTCGACGTCCGTACCGAACAGGATGCGGGCCACCGCCCGCAGAGTGAGCCCGGTCATCTCGGATACGACGTCCACGGTGGAGTCAGGCGCCCTGCGCCATGCTGCGGTCGTCGTCGCGGTCTCGGAGGTGATCGCCTCCGCGTAGCCGTCGACCCGGCGACGGGTGAACAGCGGCTGCACCAGCCGCCGTTGCCGCAGGTAGTCCTCGTCCTGGCTGGTGAGCAGGCCGTTCCCGAACGACTCGCGGACCTCCTCGTAGAAGGCGTTGTCCTTGCGGAAGTTGGCGGCCTCGGTGGCGAGGATCTGCTGCGCGCCCTCGGCGGAGAAGACCGCGTAGAGCTCGGCCCGCAGCCCGGGCGGTCCGGCCGTGATGCGTACGACATCGCCGTGCTCGCGCTGCGCGTTCAGGAACGTACCGAGCGAGTCGCGCTTGAGGTCGAACATCGAACCGAGCAGCGGCAGTCCTGCCGGGCCCGGAATCCGTGTGCCGGAGATGGTCATGGCTCTCCCGTGGTCGTCGGCGGCTTCGTCGCACGCTCCGCACCCGCCGGCCCTCGTTGCGATCACTGTATCCGCCCGTGATTCTGCCCGACGCAACTCGCTTTGTGGACAGGGCATTTGGCGACCAGCGGGGGAACAGGGCCGACGCCGTCGCACTCCCCGGGATCAGCGGGCAGCGTCGCCTCGCCGGTGAACCGGATACCGGTCCGCTCACCCCTCCCCCGGGTACGGCCGTACCCCCGTCGGCGCTACGGCACTCGGCCCGCGGCTCGTGTCCGGCCTGCGGGCAGACCGAAGGGGCGGGCCCTGTCCCGGCCCGCCCCTTGCCTGTGCGCAGGAGGCCGGTCGGCCTCCTGCGCAGGTCAGCTCAGCGGCTTGTCGAACACGGCCTTGCGGTGGCTGAACGTCTCGATGGACCAGCGGCCGTGGTAGTTGCCCATGCCGCTCTCGCCGACCCCGCCGAAGGGCAGGTCGGGGACGGTGATATGGACCAGCGGCAGCCCGAAGCCGAGGCCGCCCGACGACGTCTCGGACGCCAGGCGCCGACGTGTGGTCTCGGACTCGGTGAAGGCGTACAGGGCAAGGGGCTTGGCGCGGTCGTTGATGAAGCCGATGGCCTCGTCCAGACCGGAGACGGTCACGAGAGGGAGCACCGGACCGAAGATCTCCTCCTGCATGACCGGGTCCTCGGGGCGCACGTCCGCGAGGACGGTGGGCGCGATGTACTTCGCCGCGCGGTCGCGGTCGCCTCCCGTGACCAGACGGCCCGAGTCGAGGAGCGCGCTGAGCCGGTCGAAGTGGCGTTCGTTGATGATCCGTCCGTACTCGGGCGAGGTCGCCGGGCGGGTTCCGTACAGCTCTTCGATGGCCTTGACGAGGGCGGGTTCCAGGGCGCGGGCGGTCTCGGCGTCGGTGAGGACGTAGTCGGGGGCGACACAGGTCTGGCCGGCATTGAGGAACTTGCCGCGCACGAGCCGTGCGGCGACCGTCATCGGATCGGTGTCACGGTCGATGAACACCGGTGACTTGCCGCCCAGTTCGAGGGTGACCGGGGTCAGGTGCCGGACGGCGGCGCTCATGACGATGCGGCCGACGGTGCCGTTGCCGGTGTAGAAGATGTGGTCGAACCGCTCGGCCAGCAGGGCCGTGGTCTCGCGGACCCCGCCTTCGACGACGGCCACGGCGTCGGTGTCGAGGTACGCGGGCAGCAGGCGCGCGAGCACGGCGGAGGTGGCCGGAGCCAGTTCGCTGGGCTTGGCGACCACCGCATTGCCGGCGGCCAGCGCACCGATCATGGGCGTGAGCAGCAGCAGGGCCGGATAGTTCCAGGGCGCGATGACGAGGACGACGCCCAGGGGGTCGTACTGCGTCCAGGCCTTCGCGTCGCCGAGGTGCGGGGGGACGGGAACCGGCTCGTGACTCAGCCACTGGTCGAGGTGGCCGAGGATGTGGTCGATCTCGCGGGCCGTGGCGTCGATCTCGGTGCGGAACGCTTCGGTGGAGCTCTTGGCCAGGTCCGCATGCAGGGCGCCGGCAAGTTCCGTTCCGTTGTCGGTGAGCATCTCGCGCAGTCGGCGCAGCTGCGTCGTACGCCAGTCGACCGGCCTGGTGCGGCCGGAGCGGAAGGTGGCGCGCAGCCGGGCCACGGTGTCGGCGGGCTGTTCGAGGTGGGGGTTGTTCACGGTGCCTCGATGGTGCGGGCGCGTGCCGTGCGGCCGCGCGGGGTGTCCTCGAGCGGACCAGCTCGATGTATCAGCCAACATTTCATGCCCCAAGAGCGGATTCCCGTCGGCTCGCCGCAACACAACCAAGGACACTGTCGCGTTCGGCGCGCGAGCGGACGGACGACTGACTAGCGTGGCGAACCGGACCATTCGGACCAGTCATCGAGCAGGAGAGGGTCGAGTCATGGCCGCAGAACCGGAGGGCACGCCGTGCTGGGCCGATGCGATGTTCAGCGACACCGAGGGGGCCAAGACCTTCTACGGCGCCGTCCTGGGCTGGACGTTCGGTGAGCAGTCGTCGGAGTACGGCAATTACACCCAGGCGTATGTGGACGGCAAGGCGGTGGCCGCGGTCGTCCCGCCGATGCCCGGCCAGGAGGGACAGTCGGCCTGGTGCCTGTATCTGGCCTCACCGAACGCCGTCGCCACGGCCCAGAAGATCCGTGAGAACGGTGGCGAGCTGCTGATGGAGCCGATGGAGGTCGGCGAGTTCGGCTCGATGACCCTCGCGCGCGACCCGAGCGGGGTGGTCTTCGGCGTATGGCAGGCCGGCACCCATGAGGGCTTCGAGAAGAAGGGCGAGCCCGGCGCGTACGCCTGGGCCGAGGCCTTCACCCGGGAGCCGGAGAAGTCGGACGCCTTCTTCCCGGCCGTCTTCCCCTACACCGTGCAACGACTGGAGGACGACGAAGTCGACTTCAACATCTACAACCTCGGCGACCAGGCGGCTCTCGGCCGGATGCGCATGACCGAGGAGTTCCCGCCCGACGTGCCCCCGTACATGAACGTGTACTTCGCGGTCGAGGACTGCGACGCGGCCGTGGCGAAGGCGACCGAGCTCGGCGGGATCCTGCGTTTCGGTCCGATGGACAGCCCCTTCGGCCGGTTCGCGGCGCTGAGCGACCCGCAGGGCGCGTCGTTCTCGGTGATCGACCTGGGGAAGACCGAGGGCGAGATGCCGGGGATGACCGACGTGCCCTGAGCGGCCGTCGGCGATCCGCGCCCGGCATTGACATGCAACCGTACGACTGCCTAACCTGAGTGCAACCAAATAGCTGCATGTCGCGGGTGGGAGCGATGGACGAGGTGTTCAAGGCACTGGCCGACGCAAGCCGCCGCCGGCTGCTCGACAGCCTGAACGCCCGCAACGGGCAGAGTCTGCGCGAGCTGTGCTCCGGTCTCGACATGACCCGCCAGTCGGTCAGCAAGCATCTGGCGCTGCTGGAGGCGGCCGGTCTGGTGACCACGGTCCGGCGCGGCCGGGAGAAACTGCACCACCTCGACGCCGCGCCGATCAACGCCATCGCGGACCGATGGATCAGCCGGTACGACCGCGAGCGCGTACGCGCCCTCGCGGACCTGAAGTCAGCATTGGAGCGGTCCCCCATGGACAGCAACGCCTTCGTCTACACGACGTACATCCGCACCACGCCCGAGCAGCTCTGGCAGGCCTTGACCGACCCTGCGTTCACCACCCGCTACTGGGGCGTGGCGTTCGAGTCGGACTGGAAAGCGGGCTCGGCCATGGTCTGGGAGGAGGGCGGCAACAAGGTCGCCGACCCCGACCAGGTCGTGCTGGTGTCCGAACCGGGCCGCCGGCTCTCATACACCTGGCACACCTTCACCTCGGAGTGGGCAGCGGCCGCCGGCGTGGGCAGCGACGTGTTCGCCAAGGTGGCCGTCGAGCGCCGTTCGAAGGTGACCTTCGATCTCGAACAGGTCGGCGAGATGGTCAAACTGACCGTGGTGCACGACGACCTCGATCCGGGAAGCACCGTGCGCGAGATGGTCGGCGAAGGCTGGCCCGCGCTGCTCTCCAGCCTCAAGACGCTGCTGGAGACGGGCGAGCCCCTGCCCGAGCCCACGCCTTGATCCCTGTCGCGGTCAGCCGGTCACGCGGGCGATGAGCAGAGCGACGTCGTCGGGTGTGTCCGGCTGGCGCAGGGCTCGCAGCAGCCGGTCGCAGGTGTCCTCCAGCGACGCGTCGGGGACCTGGAGGAGGCCGAGCAGCGTGTCGAGGCGGACGTCGATGTCCTGGTCGCGGGTCTCGACCAAACCGTCGGTGTAGAGCACGAGCAGGTCACCCGGGTCGAGGCCGACGGTGACGCTGCGCAGCACGCCGCCGCCGACGCCGAGGGGGGTGCCCGTGGGCAGGTCGAGCAGCCGCGGCGCCGAGCCGGCGCGGACCAGCACCGGCGGCAGATGGCCGGCGTTGGCGATGTTGCACTGGGCGCGGTGCGGGTCGTACGCGACGTACATGCAGGTGGCGAAGTACGGGTCGAGACCGGCGGTGATCTCGTCGAGATGCCGCAGGACCACCGCGGGGTCCAGGGCGAGCTTGGTCAGGGTCTGCGTCGCGGTGCGCAGCCGGCCCATGACAGTGGCCGCATTGATCCCGCTGCCCATCACATCGCCCACCACCAGCGCGGTGCGCTCCCGGTTCATGGGAATGATGTCGAACCAGTCACCGCCGACCTCGCTGCCCGCTCTGGCCGGCTGGTAGCGGGAGGCGACCTCGAGGCCGACAAGGTGCTGGGGCATCTCGGGAAGCATGCTGCGCTGCAGTTTGAGGGCCGTCTCCCGCTGCTGGCGGTACCAGCGGGCGTTGTCGATGCACACGGCGGCGCGGGAGGCGAACTCGGTGGCGAGCAGGACGTCGTCCTCCGTGAAGGGCTCGGGATTGCGGGCACGCTTGAGGTCGAGCGCTCCCAGCACCTCACCGCGCGCGATCAGCGGCACGGCCAGATAGGAGTGCACCCCCGCCTCCCGCAGCAGCCCGGCGGCCTCCACATTGCGGGCGATCTTCGTCAGATCCTGCGTCCCGAGCTCGGACACCATGACCGGCCGCCCGGTGTTGACGCACTGCGTGACCAGCCGGTCGGCGTCGTACCGGGCCAGTTCGCTGGGCCGGTCGGCGGCCTCGACGGCAACCGTGGGATAGGCGGAGGCGACAGCGAGGGCGCGGATCAGCACGGGTCCGTCGTCGCCGGACGCCCGGCCCGGACCGCCGTCCGGGCCGACCAGCACCCGGTCGAGCACATCGACGGCGGCGATGTCGGCCAGTTCCGGCACGGCCACATCGGCCAGTTCCCGTGCGGTCTGCTCCAGATCGAGGGTCGTACCGATGCGTACGGAGGCGTCCGCCACCAGCGCGAGCCGGCGCCGCGCCCGCTCCGCCTCGGTGGCGGCCCGGTGCCGGTCGGTGACATCCACCACCGAGACGGCCAGGCCCAGCACCCGGCCTCCCGGGTCCTCCAGCCGGTACAGGGACACCGACCACGCCTGTTCGGTGTCCGGATCCGCTGCGGTACGGCCCAGCACATAGCGGTCCAGCAGAGGCTTGCCGGTCCTGAGCACCTGGCGCATCGCGGCCTCGAGTGCGTCGGCGTCCCCGAACGGCAGCGCTTCGCGCATGCTGCGGCCCAGGATCTCCTCGGCGGACAGGCCGCCCAGCCGCTCAAGAGCGGGGTTCACCGAGACGTAGCGCAGATCCGTGTCCAGCACGGCCAGCCCGATCGGGGACTGGTCGACCAGGCGCAGCGACAGGGCGAGATCCTGCTCCACCCGGCGCAGGGTCGCCTGGTCGGTGGCGAGGCCGAGGGCGTAGAAGGCGCCGAGATCGTCCTGGAGCCGCATGTTGCGCCATTCGAGCAGCCGCTGGGTACCGTCCCTGTGCCGTACCCGGAAGACGCCCTCCCAGCTCTCCCCGCTCTCCATGACCTGGGCGAACAGCTGCAGCACCAGATCGAGATGCTCGTCGGCGACCAGCAGCTGGGCGGCGTACTGCCCCAGAGCCTCCTGCGCGGTGTAGCCGAGCAGTTCCTCGGCCTGTGGGCTCCACAGCACGATCCGCCCCTGCGCATCGAGCACCACGGCTGCGACCCCGAGCACGTCCAGCAGGCCGCCCGGCGGCGACAGGGGCACATCCGCACGGCCGTTCACGCTGAGCCGCGCACGGAACACGTCGGCGCTGCCCACGGTCGCTCCTTCCGCGTCACGATGCACAGGCACGCTGTCTCGATCACGTCCTCACATCAGGATGACGAGGGTAGGTCCATACTCTCTCGGTCGCGACGGGCGCCGCAGCTCAACCGTGCGATTCGCACGGACACGTGCACACCTTCGTCACTTCTCACGGCCCCCCGGGCCGAAGCCGGTCCCGTCGGCACCCGGCTCGATGTGTTCGCCGGGCGTGGCCAGCTCCTCCACCGCGTCGGCACCCACCACCGCGCCGGTGGACTTCTTGCCGCGTCGCAGCCTGCCCTCCAGCCAGCCGGCGAAGGTGGTGAGGCCGAAGTTCAGCGCCACGAAGATCACGGCGACGACGGTGAAGCTGGCGATGGTGTTGGCCCCGTAGTTCGCGCTCATCGGGCGGACCGATGCGAGCAGCTCGGAGAACCCGAGCAATGCGCCGCCGAGCGCCGTGTCCTTCACGATGACGACGAGCTGGCTGACGATGGCCGGCAGCATCGCGGTGACCGACTGGGGCAGCAGCACGAACCGCATGGTCTGGCCCTTGCGCATGCCGATCGCCTTGGCGGCGTCCGTCTGGCCTCGAGGCAGCGAGAGGATTCCGGCGCGTACGATCTCGGCGAGCACCGAGGAGTTGTAGAGGACGAGGCCGGTCACCACGGCGTACAGCGGCCGGCTGTCGGGACTGACGTCGGTGAACTCGGAGTACGCCGCATTCGCGAACAGCATCAGGATGAGCACCGGGATCGCGCGGAAGAACTCCACCACGGTGCCGGCCGCGCCCCGGACCCACCCGTGGTCGGAGAGCCGGGCGATACCGAACAGCGCGCCGAGGGGCAGCGCGATGATCATCGCCAGGAAGGCGGCGATGAGCGTGTTCTTCAGGCCCGGCAGGAGATAGGTCGACCAGGCGCGGGAGTCGGTGAAGAACGGCTCCCACTTGACCCATTCGAGTTGCCCCTTGGCGGCGAGAGCCTCGATCACCCACCAGCACAGTGCGGCCAGCGCGATCAGGAACACGACTGTGAGGAGCACATTGCGCCGCTTGGCGCGCGGCCCCGGGGTGTCGTACAGGACCGTGCTCATCGCTTCACCGCCACCTTCTTGGCGACCCAGCCGAGGAAGAGCCCGGTGGGGAGAGTCAGACAGATGAAGCCGAAGGCGAAGATGGCGGAGATCAGGATCAGCTGAGCCTCGTTCTCGATCATCTCCCGCATCAGCGTCGCGGCTTCGGCGACGCCGATCGCGGAGGCCACGGTGGTGTTCTTGGTGAGAGCGATCAGGACGTTGGCGAGCGGGCCCACCACCGAGCGGAAGGCCTGAGGCAGGATGATGAGCCGGAGCACCTGGGTGAAGCTCAGCCCGATCGCGCGCGCCGCCTCCGTCTGGCCGATGGGCACCGTGTTGATGCCGGACCGCAGTGCCTCGCAGACGAAGGCGGCCGTGTAGGCGATGAGGCCGAGGACGGCGAGGCGGAAGTTGATGGTCTCGAAATCGTCCGCCCCCATGCTGACGCCGAGGGTCTGGAACAGCCCCAGAGAGGTGAACACGATGATCACCGTGAGCGGGATGTTCCGCACGATGTTGATGTAGCCGGTGCCGAAGCCACGCATCAGCGGGACGGGACTGACCCGCATCGCGGCCAGGAGCGTTCCCCAGATCAGGGAGCCGATGGCGGAGTAGACGGCGAGCTGCACCGTGACCCAGAACGCCCCCAGCACGTTGTAGCCCTGAAGAAAGTCGAACACGTCTCTCCCGCACCTTCGCGTGTGTGGCAGGCGAAGCGCGCCGCGCTGGTCGGCGGCGCGCCCGTGGGTGTCGTGTGCGTCAGTTGACGACGACGCCGATCTTCGGCGGGGGTTCGTTCTGGTACTCGGCCGGGCCGAAGTTCTTCGTCACGGCCTTGTCCCAGGAGCCGTCCGCGACCATCTTCTCCAGGGCCGTGTTGATCTTCGCCTTGAGTTCGCTGCCCTTCTGGACACCGATCCCGTAGTTCTCGTTGCTGAGCTTGAAGCCTCCGAGCTTGAACTTGCCCTGGTGCTCCGGCTGCGCCGCGTATCCCGCGAGGATCACGTCATCGGTGGTCAGGGCGTCGATGACCTTGTTCTCCAGGCCGGTCAGGCACTCCGAGTAGCCGCCGTACTCCTGCAGCTGAGCTTTCGGAGCCAGCTGGTCCTTGACGTTCTGCGCGGAGGTGGAGCCGGTCACCGAGCAGAGCTTCTTGTTGTTCAGGTCGGCCGGCTTGGTGATGGAGTTGTCGTCCGCGCGGACCAGCACGTCCTGGTGTGCCAGGAAGTAGGGGCCGGCGAAGTCGACCTTCTTCGCCCGCTCGGGGTTGATCGAGTAGGTGGCGGCGATGAAGTCGACATCGCCGCGCTGGAGCAGGGTCTCGCGGTCGGCGCTCTTGGCTTCCTTGAACTGGATGTCACCGGGCTTGTAGCCGAGCTGCTTGGCCACATAGTTGGCCACGTCGACGTCGAAGCCGGTGTACTTGCCGTCCGGGGTCTTCAGACCGAGGCCGGGCTGATCGAACTTGATACCGACGGTGATCTTCTTGTCGTCGGATCCGCTGTCGCCCCCGCCGCCGTCCGATCCGCAGGCCGAGGCAGTCAGGGACAGCGCCAGCACGGCAGCGGCCGCGGCGGTGACCTTACGAAGCTTCATGGTGATCATCCCTAGGGATCGAGATGTGGTGCGGGGTCCGCCGAGCAGGGACCGGTCGGCCGAGGGCCGGCTCAGTGGTGCAGGATCTTCGACAGGAAGTCCTTGGCACGTTCGCTGCGCGGGTTGGTGAAGAATTCGTCGGGTGTCGTCTCCTCAACAATCCGGCCGTCCGCCATGAACACCACGCGGTTGGCGGCCGAACGGGCGAATCCCATCTCGTGGGTGACGACGACCATCGTCATTCCGTCCCGGGCGAGCTGTTGCATCACCTCCAGCACCTCATTGATCATCTCGGGGTCGAGCGCCGAGGTCGGCTCGTCGAAGAGCATCACCTTCGGGTCCATGGCCAGCGCCCGGGCGATGGCCACACGCTGCTGCTGGCCGCCCGAGAGCTGCGCGGGATACTTGTCCGCCTGCGAGGCGACCCCCACCCGCTCGAGCAGTGCCCGGGCCCGCTCCTCGGCTTCCTTCTTGTCCTTCTTGCGCACCTTGACCTGTCCGAGCATCACGTTCTGCAGCACGGTCTTGTGCGCGAACAGGTTGAAGGACTGGAAGACCATGCCGACATCGGCGCGCAGCGCGGCCAGCTCACGGCCCTCCGCGGGCAGCGGCTTGCCGTCGACGGCGATCACGCCCGAGTCGATGGTCTCCAGCCGGTTGATGGCACGGCACAGGGTGGACTTCCCGGACCCGGACGGTCCGATCACCACGATGACCTCGCCCCGGACGATGGTCAGGTCGATGTCCTGCAGCACATGCAGCGCGCCGAAGTGCTTGTTGACCTTCTCCAGCACGACCAGACCCCGGTCCAGGCCGAGGCCGGCATTTTCCTTGGTCACTGCTGCTCCGCTCATCGCGTTCATCGTCCGTCCTCCCCGTGGAGGCCGCACGCCGAGCGCGACGGGCGGGGCACGTCATGGCCCGTGCGGCGGCGTGGGCTCCGGGAACGCGGGCGCAAGGAAGTGGAATCCGGGTCGTGGGTGCATGAGGAAGTCGTGGTGCGAAATGTTCCATGCGTACGCCCCGGCCAGCGCGAACACCACGCGGTCCCCCGCGCGCAGCCCCGCGGCCGGCACCCGGCGGGCAAGGACGTCCTTCGGGGTGCACAGCTGTCCGGTCAGGGTGATCACGTCCTGCCGGGCGGCCGCACGGGGCCAGGGGTGCGGCCAGGTGTCCATGGGCAGCACGGCGGCCGGCTGGTCGTGGCCCTTGGTCGCGGGGGTGCGTAGATGGTGGGTGCCGCCGCGGACGACGGCGAAGTCCTCGCCATGGCTGTGCTTCACGTCCAGCACCTCGGTGGCGTACCAGCCGCAGTAGGCACTCAGGGCGCGGCCCGGCTCGATGCGCAGCAGCGGGCCCGGGTGGGCGGCGGCGATACGGGCGAGGCCGGTGCCGAAGGCGGCCCAGTCGAAACGGGCGCCGGGCCGGGCGTAGTCGACGGTCATGCCACCGCCGACGTTCACCTCGTGGAGCGGTATGCGGTGGCGGGCCGCGAGGCCGGCTGCCCAGGTGACCACGGCTTCGGCCACGGCGAGCTGCTCCGCGGCCGCGAGACCGCTGGCCAGGTGGGCGTGGATGCCGCGCAGCTCCAGCTGTGGATGGCTGCCGTCGGTGAGTGCACGCACCGCGTCGTCCGCCTCGGCCGGGTCCATGCCGAACGGTGCGGGGCGGCCGCCCATGGTCAGTGCACTGCCTTCGAGCGAGCGGGCGGCGACGGGCAGATTGAAACGGAGCAGCACCGCGATCCGGCGGCCGGGTGCCGTGCGGGAGGCGAGCTCGGCCAGCATGCGCAGTTCGTACGCGCTCTCCACATGGAAACGCGCCACGCCGAGTTCCAGGGCCGCGGCGATCTCGTCGGGCGTCTTGCCCGGGCCGCCGAAGGCGAGCGGGCGGTCCGGGACGGACGCGGTGACATGGGCGAGCTCGCCGCCGGAGGAGACCTCGTAGCCGTGCACGTAGGGGGCGAGTGCGGTGAGGATCTCCGGTTCGGGGTTGGCCTTGGCCGCGTAGTACAGCTCCACCCGCTCCGGCAGTGCCGACCGGACGGAGGCGGCGTGCTCACGCAGTGCGCCGAGGTCGTAGATGTAGGCGGGCAATTGGTGTCCCGCGAGGGACAGGGCCCGGTCACGGACGGGGGCGGTGGGGGTGGGGGTGGGGGTGGGGGTGGTCATCGGGTGCTTCCGTCCGGATCCGTGCGGGGGACGCGGGACTGTGCGTCCGGCGCGAGAGGGGATGGCAGGCGGACATAGCCGGCGCTGCGGTCGGCGGTGCGCTGCCAGCGGGTGAGCAGATTGGCCTTGGCCGGCAGGGGCGCGCCGGCCAGCAGCGCTCGCAGCCTTGGCGGGCAGCCGTGCGTGTCGCCGTACTCCTGGAGCGTGCGGCCCAGTTGTGCCCACAGCTCGGTCTCGGTGTGCGGATACAGGTCGGCGATGGCGGCGAGCATCTCGGCCGCGTGGTTCACCAGGAGGCAGTAGACGACCCGGTCCCAGCCGCGTCCGGCGTCGTACGTCATGGGGGCGGCGACGTCGGGGGGCAGCGCGGCAAGGGTGCCGGCGTGGTGTTCGGGGACGAGCTTGGTGCCCTCCAGGTCGCGGAAGAGGACCTGGGCCGGCCTGCCCTCGGCGTCGACGCAGACGAGGACGTTCTGCAGGTGGGGTTCGAGGACGAGCCCGTGGTCGAAGTACGCGGCGAGCACGGGAGGGACCAGCAGCCGCAGGTACTCCCTCCACCACGACAGGGCCGCCTCGGGGTCGGCGGCGGGCAGCAGCCTCGAGATGTGGCCGGGGCCGGTGGGGTATTCGTCGGCGACGGCCGCCGCGAGCAGGGCGGTGGTGTCGGGCCGCAGGTGGCGGTCGAGTCCTTCGCGGACGATGACGCCGAGGCCTTCCAGCAGCGTGCGGTCGGGGCGCCCGCCGGGGCCGGGGAGCGCGAGGGTGCGATAGGCCGGCTCGCGCAGCAGGCCGGTGCCGGGAAAGCGGTCGGCCAGATCGGCGAGTGCCGGGCCGAGCAGCCGGGTGAGGGCGACGGCACCCGCGAGTTCGTAATGGGCGTTCTTGCGTACGCAGTTGGTGATGCGGATGTCGAGGCTGAACTTGAGGAAGGTGGTGCCGTCGTAGACGGTCCGCACGGAGGCGGTGGGGGTGAACCGCTTCGGGCCGCGGCCGAGGTCGAGGACGTCGCCGCGCTCGAGTGCCTGCCGCAGGGCGGGCCGCGTGCGCAGCAGTTCGTACTGCCACGGGTGCGCGGGCAGCAGCCGGTGGCCGGCGGGCGCGGTCCCCAGCCGGTCGAGCGGGTCGGCGGCTCCGGGCTCGGCGCTCTCCTCGGCGATCAGGTGGTCGCGCACGGCGAGCAGCCGCAGCGGGAAGCCTGCTCCGGTCTCCGGGGCGTAGGCGGCCCAGGAGGCGGGGTCGCCGCCGTGGGCCTTGGGGGTGGGGTGGAAGCGGTGACCGAACAGCAGGGACTGCTCGGAGGCGAGGTAGGTCGCGAGGCGGTCCCCGGCCGGCGTCTCGGGGCGCGCCTGCGCGAGGGCGGCGCGGACCGCTCGGTGGCTTGCCGCGACCTGCCCGAGGAACTCGTCGTTGGCGGCCCCGGAACGCAACGACAGCTCGCCGTGGATGTGTTCGGCGAGCCGTCTGAAGTCGGTCTCGGCCCAGCCGCGTGCGGTCTGCTCGATGACCGGGCCGGTGAAGCGGTGGGCACCGAGCAGGGAGGTACGGCGCAGTGCCACACGCAGGGTGCTGCCGCGGCGTGGCAGACGCACCAGCAGATGGCCGCCGATGACGGCGGTCTGTCGCTCGGGTCCCGACACCTCGCGCAGCAGACAGTTCAGGAGGGTGTGGGACACGGCCCGGTCGGCGGTGGGCAGTGCCGTGAGCCGCGCCGGCGCGGCCGGCGGGCGGGGGATCGTGGTGGCCATCGCCGGGTCACGCTCCTCGCAACAGGTAGTTGGGTCCGGTGGTGTAGTGCTTGTTGATGTCCGCTGCTCCCGATCTGGCCTTGGTGAGCAGGGTGCCCGCCGTGACCATGGCCTTGACCGGCAGCCGCGGTGCGTCGAGTACCCGGGCGCGCAGCACGGCCCCGGGCTGTCCGGGGCGGGTGCCGAGCCGCTCGACGGCTTCGCCGAGGCGGTCGCGTACGAGCGCGAGCAGCCGCTCCAGCGGGGCGCGGCCATGGGCCGCGAGCCCGAACGCGTAGGCGCCGGCGCACAGATGGACGGTGATCGTGGTGAACAGGTCGGTGACCGGCCCGTCGCTGTCGCCGAAGATGCGCCTGTCGTCGAAGGCGGCCGGGCCGGGCGCGTCGGGGCCGAGGGCGGCGCGCAGCCGTGCGGCGTTGATACGCGGGCCGTCGTTGTCCTTGAGCAGCAGCCGCAGCCGCGGGCTTCCCGCGGCGGTGTCGAGCACGAGGGAGATGTTCTGCTGATGGGACTCGAGGGCGATGCCGTAGCCGAAGAGTGTGGTCTGCCAGTCGAGGAGCAGGGTGAGCAGCGCATCGAGGAGCGTGAGCGGGTCGCCGCCGTAGAACCGGTCGGCGAGATGGTCGATCACCAGGCGGCCGCCGGGGGCCCGGCCGAGCAGGCCGGCCAACGGAACGACGACGGAGCCGTCCAGTCCGGCGGGCAGGATGCGCCGCAGTGCGGCAAGGAGTTCGTGCCCGGCATGGGCGAAGGCGGTCTCGTCCGCGTGCAGGACAGTGCCCCGGAAGCGGGGTTCCCGGGCGATGACCGTCTCCAGCAGCCGCTGGCCGGCGGCACCGTCGCACAGGCTGCCGGGCTTGATGGTGCGCCGGTTGAGCAGGCCCAGGGTGGAGGTGGCGAGAGGAAGTTTGAGATGGACGCGGGGGTGCGCGGTGAGGGCGACGGTGCGCATCGACAGCGTCGGCACGGCCTGAAGATGGGGCCGGTCCGCGAGGAAGGCCGTCGTGTCGAGCCCGGTGGCGCGCAGTGCTTCCCGCAGGGGTCCCTCGGCGGTCAACGGGTGTACGGGGAGCGTGAGATGACTGGCGTCGAGTGCACCGGGCAGCCCGAGGACGGAGGGAGCGGGCCACACTCCGCCCCCGTCCGGGTCCAGGCCCTGTGCCGTGACCGCCTCCTTGGGCAGGGCCAGCCAGCGCAACGGGAAGCGGGGATGGAACTCCGGTGCGTACTGGCGTAGTTGACGGGGCGAGAGTCCGGAGCGGCCGCGCGCGGTCGGATAGACGGGGTGGTCGGCGCGGGCGGCGAGTGTGTCGTGGGCGAGGCCCCCGGCGGGGCCGGTCCAGTCGGCAGGGTCGGCGCCATGGCGGGCCGAGAGCAGTCCGGCGATCTCGTCGCGGGTCTCGGCGTGCAGCCGCAGGGCCTCGAGAGCATCGCGACATTCGCCCAGGAAGGCCGCGAAACCGGGGCGGTCCTCCTGGTCCGCGAGGGCGGCGAGCGCGTCCAGTATGCCTTCGGCCGTGGTGAGTTCGGCTCCGTCGGGCTCCCGGCGCAGCAGGGGGAGCCGGGCCGCCGTCGCGCACTGGAACCCGTCGGCGCGTACCGGCAGCAGCAGTGCGCCGCCGTCCGCTGCGGTGAGGCGCAGCCAGGTGCCGTCCGATTCCTCGACGGGGGTGCTGCGGCTGCGGAGGCCGACGACGTCCTCGCGAAGCAGGGCACTCAGGACGCGCAGCAGCAGATCCGTGCCCGAAGCTTCTTCCGTCGTCACCGTCACGGCGTGATCTCCCACTGCTGCGAGCCGAGGAAGCCGGCCACGGCCCGGTCGACGGACTCCTGGTCGGCGCCGATGGCTCTGACGACCCCCAGGATGTCGCGGTTCGTGTGGTACACACCGTGCCGCTCCCCCAGCTGACGCATCGGACGGTACGTCAAACGGACGTCACCGACGGAGAGTTCAACTGGGGCCGGTGAGCGGGTCAGGGTGCCGGCGCGCCGCGCGCACGGATAGTCGAGACGGGCGGCGCGATCGGAGCGCGCCCCCAGATCGTCGGGCAGGGGCTGCCCCAGATGCGTACGGAGGATGTGTTCGAAGAGCGGAATGCCGAGGAGGTCCGCGAGCAGCAGGTCGCACTGGTCGCCGATGGCCCGGTAATTGACCTCGATGAGGCGCGCGCGCCCTTCGTGCACGGTGAACTCGGTGTGGCAGGCGCCGAATCCGACGCCGAGCGCGTTCAGTTGCGCGAGGACCTGTGCGACGACCGGCTCGGGGTGGCGGGGGACGTACGTCAGCCGTTCCTCGATGAAGTACGGGGGCGGGGACAGCTCGGTGCGGAAGCCGCCGAGCACGTGCAGGCGTTCGCCGTCACCGAGGGTTTCCAGGGTGCACAGCTCGCCGGGCAGATATTCCTCGACGACCAGTGAGGCCCGCGGGCGGCGCGCCTGGATCTCCTTGCAGCGCTCCACGAGTTCCGCCGGCCCGTCGGCCAGCACGACGTCCTCGCTGGCCACTCCTTCGCGCGGCTTGACCACGCAGGGGAACGGCAGGTCGGGGGCGGCGAGTACGGCGGCCGGGTCCTGCCCCGGGGCGACTTCCGCAGACCGGACGGCATCGATCCCGGCCGCGGCGAGCGTGCGGCGCATCTCCGCCTTGTTCTTGGTGCGGAGGGCGGCCTGCCAGGGCTTGGCAGGGAGCCCGAAGTAGTCGGCGGCGAGCGCGGCCTGGGTCTGCAGATGGTCGCTGTTGGTGAAGACGGCGTCCGGCGCCCGGCCGGCCGAGACCGAGGTGATCACCGCCCGGAAGTCACGTACGTCGCACTCCAGAACATCGACGGCGGGGTCGGCGTCGTGCGCATCCGGCTGGTCGGTGAGCAGCGTGACATCGATGCCGAGACGGCGGGCGGCGGGCAGAAACCCCTCGGTCACCGAGTCGGTCGGGTTCAGGGCCAGCAGGTACAGCCTCATGAAGGGATCACCTTCCGCTCGCACGGACGACAGGGGACGGGTGTCCGCGCCGGGCGCCCCGGCAGTTCTGGATCACGAGGCGAGAGCTTAGGTTAGGCATTCCTAAACACGCCAATTCCCGGAAACGGGGCGCCGGTTCACACCCCCACCCTTCACCGTGGGTAAGGTGAGCCTTCCCTAATCGCACGTCGGTTCGCCGTGCCGTTCGATGTGCACTGCCGTTCGAGGAGTTACCCAGTGATCCTGGCCCCGGCGCCGGCCGAACCTGCCGCGAGCTGCTCCGCTCTGCTCGGCTCGGCCTTCCGCCGTCTCGCCACCGTGTGCCCGGCACTGAACCTGAGCGTCGCGGCCCCCCGGACACCGGCCGGCCAGGGCTGGGCGGACGGGGCCGAACTGGTACGCCGTGCCGAACTGCTCGACGCCTTCCTCGACGCCGAGGCGGCCCGCATCCGTGACCGGTACGACCACACCGCCCGGCCCGACGTCGTCGCCTCACGTGCCCTGCACGGCTACCTGTGGTCCGTGAGCCTGCTGATGAGCGGCCCCTGGTACCTGGAGCGGCGGGTACCTCGGATTCACCCTCACGACGTACGGCACAGCCGCACGAGTGATGCGTACGAGGTCGTTCCGGGCCGCTTCGCCTGCCTGCCCGGCGATCCCGCGGCCGCCCAGCCGGGGGTGAGAGTCGTGCCCGACGAGGAAGCCCTGCGCGCGGAACTGCGCGCGGCGGTCGCCGATCATGTGCGGCCGCTGCTGGAGGCCCTCGCGCCCCGGGTACGGCGCGGGCCGCGGGCGCTGTGGGGCATGGCCGGCGACGATCTGGTGTCCGGCGTCTGGTACCTCGGCCGCATGCTCGGCGAGGAGGACCGGGCCGTGCACGAGGCCGGCCGGCTGCTGCCGGGGCCCGTCGCCCCGTTCCCCTCAGGCGCCGGCTTCCGGCTGCTGACGGGTCGTGACGGGCAGACGTACCCGACCCGCACGCGCCTCGGCTGCTGCCTCTACTACACGATCCGGCCCGCTGAGGCCTGCGCCACCTGTCCGCGCACCTGTGACGCCGAACGGCTGCGCCGCCTCGGGGGCTGACCTCGCCCTGTCACCGGGACCGTGCAGCGGTCCGCCGGTGCCCCGTAGCGGGACACCGGCGGATGCCGGGCGACGTCAGGCCCGGTACAGCAGCGTCCTCATGGTCTCCATGAGCACCGCCTCGGGGTCGG
The DNA here is from genome assembly GCF_036057275.1 of Streptomyces sp. NBC_00390. NCBI lineage: Bacteria > Bacillati > Actinomycetota > Actinomycetes > Kitasatosporales > Streptomycetaceae > Streptomyces > Streptomyces sp. NBC_00390. The sequence continues at coordinate 7,508,729 of NZ_CP107945.1, read as the reverse complement.
CCACCGCGCCGGCCGACCGCCAGGCCACGAACCCGTCCGGGCGTACCAGCACGGCGCCGTCGGACGTGGTGCTGTGGAGCCGGGCCCAGTCGACGCCGGTCTCGGGGACCAGATCGGCGTCCCGCCCGTCCCCGATCCGATAGGCGTCCAGAGTGACCGACAGCCGGGCGGCCACCGCCGCTGCCGCCTCGTGCCATGCCGCGCCGGCGCTGCCGTCACCCGTCAGCAGGACGAAGGACCGCTCGTACAGGTCGAGCGTGGAGCGCATGCGAACCGAGCCCTGCTCGTGCAGCCACAGGTGCGGGGCCCGGGTACCGGGCCCGCCGGAGAGATTCATCCGTGCGGGTACGACGGGCTGCTGGGGGTCGGCCCCGAGCACCGCGCCCCGCGGGTAGGTGTAGCCCATGGCGACCGTGAGCATTCCGCCCTGCTTGCCGGCCCCGACTCCGGGCGCCGGGGCGTAACCCGGGTGGCTGTGCTCCTTCGATCTGGCCGAGGCCCGCGAGCTCGTGGCCTGCGCCACCGGGCGGCGTTCCTCCTCGTACGAGGCCAGCAGGCCGGGGCCGGCGCTGCCGTCGAGGACGGCGGCGAGTTTCCATGCCAGGTTGTGCGCGTCCTGGATGCCCGTGTTGGAGCCGAACGCGCCGGTCGGGGACATCTCATGGGCGGAGTCCCCGGCAAGGAAGACCCGGCCGTCCCAGTACCGCTCCGCGACTCGCTCGGCGGCATGCCAGGGAGCCTTGCCGGTGATCTCGACATCGAGGCCGACGACGCCGGTCGCCCTGCGGATGTGCTCGATGCAGCGCTCGTCGGTGAAGTCCTCGAGCGTCTCGCCGCGTTCGGGCTGCCAGGGCGCGTGGAAGACCCAGTTCTCCACGTTGTCCACGGGCAGCAGAGCGCCGTCCGCCTCCGGATCGGTCAGGTAGCACACGATGAAGCGCCGGTCTCCGACGACATCGGCCAGACCGAGCGAGCGGAAGGTGATGCTCACGTTGTGGAACAGGTCGCCGGGCCCGGTGTGCCCGATGCCGAGGCGCTCCCGGACGGGGCTGCGGGGCCCGTCCGCCGCGATCAGATAGTCCGCGCGCACCGTCCGGCGCCTGCCGGTCTCCCGCTCCTGCAGCACACCGGTGACCCCCTGCGCGTCCTGCTCGAACGACAGCAGCTCGGTGGAGTACCGCAGGTCTCCCCCGTTCTTGAGCGCGCACTCCAGGAGCACGGGCTCCAGATCGTTCTGACTGCACACGCACCACCCGGCAGGACTGAACTTCGCCAGTGCCGCGCCCGACTCGACCTGCTTGAGCAGCCACTCCCCCTCGTCCGTGACGAGGGACGACGTCTGGAGGATGCCATGGTTGTCCGCGAGTACGGACGCGGCTTCACGGATGAGCAGCTCGGCGCCGGCCCCCCGGAACAGTTCCATCGTGCGCACGTTGTTGCCTCGGCCACGGGGGTGCATCGAGGTGCTCACGTGCTTCTCGACCAGCATGTGCTCGACGCCGAGCCGGCCCAGGAACAGGGAAGCGGACAGCCCCACCAGGGAACCGCCCACGATGAGGACCGGTACGCGTTCGTCGACCTTTTCTTCCATCAGATGCTCCTGCTCCAGCCGCCGGTAGGGGGGATGGAGTTTCCATGCCCTGGCAGCAGCGCTTCGATCGCCCCCTTCACCCGCCTGGTTCACACATCTCGCGCCACCTGAGGTACCGGCACAGGATCGAATCCGGACCGGCACCTCCTGCTGGTGGTGACCGGTCGTCCATTCGCGCCGGATCCTCGCCCGGTCCCCGAAAGGGGACGTCGTGCCACGGGATGTGACGGCCTCAGCGTCAAGGAGATGCGTGGAACATGACAATGCTGTCCGAGCGTGTGTCTCAATCAGCCTTTGACGGCTCGCGGCTGCGAGTCGTTCTGCTGCTGGACCTCCATGACGGGGCCCAGCAACGCTTCCTGACGGCGTACGAACACATGCGCAATCAGGTGGCATCGGTAGCCGGCCATGTCAGCGACCAGCTCTGCCAGTCGATCGAGAACCCCTCCCAGTGGCTGATCACCAGCGAATGGGAGAGCGCGCCGCCCTTCCTCGCCTGGGTGAACAGCGAGGAGCACGTCGAAACCGTGCGGCCGCTGCACGACTGTGTGCGCGACACACGGTCGCTGCGCTTCAGCGTCCTGCGGGAGACAGGCAACTTCCAGGCGACAGCGGAGGCCGCTCGGAGCGGCACCGGTCTCCAGTCTGCACCGCGGGTCGGCGACGGCGTGGTACGCCACGCCATCACCTTCACGGTCAAGCCGGGAAGTGAGCCGGTCGTCGCGGACATCCTGGCGAGCTACACCTCGCCCGAGCCCCAGGTCGACTCCGGCACACGGCTGCGCCGCACCTCGCTGTTCATGCACGGCAACCGGGTCGTACGGGCCATCGAGGTGCAGGGAGACCTGCTCGCCGCCCTCCGCCATGTGGCCCAGCAGCCCGAGGTCAGAGCGGTGGAGGAGGCCATCAACCCGTACCTGGAGCAGGACCGGGACCTCGACGACCCGAACTCGGCACGGGTGTTCTTCACCCGGGCGGCGCTCCCCGCGGTGCACCATCTGGCGACCGCCGGCGGCGAGCACGCCACCGTCCAGCGGCATGCGCTGTACTACCCGGCCAAGCCCGGCTGCGGAATGGCACTCGCACGGCTGCTCGCGCAGCAGGACGAGGCCGCCGCCGACGATCCCTCGGCTCCCATCGACAGCAGCACCATCTTCCAGCGCGACGACATCGTCGTGCGGCTGGTCGATGCACGCGGCTCCCTCGACTCGGCACCGATGATCGCACTCGGCGCGCAGGGCCCCCGCAAGGCAGGGGTGCTCGCACGTCTGATCGACCACGACGCGCTGGGCACCAACAGCTCGCTCACCGACGAAGAACGGATGTCGCGCTTCCTCGCGAGCGCCGACATGCGTCTGATCACCGACCGCCGGGCCTGACCCGCTCGCCCGGATCCCCAGCGGTCGCTACCGCACCGCTGGCACCCACGCCAATCGGCCACGTGGAGGAAGCAGTCATGACCACACCCCATCGCATCGTCGATCTCAGCGAGACCCAGCCCAATCGCAGGCGCGGCGGCGACCTGCGCGCCATGCTCACACCCACCACGGTGGGTGCCACGAGCGGCTTCATGGGCCTGGCGATCGTGGAGCCCGGCGACCGCATCGGTGAGCACTATCACCCGTACTCCGAGGAGTTCGTGTACGTCGTCAGCGGAATGCTCGAAGTCGATCTCGACGGCGAGGCGTATCCGCTCCGACCGGATCAGGGGCTGCTGATCCCGGCGTACGTACGGCACCGTTTCCGCAATGTGGGCAGCACGGAAGCCCGGATGGTCTTCCACCTGGGGCCGCTGGCCCCGCGCCCGGAACTCGGCCATGTCGACACCGAGGAGACGCCCGCCGAGGAAGGTGCCGGCCAGCGGCCGCCGGAACGAACGGGGTCCGTTTCATGACACGACGCGTGGCAGTGACCGGAGTCGGTGTCGTGGCTCCGGGCGGCGTGGGGACACCCGCGTTCTGGGACCTGCTGTCCAGCGGCAGGACCGCGACGCGGGGCATCACGCTCTTCGACCCGACCGGGTTCCGCTCCCGCATAGCCGCCGAGTGCGACTTCGACCCGGTGGCCCACGGCCTGGATCCGGAACAGATCCAGCGCGCCGACCGGTACGTCCAGTTCGCCATGGTCGCGGCCCGGGAAGCCCTCCAGGACGCCGGGCTCGACCCGGAGAAGGAGGATCCCTGGCGCATAGGCGTCTCGCTCGGCACAGCGGTCGGCGGCACCACCCGTCTGGAGCAGGACTACGTCAAGGTCAGCAGCTCCGGCCGGCGCTGGGACGTCGACCACAGCGAGGCGGCACCCCATCTCCACCGGGCCTTCTCTCCCAGCGCCCTCGCCTCGGAGGTGGCCGAGCAGACCAGCGCCCGCGGCCCGGTGCAGACCGTGTCGACGGGCTGCACCTCCGGCCTCGACGCGATCGGCTACGCCTTCCAGGCCGTGGCGGAGGGCAGGGTCGACGTCTGCATCGCCGGAGCGTCGGACTCCCCGATCTCACCGATCACGGTGGCCTGCTTCGACGCCATCAAGGCGACCTCGCCGAACAACGACGACCCGGCCCATGCCTCCCGCCCCTTCGACGCCAACCGCGACGGGTTCGTCATGGGTGAGGGAGGAGCCGTACTGGTCCTGGAGGAACTCGAGCACGCCCGGGCCCGCGGGGCCACGGTGTACTGCGAGATCGGCGGGTACGCCACGTTCGGCAACGCCCACCACATGACGGGTCTCACCCGGGAGGGCCTGGAGATGGCCCGCGCGATCGACCACGCGCTGGACCAGGCCGGCCTCAACGGCTCGGACATCGACTACGTCAACGCGCATGGCTCGGGCACCCAGCAGAACGACCGCCACGAGACGGCCGCGGTCAAGGAATCGCTCGGCGCGCACGCCTACAAGGTGCCGATGAGCTCCATCAAATCCATGGTGGGCCACTCGCTCGGCGCGATCGGAGCCATAGAGGTCGTCGCCTGCGTGCTGGCCATCGCCCACCAGGTGGTGCCGCCGACGGCGAACTACGAGACCCCCGACCCCGAGTGCGATCTCGACTATGTGCCGCGCACCGCGCGCTCCCTCAAGCTGCGCAGCGTGCTGTCGGTCGGCAGCGGCTTCGGCGGCTTCCAGTCCGCGGTCGTGCTCACCCGACCAGGTGGGAGGAGAGCATGAGTTCCAAGGACCGGCGTGCAGTCATCACCGGAATCGGTGTGGTCGCCCCCAACGGAGTGGGTGTCGAGACCTTCTGGAAGTCCACCCGGGAAGGCATCAGCGTTCTCGACCACATCACGCGGGAGGGGTGCGGGCATCTGCCGCTCCGGATCGCCGGAGAGGTCCGGGGCTTCGACCCCGAATCGCTCATCGAGCAGCGCTTCCTCGTCCAGACCGACCGGTTCAGCCACTTCGCGATGGCCGCGGCCGACCTGGCGCTCGCCGATGCACGGATCGCCGCCGGCAAGTACGGCGACTCTCCGTACGACGTGGGCGTGGTCACCGCCGCCGGTTCCGGCGGCGGCGAGTTCGGCCAGCGAGAGCTGCAACGGCTGTGGGGGCAGGGGTCGCGCTATGTCGGTCCGTACCAGTCCATCGCCTGGTTCTACGCGGCGAGCACCGGCCAGATCTCGATCCGCGGCGGGTTCAAGGGTCCGTGCGGTGTCGTGTGCAGCGACGAGGCCGGCGGCCTGGACGCCATCGCGCACGCCGCGAGGGCCATCGGACGCGGTACCGACGCGGTCGTCGTCGGCTCGGCCGAGGCGCCGCTCGCGCCGTACTCGCTCGTCTGCCAGCTCGGCTACCGGGAACTGAGCACCAGCGACGAACCCGAGCGGGCCTACCGCCCGTTCACCGCCACCGCCTGCGGCTTCGTGCCCGCAGAGGGCGGCGGAATGCTCGTCGTCGAGGCGGAGTCGGCGGCCCGTGAGCGGGGCGCGCCGATCCGGGCGACCGTGGCCGGCCACGCGGCCACGTTCAGCGGGGCATCCCGGTGGGAGGAGTCTCGCGAGGGCCTTGCCCGGGCGATCACCGGCGCGCTGGACGAAGCCGGCTGCGCACCCGAGGAGATCGATGTGGTCTTCGCGGACGCGCTGGGCACTCCGGAAGCCGACCGGGCCGAGGCGCTGGCGATCGCCGACGCCCTGGGCCCGCACGGCCGGCGGGTGCCCGTGACCGCACCCAAGACGGGCACGGGCCGCGCCTACTGCGGAGCGCCGGTGCTCGACTCGGCCGCAGCGGTGCTCGCACTGCAGAACGGTCTGATCCCGCCCACCCCCCATGTCTTCGACGTGTGCCACGACCTTGCGATGGTGACCGGCGCGGCTCGCCCCGCCGAGCTGCGTACGGCCCTGGTGCTGAGCCGAGGACTCATGGGATCGAACGCGGCGCTCGTGCTGCGGCACGCCGCCGACACCCCCTCGTGAGAAGGAGAACTGCCTCATGACCGCGCAACTGACCATCGACCAACTGGCTGTTCTGATGAAGAGCGCCGGTATCACGGTCGACCCCAAGGAGATGGGCGGCCGGCCGGAAACGCCGTTCGACGCCTACGGCCTCGACTCGCTCGGTCTGCTGGGCATCGTCGGGGAGCTGGAGAACAAGTACGGCCGGGCGCTGCCGCCCGACGCCGACCGCTGCAAGACCCCGCGCGAATTCCTCGACCTCGTCAACAACTCCCTGATGGCAGGAGCCTGAAGTGACCGGGCACACCGAGAACAAGGTCGTCATCGACGCCCCCATCGATCTGGTCTGGGACGTCACCAACGACATCGAGAACTGGCCCTCGCTGTTCAGCGAGTACGCGTCCGTCGACGTCCTCGAGCGTGAGAACGACAGGACGCTGTTCCGCCTCACCATGCATCCGGACGAGAACGGCACCGTCTGGAGCTGGGTCTCGGAGCGGGTCGTCGACCGCAGCGCGCGCACGGTGCGTGCCCGCCGGGTGGAGACGGGACCCTTCCAGCACATGGACATCCGCTGGGAGTACTCCGAGACGCCCGAAGGCACCTTGATGCACTGGACGCAGGACTTCGCGATGAAGCCGGACGCCCCCGTCGACGACACGTGGATGACCGACAACATCAACCGCAACTCCAAGATCCAGATGGATCTCATCCGGGACAAGATCGAGAAGCGCGCCCGCACCCGCGAGTCCGCCCCGGTCACGCCCCGCTGACCGCTGCCCCACCCCCGCCAACCCGACAGGCATCCGAAGGGACTCCCCCCGATGCATCGAGCTCTCATCGTCGCCCGAATGGCGCCCGATTCGGCCACCGACATCGCCGAGGTGTTCGCGGCCTCCGACGGCGGCGAACTGCCGCACCTCGTCGGGGTCACCCGGCGCAGTCTGTTCCAGTTCGGCGACGTCTACCTGCATCTGATCGAGGCCGACCGGCCCCCCGGCCCGGCGATCGCCAAGGTGACCGAACACGCTGCTTTCCGCGATGTCAGCGACCGGCTCGCGGCGTTCGTCAGTCCGTACGACCCGCAGACCTGGCGGACTCCGAAGGACGCGATGGCGCACGAGTTCTATCGCTGGGAACGCGCCGCCGCCAAGGCGTGACCCGCGCACAGCACGCCGGCCCCGCGGTTCTCGCGGGGCCGGCGTGCTGTGCGCATCCCGGGCGTTTCAGCCGGGGACGACACTGTCGAACGCGTGGAGATAGGCGTTGACGGGGCGGACGTCGCCCACCGTCAGGCCGGCGTCCTTCATACGGTTGATCATGCTCCGCTCGGTGTGCTTGGCGCCTCCGACGTTGAGCAGCAGCATCAGGTCCATGGACGTGGTGAACTTCATCGACGGGGAGTCGTCCACGAGGTTCTCGATGACCACCACCCTCGCTCCCGGACTGGCCGCCGCGACCACATTGCGCAGGGTTCTGCGCGTGCTCTCGTCGTCCCACTCCAGGATGTTCTTGATGATGTACACGTCCGCTTCGACGGGGATCGCATCCCGGCAGTCCCCGGGGACGATGGTGACCCGGTCGGCCAGCGCACCGCCGTCCCGCAGCCGTGGATCTGCGCCCGCCACCACGCGGGGCAGGTCGAGCAGCGTTCCGCGCAGATCCCCGTACTTCTCCAGGAGGCTTACCAGTACGTGCCCCTGGCCGCCGCCGATGTCCGCGACCGTCGAGGCTCCGGTGAGGTCGAGGAGATCGGCGACGTCCTGCGCCGACTGCATGCTGGAGGTGGTCATGGCCCGGTTGAAGACATGGGCCGACTCGTGGGCGTCCTCGTGCAGATAGTCGAAGAACCCCTTGCCGTACAGCTCGTCGAAGACGCTGCGGCCGGTCCGCACCGCCTCGTCGAGCCGCGGCCAGGCGTCCCAGGTCCAGGGCTCGGTGCACCACAGGGAGATGTAGCGCAGGCTGTGCGGATCGTCCTCGCGCAGCATCCGGGACATCTCGGTGTGGACGAACCGGCCGTCCTCCTGCTCGGTGAAGACGCCGTAGCAGGTCAGTGCGCGCAGCATCCGCCGCAGCGCTCTCGGCTCGGTGCCCACCGCAGCCGCGAGTTCCTCGGCGGTGGCAGGTTCCTCCCCCAGCGCGTCCGCGACGCGCAGCCTGGCCGCCGCGCGCACCGCCGCGGCACATGCCGCCCCGAAGACGAGTTCCCGCAGCCGCATGGCCGGCTGTGGGGTGGTACTTACGGTCGTCATACCCTCTCGTTTCTCGTGAGGTGGGGGGCCGGGCCGAGTGGCCCGGCCGGTCCGGTCCGCGTCTGCGGACCGGTCAGCACATGCCTACGGGCTGCGAGACCCGGCACATGTTGGCCGTCCACTGGTTGCCGGTGCCGACGTCGCGGTTGGCAAGGTCCGCCGGCCCGTTGCGCAGCACGACGTTGCCTCGGATCACGTTGCCGGTGTTGGCGGCGCCCACAAAGCTCTTGAACAGCACGATGCCGCCGGAGAGCGGGTACTTGCCGACGTTGTCCCAGACCAGGTTGGCGTCCACCAGGGTGTCCTCGGCGCCGGTGAGGACGAGCCCCGTTCCCTGGATCTGCGGGAGCCGTGCGGTGGCCTTGCAGTACTTGTTGTTCGAGCTGATGCGGTTGCCGCGGACGGTCAGGTCGCCTGCCCGGGGCTTGGACTCGTCGCCCACCACGAACACACCGGCGCAGTTCGCGGAGATGCTGTTGTATTGGACGGTCAGGTTCCTGACGCGGCGGATCGTGGCGCCGATGCGGTTGTCGAACAGCAGGTTGTGTCCGACGACCGTGCCGCCGGTGTCGGTCGCCCCCGCTTCGAGTGTGACGGTGTTCGCGACGAAGATGCCCGCGTCTCCGTTCTTGCGGGCGATGTTGTGGGTGAGAACGCTGCGGGTCGACCACTCCTGGGCGATGCCCCAGACCTTGTTGCTCTCGGAGTACACCCTCTGCACCGTCAGACGGTCGGTGCCGGTGGCCCAGATCCCGCTCTTCTTGTATCCCGACAGGGTCAGCGACTGGATCCGTACCCCCTTGACGGGCAGTGCCCGCGTGCCCAGGACACAGATTCCGTTGCCGGACTTGGCGCAGGCGTTCTTGGAGGACGCGGCGGCCGGCTTCAGCACGGTCCGTCCGCCCGTCCCCCGAAGAGTCAGGTTGTGTTTCTTGATCACAACGCTCTGGTGGTAGGTCCCTGGAGCGATGGTGACGGTGTCTCCGGGCAGTGCGGCGTCCACAGCCGCCTGGATGGACTGCCCGGCGCGTACGAAGTGCGTGAGGTGGTGTGTGACCTCGGCGGGGGCGGGGGCCGCGGCGCCCAGTCCCGTGGCGGCCATGAGGGCTGCGCATCCGAGGTACATCAACTGTCGTTTCGTCATGAGCTGACGCTAGGGCCGAATGACCCTAAATCGCTACATAAGATGACCAAACGGACACGTGTCGTGAGCAAACTTAAGGCGGATGCCCTCTGCCGGCGGCATCCGCCTGCCCTCCTGACTAGCTCCCGCAGTCCTGCGAGCGCCACCATGGGGAGTGGACAGTGTCGCCCGGCGGGTATGGAGGTGATACAGACTTTGACTCGGCACAACTTTGCGTTCTGCGGGGCCGAAATGGCAGCCGTCTACGTACTCGCCGAGGGTGGCGACGAACTGCACCTGGCCGAGACGGTCGGCGAGCGCGGCCTCTCGTACGGGCTGCCCGCGGTTCTGGGCCTGTCCGGGCAGTCCCCCGCCGCAGAGGCCTTCCGGTCGCGCCGCCCGCTGTGGCTGAGTCCGCAGGAGGTCGCCGCCTACCACGCGAACGGTAGTGACGCCACGCTGATCGGCACCGCCGGCAGACCGTCGGCCAAGATCTCGATGGGCGTGCTGCCCCTGGGACGCGGCAACGGGGAGCTGGGGTGCCTGGTGGTCGCGGGCGCGGTGGCGGACGGCTTCGACGCCGACCGGCGCAGTCTTCTGGAGCTGTACGCCGACCAGGTGGCCGCCGGGCTCGAATCGGTCGCGGCCCGCGTCGCCGGGCGGGCGCAGCCGCGTGCCCATCTGGGCCCCAAGCTGATGCCACTGCAAGGCGGCGCCTTCACCCTGGAGCTTGCCACCGGCGCCATGGACGCGGACGCACAGGTGCTGAGCCTCCTGGGCATAGGCCGCGACGACTTCGACGGACAGGTCGAGACCCTTCTCGCCTGCGCCGTGCCCGATGACATCCCCGCGCTGATGGCCATCGTGGAGCCGGGCCGCCTGTCCCCCGACGGGGACCAGCTGGCCTTCCGGATTCGCCGGCCGGGCGGCGAGCTTCGCTGGCTCGGACTGCGCTGCCGTGTCCAGGTCGACGCCACCGGCGCCCCGGAACGCATCCTCGGCGTGGTCGCCGACGCCGCCTACCTGCGCCCCAGCGCCGACGAGGTCTCCATCGTCCAGCGCCTGTCCGCCAGGCTGGCCGGGGCCACCACCATCCGTGACGTCAGCCGGCTGGTGGTCACCGCCCTGCGCGAGCCGCTGGGTGCCAACCGCATCGCGATCGCAGAGCTGGAGGCCGAGCGGCTGTTCGTCACCATGCTCGATCCGCCGGAGCACGAGGCCTGGCCCGGCATCTGGCGCTCCGAGTGGCGCTCCGAATGGCCCGACGCGTCCCTGCAGAGCCTGCCCACGCTGCGCAACGCGCTGCGGGAGGGCCATGTGAGCCTGTGGCCCCCCGGGGCCGGCCTGGAGCCCGGGCTCGCCGGTATCGGGCCGGGCGGGCTCGCGGTGCTGCCGCTGCCCGCCGACGGCCGGATGGTCGGGGTGTGCCTGGTGGGCTGGGACGAGGAGCACCGGTTCGGCCCCGAGGAGCGCTCGCTGCTGACCGCGGCCGCGGGTCTGGTGGGTCAGGCCCTGATGCGCGCGCACGCCCTGGACGCCGGGCACGAGCTCGCCACCATGCTGCAGCGCAGCCTGCTGCCCCGTACGCTGCCCGAACTGGCCGGAGGGGTCGCCGTCGCCCGGTATCTGCCCGCGACCGTCGGGCTCGAGGTGGGCGGCGACTGGTACGACGTGATCCCGCTCGGCGACGGTCATGTGGCCCTCGTGATCGGGGACGTCCAGGGGCACAGCGCCGGAGCCGCCACCATCATGGGCCAGATGCGCACGGCCGTGCGGGCGTACGCGGTCGAGGGCCATCCGCCGGATGTGGTGGTCGCCCGCGCCAATCGTCTGCTCGTCGGCATGGAGACCGATCTCTTCGCCACCTGCCTGTACGTGGACCTGGACATGGAGGAGGGCATCGCCAAGTTCGTACGGGCGGGGCATCTGTCGCCCGTACTGCGCCACCCGGACGGCCACGCGGAGGAGCTGCAGGTCGAGGGCGGCCCACCGCTGGGCGTGCTCGCGGACGCCGAATACCCCATGACCGAGGCCGGGTTGGTCCCGGGAACCCTGCTGACCCTGCTGACGGACGGCCTCGTCGAATCGGCGCAGCTCCATCTGGAGGACGGCATGCGCCGCGTCTGCGAGCTGCTCTCCGCGACGGACCCGGCCGACCCTGGTCTCGTCGCCGACGAACTGGTCGGGGGAGCGGACGGGCGCGACGACGACGTGGCGGTGCTGCTGCTGCGCTACGACGGGACGAGGGTGCGGCCGGTACGGACCCACTGGACGGTGTGGCGGCTGCCCAACGCCGTCATGCACGCCCGCCGGTTCACCGCACGCACGCTGCGCTCCTGGGGGCTGAAGGACGAACTGGACGTGGCTCTGCTGGTGGTCTCCGAACTGGTCACCAACGGCATCGCCCATACCCAGGGCGAGGTACGGCTGGACCTGACGCTGTCCGCGGACCGCCTGCGGATCGCCGTGAACGACGCGTCGCCGCGCAGCCCCGTCAAACCGTCGGGAGAGGTGGACTGGGAGGCGACCGGGGGGCGCGGGCTGCTGATCGTCGAGGCGACGACGGCGTCCTGGGGCTCGGTGCCGCTCAGCGGCGGCAAACAGGTCTGGGCGGAGATCCCGGTGGTGACGTCCGACAGCTGAAAGCCACCTCGGGCTGCAGGCGCGCCCTCCGGCGGGCCGGAGAGAGCCGATCGCCTCAGGGGTAGAATTTTCAGGGGCGTGGGACATGGACGCCCCGAAGCAGCGATACGCACGGTCGTACGAGGGGGCGGGGATGGCGGAGCGCAGGGCCGCGGCCGATCGGGACGCCGTGGCGAATGTCATCGAGGACTGGGCACGGGAGCGGCCCGAGCTGGACACCAGCCCGCTGGAGGTCCTCGCCCGGCTGCACCGCTCGTATCTGCGCTACAGCACCCGGCTCACCTCTTCCATCGAGCGCCACGGGCTGTCGGTCGCGGGCTTCGACGTGCTCACCGCGCTGCGCCGGGCCGGCAAGCCGTACCGGCTGACCGCGGGTCAGCTGGCCGACTCGGGACTCGTCTCGTCCGCCGGTGTCACGCTGCGGATCGACCGGCTGGAGAAGGACGGGCTGATCGTCCGGGAGCGGGACGCGGAGGACCGGCGGGTCGTCTACTCGCGGCTCACCGACGACGGGCTCGCCAAGGTGGACGAGGTGTTCGCCGAACATCTCGACAACGAACGCCGGATGCTCGGCGAGCTGTCCCCCGCCGAGTGCCGCCAGCTCGCGCGGCTGCTGCGCAAGCTGGAGCACTCCATCCTCGTGTCGGACGAGGAGCCCGCCGGCTGAGGACCCCCGCCGGGGTCACCCGTCGGCGGCCGCGGACTGTGACTCGGCCTGCGCCCGGTACAGACGGCGCAGCCGGACCACACCCAGATCGTGCTGGTAGAGATTCTCGCCCTGGTCGGCGTCGGCCGGCATGGCCTCCAGCATGACGCGGTCCTGCTCGAGAACCTCCCAGTGACGCTTCTCGATGAGCGTCTTGTAGAGGAAGCGCCAGGTGTCGCGCTGCCAGCCCTGGACGCGGCGGTAGCGCCAGAAGAAGACCCCGGTGCGTTCGGCGTCGACCGGGCAGGCCGCGCCGACGATGCCGAAGGCTCCCCCGGGACCGGCGGAGGGCGGGTACGGGATGGTCAGGTCGACCCAGTCGATGCCGGTACGGCACAGCTCCACCCAGTCGAAGTTGACGCCCCGCTGGTCGGTCTTCTCGAAGAAGTAGCCGCGATGGGTCTCGCGGATCCGGAACTTTGCCGTCGTGTCCCCGTCGTACATCGTGTGCGACTCGTGGTGCAGGAACGCGCCGTGCATCGGGTCGAGGAGGTTCTCCATGGCGTACCGCCACGGCACGTTCCACTCGGCGTAGCACAGGATCGGCTCGACCTCGGGGTCGGTGAGCGGGTCGGGAAGGGTGAGTTCGGCGGGCTCCGGGTGCGCTTCGTCGCCGAAGTAGGCGAGGATCGCGCCGGCGGCCTCACGCACCGGCAGTGAGGTGACGAGCTTCTTGCCCTCCAGATTGCAGCCGGGCAGGCCGGGGACGGACGAGACGGTGCCGTCGGTCTCGACCTCGACGCCGTGGTACCAGCAGGCGACCCGGTCGCCGAGGTGCTTGCCGAGCGACAGCGGGGCGCCGCGGTGGGGGCAGCGGTCGGCGAGCATCGACAGGGCGCCGTCGGAGCGGCGGAACAGCAGCCACTGTTCGCCGAGCGCGGTGACCTTGCGCATCGCGCCGGGGGCGACGAAGTCGGAGGGGACGACGGGGTGCCACTGGTTGCGCAGGCCGGTGGCGTAGATGTGCTCGGCGGTGGCGGTGGTCGACAGGGTCATGGTCAGGCTCCCAGGCGGTGCATCTCGGCGCGGAAGGACTCCTCGGTCCACGGGGCGCCGTCGGGGGCGTGGACCTGACGGGAGTTCAGTCCACGGATGACGTCGGCGAGTTCGTGACCGTCCTTGGTGAAGACCTCTTCGAGGGTGGCGGCCAGCTTGTGTTCGTAGGGGGTGGGTTCGTGCGTACGGGACTGGTGAGTGTCCAGGTACGGCCAGGGGGCGGTGGTCATGGGGGCCTCCAACGGTCGGGTCACAGGTCGAGGACGAGGCGGCCGGTGGCGCAGCGCGAGACGCAGATCATCATCGTGGCGTTCGCGGTGTGCTCGGCCTCGCTGAGCAGGAAGTCGCGGTGATCGGGGGTGCCGGCAAGCACCCGGGTCTCGCAGGAGCCGCAGATGCCGTCCCGGCAGGAGCTGTCGACCTTCAGGCCCGCGTCCTCCGCGGCCTGCAGGATCGAGGTGTCGGCGCCGACGGTGAGGGTGAGCCCCGAGGCGGCGCACTCGACCTCGAACGCCTCGTCGTCCCCGGTGCGTTCCACGACGGGTGCGGCGAACCGCTCCAGGCGCAGCTGCCCGGCGGGGCACCTCTCCTCCACCGCGGCCAGCAGGGGCTCCGGGCCGCAGCAGTAGACGAGCGTGCCGGCGGGCAGTCCCGTGAGGGCGGCGTCCAGGTCGATGTGGCCCTGCTCATCCTGCGGAACGAGCGTCACCTCGCCGTCCAGAGCGGCCAGTTCATCGGTGAAGGCCATCGATGCGCGGCTGCGCCCGCCGTACACCATGCGCCACGGCACACCGCGTCGCGCACTCTCGCGTGCCATGGCGAGCAGCGGCGTGATGCCGATGCCGCCCGCGACGAAGACAAGTCCGGCTGCCTCCTCCAGCGCGAAGTGGTTGCGCGGCTCGGAGACGGTGACGGTCTGCCCGGGGCGCAGCTGGGTGTGCACGTACCGCGAACCGCCCCGCGAGGCCGGCTCGTCGAGGACGCCGATGCGGTACGCCGCCGTGGACCGGGGGTCGCCGCACAGGCTGTACTGGCGGATCCGGCCGCCCACATGGACGTCGATGTGCGCGCCGGGTGTCCAGGCGGGAAGGGGCTTGCCGTCGGGATGGATCAGCTCGACGGACAGAACGCCCTCCGCCTCCCAGGTCATCCGGTGCACGGTCAGCTGCACAGAGGTCTCGCTCATCTCGGCTGACTCCTCACTGGGCCGGGGAGAGGCCCGGGATCCTCACGGGCGGGGTGAACGGGTTCTTCATCGGGCCGAGCGCCGCGAGATCGACCTCGACGAGCGTCGGCCCGTCGGAGGCGACCGCCTCGGCGATCAGCGGCCGGGCGTCCTCGGCGGTGGAGATCCGCAGATACGGGAGCCCACAGGCACCGGCCAGCTGCTCGAAGTCGGGTGTGACCAGGTCGACTCCGGAGCGGCGCTCGCTGTACCGGTCCTGCATGTTGCGCAGCACGCCGTAGCCGCCGTCGTTGAACACGAGCAGGGTGAGGCGGGGCCACTCCTGGGCCAGCGTGAGCAGTTCGCCGAGGTGGACCGCGAGTCCGCCGTCACCGGCGAGGACCACGGCGGGGTCCTCGGGCCGGGCGAGCGCCGCGCCGATGCCCATGCCGAGGCCCTGGCCGATGCCGCCGCCACGCGGGAAGACGTTGTCGCGCGGGTCGTACATCTCGAGGAGCCGGTTGCCCCAGCTGCTGGACGGGATGGTGACATCGCGGGCGACGACGGCCCTGCGGGGCAGCGCGGCGCGGATCGCGTCGCAGACCGCCGCCTGGGGGCCGATGCTGTCGTGCAGTGTGGCCCGCACCTTTGCGCGGACGGCGGCGACACGGTTCGTCCAGGCGGGTTCGGCCGCCCGTGCGTGCGGGAGCAGCTCCGCGAGGACGGCGGCGGCGTCGCCCTGCAGGGCGCCCTGCACCGGATACACGCGGCCCAGCGCCGCGGCGTCCAGGTCGATCTGGATGTGGGCGGCGGGGAGTTCGAGTGTGTAGTCGGCCGTCTCGTTGGAACGGAAGTGGGTGCCGACGGTCAGCAGCACATCGGCGTCGGCGAGCAGGGCCCGGGCGGCCGGGGTGGTGGCGAAGTTGCCGATGACCTGGGGGTGGTCCTCGGGCACGGAGCCGCGTCCGGAGTTGGAGGTGAGCAGTCCGGCGCCGGTGGCGGTGAGCAGTTCGGCGAGCTCGGCACGGGCCCGGCCGGCTCCGCCGCCGGCCCAGATCACCGGTCGCCGTGCGGTTGCCAACAGCCGGGCCGCCGTGTCCAGTTCACTGTCGTCCGGCCTCGGTACGGGCGTGGGTGCGTATTCGACCGGGGTGTCCGTCTGCGCCGCGTACTGCAGGTCGATCGGCCACTCCACGCTCGCGGGTCCGCCGGGTGCGGTGAGCGCGGCACGGGCGGCCTCGCGCAGCACGCGGCCTGCCTCGCCGGCGGACCGCACGGTGGCGGCGTGTGCGGACACCGCCGTCAGCATGCCCAGCTGGTCCTTGGTCTCATGGATGAACCCGCGTCCGCTGCCCAGGAACTCGCTCTCCACCTGCCCGGTGATGTGCAGGACGGACGTGCCCGCGCTGAGCGCCTCGATCAGCGATCCGGCCGCGTTCCCCGCGCCCGTACCGGTGGAGGTGAGGGCGCAGCCGATGGTGCCGCGGGCGCGCCCGTAGGCGTCTGCGGCGTTCACGGCCGACGCCTCGTGGCGTACGGGCACGAAGCGCAGCTCCCGGTCGACGGCTTCGACCAGCGGCAGATTGTGCACGCTGACGATGCCGAAGACGGTGTCGATGCCCAGTTCCCGAAGGACGGCGACGAGGAGATCGCCTCCGTTGTCGTATCGCATGGTGAGGTCTCCTCAGAGGATGGAGCGGCCGACGCCGCCGCACACGTCGATGGCCGTGCCGGTGATGTACGAGGCGCGGGGCGAGAGCAGCGACAGAATCGCGTACGCGACCTCCTCGGCCCGCCCGAGGCGGCCGAGCGCGATGCCGCGGTCGGCGGCGAGCTCCGCCTGCCACTCCTCGTAGGTCGTTCCGGAGCCGGCGGCCGCGTGACGGCGGGTCCACTGGCCGGTGTCGATCATCCCGAGACACACGGAGTTGACCCGGATGCCCTCGGGGGCGAGCTCTGCCGACAGGGACTTGGAGAGGTTGAGGATGCCGGCGCGGGCGGCGCCGGTCGTGATGAGGCGGGTCTCTGGCTGCTTGGCGAGCACGGCGTTGACGTTGACGACGCTTGCCGCGTCCGAGGCCTTGAGATGGGGACGGGCCGCGTGCAGCGGATTGAGCACACCGCAGAACTTGAGCTCCAGCTCGTCGCGCCAGTCCTCGGCCGTGGTCTCGTCGAGGCGCTTCATCCGGGACTGGCCGGCGTTGTTGACCAGCCCGTCGATGCCGCCGAACTCGGCGGCCACGCGGTCGGTGAAGCCGCGCACGGCGTGCGCGTCGCGTACGTCGCACACTCCCGTCAGCAGCCGGTCGCTGTCGATGACCGCAGCCGCTTTCGCGAGCCGGTCGGCGTCCCTGCCGCAGGCCGCGACGCGGGCGCCTTCGTCGATCAGGGCGCGGACCGTGGCCAGGCCGACGCCCGAGCTGCCGCCGGTGACCACGATGGTGCGGTCGGCGAGGCCCAGATCCATGGCAGTTGTCTCCTGTCGATCAGGTCAGTGCATGGTGAAGCCGCCGTTGACGGCGATCACCTGTCCGGTCAGATAGCGGGACTCCTCGCCGAGCAGGAAGGCGACGGTGCCGGTGAGGTCGTCGGGCTGCTGGGGGCGGGAGATGGCCCGGTTCATGCGGTAGAGGTCGTGGCGCTCGGCGGGCACGGTCGAGGTCGCCTCGCATTCGGTGAGGCCGGGCGCGACCGCGTTGACTGTGATGCCCTTGTCGCCGAGCTCCCGGGCCAGGGCCCGGGTCAGCGCGATCACCGCGCCCTTGGAAGCGACGTAGTGGGCGAGCCGGGGTGAGCCGTACAGGGCCGCGTCCGACGCTAGGTTGACGATGCGGCCGCCCGCGCCGTGAGCGAGGAGCTGCGGAAGCAGGGCCTTGGACACCAGCCAGGGGCTGCGGGCGTTGACCGCCATCAGCCGGTCCCACACCTTGACGTCGATGTCCTGGAACTCCTTGCCGCCCACGCCGTTGGCGAGGGCCGCGTTGTTGACCAGGCCGTGCAGAGGACCGAACTGCTCCGTGAAGGCGGCGAGTTCGTCCACCGAGGCCGGGTCGGCGACATCGCAGCGCACGAAGTGGGCTGCGATGCCCTCCGCGCGCAGCTGCCGCTCGGCGTCCTTGCCCCGCTGCTGCTCCAGCTCGGCGACGACGACGCGGAAACCGTCCGTGCCGGCCCGGCGGGCCATGGCCAGTCCCAGGCCACGGCCCGCCCCGGTGACGACGACCGTACGGACGTCCCCGCGTGGGTCAGTCACGGGTGACGCCGTGCATCGGCGAGTGCTCGGGGTACGTCGGCACCTGCGGCTTCTGCGTGCCGATGACGACGCAGAACAGGGCGTCGGTGTCGCCCTCGTTCTTCAGGGAACGGGCCACACCCGCCGGGACGACGATCATGTCGCGGTAGCCGAGGGTGCGGTACTCCACCTCGTCCGCGCCGCGGTGGATGCCGACCCGGACCCGGCCCTCGAGGACGAAGAAGGCCTCCTCCACGTCGTGGTGGGTGTGCTCGGGGCCCTCGGCGCCGGGCGGCAGCAGCATGTTGGAGAAGGTGAAGCCGCCGGACGGGATGATCCGGTTGTCACCCTCGTGGTTGCCGGTGGCACCGGAGCCGACGTAGCGGATCTGGGCACGGCGGTACTGGCCGCCGGCCTTGGACTGGAAGGCGAGTGTGTTCCAGTCGGGCTCGCGGGAGTCCTTGGTCGCGATCAGCGAGTCGGTGTATGCCGCGAGGTCGCCGCCGTTGTCGTACGCGGTGGTGGTGAGAGGCATGGTGAGCTCCTGTCCGGGAGGGGTGTTCATTCGGGGATGCGGTCCGCGATGCGGAGGTGGGAGAGCACCCAGGCGTTGAAGTGCGCGGGCTGCTCCTGGTTGGCCAGGTGACCGGCGTCCTTGACGATCACGTAGGCGGTCCGTTGAATGGCGCCGGCGATGGCCTGGGAGGCTTCGGTGCCGGTGATCCGGTCCTGGTCGCCGCACAGGACGAGGGTGGGAGCCGTGATCCGGGCCAGTTCGCCGCGCAGGTCGGCGGCGGCCATCGACTCGGCGGCGTAGGCGTAGCCGGGCAGGCGGACGGAGTCCGCCATGGTGTCGGTCACCCGCCGTACCAGGTCCTCGGATGCGCCTGCGGACACCAGGCGGGGTGCGCGCAGTTCGGCGAACGCCCGGGGACCGGCCTCGGCCAGCTCGGTGGCCCGGGCCCGCATGGCCGCCGCCTTCGCCGGGTCCGTGCCCGAGCCCGGGCTGGAGTCGGCCACGATCAGCGAGGCGACCAGCCCGGGATGGCGGACGGCGAGCCGCAGGGCGATCACCCCGCCCCAGGACACGCCCAGGGCATGGGCGCTCCCCCCGCGCTCGCGGATCAGCGCGGCGGCGGCGTCGGCGAAGTCGTCGAGCGTCAACGGGTCGGCCGGGTCGGCCGACTTGGCGTACCCCGGGGCGTCCCAGGCGACGACGCGTGCGTGGCGTCCCAGCTCGGCGAGCTGCGGCGCGAACGCGGCCGACGAGGAGCCGATCCCGTGCAGGCACAGCAGCAGCGGTCCCTGGTCCCCCGACTCCTCGATGTGCAGGCCGGCCGTCACAGGATCTGTCCCGTCCGCCCGGCCAGTGCCGCGAGACTGCGCAGCACCGCGTACGGCACGACCTGGCTGGTGGCCGGGTTGCCGGCGTCCGGCAGATGCGCGACGTCGAAGCGGTATGTCCCGTGGGCTCCCGACGCCTCGACGACATGCCGCGTGTGGTGGGCGCCGGGGTCGGCGACGACCCGGACCCGCACAGCGTCCAGGTCGCCGACGGCCAGGGCGACCGAGGCCGCGACGTTCGTCGATTTGGGGAACTTCACGGGAACGTCGCGCGCGCTGCCGGACATGACCTCGACCGGACCGGTCGCCGAGCGCATACGGGTCAGCAACTCCTCGTCCATCCAGGGCTGTTCGAGGGTGGCGGGCAGCTTGGTGGTGGTCAGCCGCACGTTGTGGAGCGGACCGAGGGAGCGTACGGCCTGAAGAAGGTCGAGGCCGCCGACGGCACCGCCGGTGAAGTACACCCGTCCCGGTCCGGCCGCGAGCAGCCGCTTGGCGAGGTCCTCGTCCGTCAGCGCGCCGGTCGAGGCGATCAGCAGATCGGTCCCGGCGGCGAGGACGCGCTCGCCCCACTCGCGGACGACGCCCTGCCCCGCCGCCTCGACGACAAGGTCGCAGCGCTCGAGGGCTTCGCCGAAGGTGACCTGCGGCGCGGGCGCGCTGTCACCGATCGGCCGGTTGTCGACGATGCACACCAACTCGGCGCCGGGCACGGACTGTTCGGCCAGCGCCGTGCCGACGACCCGGCCGATGGCGCCCCAGCCGACGACTCCGACCTTGCGGATGCGGGTCATGCCGGGACCTCCTGGGAAAGGGCGGCCGTGGAGAGCGGCCCAGGGTCGGGCGACCCGGCCATGTGGCAGCGGATCTCCTTGGAAGGTGCGCCCGCCGTGCCCCACAGGTCGGACAGTTCGGGGGTACGCCGCCACACCTTGGCGATCCAGCGGTCCTCGACCACCTGCGCGACCTCGGAGGTGTACTCGCAGACCAGGCCGGTCGGGTCGGTGAAGTAGGAGAAGGTGTTGTCGCCGGGTCCGTGCCGGCCCGGGCCCCACTGGGGGCTGACGCCGTGGTGCCGCAGCCGGCCGAGCCCTCGCATGAAGTGGTCGACCGAACTCATCTCGTACGCCACATGGTTGAGGGACGCCCACTCGGCCTGGTTGAAGGCGATGCAGTGGTGGTCGGCGTTGCAGCGCAGGAACGCCATCTGGTGCTCCGACCAGTCGGAGACGCGCAGACCCAGCACGTCGCAGTAGAAGGCGACGGAGGCGTCGATGTCGGTGGTGTTGAGCACGGCGTGGGTGACACCGACCGGCACGGCCTCGTCCCGGTCGCGCGGGGTGACGGCCCAGGTCTCGGCGGACAGCTCGATCAGCCGGCCCTCGTGGTCGGTGAAGCGCAGGCCGTAGCCGCCGCCGACCTGGTCGAGGCGGCCGGGTCCGGCTACGGGCGTGATGCCGCGGGCCAGCAGCCGGCGGGCCGCCTCGTCCACCTCGGCTGGGGTGGCGACGGCGAAGCTGATGCGGCCGAGACCGATGCGGTGCGAGCGGGTCAGCTGGAGCGCGTGGTGCTCCTCGCCGGTGCCGCGGAGCCAGACGGCGTCGTGCTGGGACTCCACGACCGCGAGGCCCCAGGCCTCGGCGTAGAAGTCGGCGGCCTCGCCGAAGGCCGGGGTGAGGAGCTCGACCGAGCGCAGGGCGCGCAGCCGGGCAATGGGGGGATGGGACATGACCGTCTCCAGAGGTACGAGGGGGATGGAGGAACGTCCGGCTATCCGGCCCAGGGCAGGGGCGTGCCGGAGGTGCTCCAGTACAGGGACTTCTGCCGCTGGTAGGCGCGGATCGCGTCCCGGCCCTTCTCGGTGCCGAGGCCGCTGTCCTTCATCCCGCTGAAGGGGGTGGAGATGCTGAACTGCTTGTAGGTGTTGATCCAGACCGTGCCCGCCTCGATGCGCCGCGCCAGCCGCCACGCGGCCCGGTGGTCGCGGGTCCAGATGCCGCAGGCCAGGCCGTACACGGAGTCGTTGGCCTGACGGACCAGGTCGTCCTCGTCGTCGTAGGGCAGTGCGATCAGCACCGGGCCGAAGATCTCTTCCTGGCACACCCGGGCGGTGTTGGGCAGCCCGTCGATGACCGTCGGGAGGTAGTACGCGCCGTGTGCGTACTCCTCTCCCTCGGGTGCGCCGCCGCCGCACAGCACCCGCCCGCCCTCCTCGCGGGCGAGGTCGACATAGGCGGCGACGGTGTCCCGGTGCCGGTGGTGGACGAGGGGACCGACCTGGGTGCCGGGGGCGGTGCCGGGACCGACGCGGAGCCCCCGCACCCGCTCGACCAGTTCGCCGACGAACTCGTCGTAGATCCCGCGTGCCACGAACAGCCGCGACCCGGCGATG
This sequence comes from Streptomyces sp. NBC_00390, assembly GCF_036057275.1. NCBI lineage: Bacteria > Bacillati > Actinomycetota > Actinomycetes > Kitasatosporales > Streptomycetaceae > Streptomyces > Streptomyces sp. NBC_00390. Next base: position 7,486,900 of record NZ_CP107945.1, on the reverse strand, counting down.
CAGGACTGGCCGCTGGAGGAGAAGATCCCGTACATCACGCCCGCCAGGGCCTGCGGAACGTCGGCGTCGGCGCGGACGATCGTCGGGGACTTGCCGCCCAGTTCGAGGGAGGCGGGGATCAGCTTGGCGGCGGCGACGGCGGCGATGGACCTGCCGGTGTCCGTACCACCGGTGAATCCGATCCGGCGGACCAGCGGGTGGGTGACGACGGCGTCGCCGACCAGCCGTCCGCTGCCGGGCAGGACGGACAGCAGCGCCGTGGGCAGGCCGAACTCGGCCAGTGCCCGGGTGATCAACTGCCCCAGGGCGAGGGAGACCAGCGGGGTCCAGGCGGCCGGCTTGAGCAGGATCGCGTTCCCGGCCGCGAGCGCGGGGGCGATCTTCTGTGCGTCGCTGGCGACCGGCGAGTTCCACGGGTTGACGGCCGCGACGACGCCGATCGGCTCGTGCACACTCATCGTGACGTAGTCGCCGCGCGAAGGAGTGATCGTCTCCTCCGCCGTCTCGAGGGCCGCCGCGGTGTAGCGGAAGGTGGCGGCGGCGCTCAGCGCGAGCGCCTTGGTCTCGGCGAGGGTCTTGCCGGTGTCGGCGGTCTGCACGGCCGACAGCTCGTCCGCCGCCTCCTCTACGAGCTCCGCAATGCGGTGGAGCAGCTGGGCGCGCCGGTGGGGCAGCAGGTCCCGCCAGGCCGGGTCGGCCGCTGCCTGCGCTGCCGCGCGGGCGGCCTCGTCGACCTCCTCGACCGATGCGGTGTGGACGGTGGCGAGCACCCGGCCGGTGGCCGGGTCCACGGTCTCGACGGGGGCGCCCGCGCCGCGCCGCCACTGGCCCGCGATCAGGATGTCGGTGGTGAAGCGAGGCATGGCAGAACCTCCAGGCGGGGTGGTGTCTCTGAGCACTAGAAATCTAAGCGCTAAGACATCTCTCACGCAAGACCCTGCATGAGAGGATTCACCGGCAGTCCAGGCTGCATGTGATCAAGAGAGCCCGCCCCGCACCCCGGAGGCACCGATCCGAGATGTCTTTGCCATTAACCATTGACCGCTTAGATAACTGCTCCTACTGTCTCCGCAACTTCTCTGTTCGCGGAAGGAACCACTCATGACGACTGTGGCCGGCCGGCCCGCCGTGGCATCCATAGCCGCACGGCTCGAACGACTGCCTCACTCCCGCTGGCACGTCAAGGTCCGCTTCCTCATCGGCGCGGTCACTTTCTTCGAGGCGTTCGACCAACTGCTCGCCGCCTCCGCACTCCCCGTTCTGATGAAGGAATGGCATCTGACGACCGGTCAGGCCACCTTCGCCGTGACCGCGGGTTCGATCGGCATGCTCGTCGGCGCACTGGTCGCCGGCTGGCTGGGCGACCGGATCGGCCGGGTGCGGACCGTCGCGCTGGGGGTCGCCGTCACCGCGCTCGCGAGCCTCGCCGTCGCCTTCTCCACCGGCATCGAGATGTTCGCGCTCTTCCGCTTCGTACAGGGTCTGGGCATCGGCGGCGTCGTGCCGGTCGCCGCCACGTACATCAACGAGATCGCACGCTCGGACCGCCGCGGCCGCTTCGTGCTGCTCTACGAGATGATCTTCCCGGCCGGTCTGGCCGCGGCAACACTGGTCGCCGTATGGGTGGTTCCCAACCTGGGCTGGCGGGCGATGTTCGTGATCGGCGCGCTGCCCGTCCTGATCGCGGCCGCGCTCCCCAAGCACGTCGTCGAGTCCCCGCGCTGGCTGATGGCGCGCGGCCGGACCGAGGAGGCCGAGCGGGTGATCGCGCAGATCGAGGCGGAGGTCGTCCGTTCCTCGGCCGCGCCGCTGCCGGAGGCCGCCACCGGCACGGCCGAGGAGAGCTCCCAGGGAGGTCTGCGGGAGCTGTTCAGGGGCAGGTACCTGCGGCGTACCGCGGTGGTGTCGGGTCTGTGGTTCGTCGCGTACTACGTCAACCACGGCATCTCGACCTGGCTGCCGTCCCTCTACACCAAGAACTTCGGTCTCGACCTGACGACCGCTCTCACCTACACCCTGCTCAGCAATGTCACCGGACTGCTCGGCACGTTCATCGTCGCGCTCGTGATCGACCGGGTGGGCCGCCGCCCCGCGCTGGTGGCCGCGCTCGGCGGATCCGCACTCGCGCTCGGCACGCTCGCCCTGACCGGAGCCGTCTCCGGCGGCCAGGTGGCGATCTTCGCCTCTTGCACGACGTTCTTCGTCTACGCGATCAACGCCGGGCTCTACCTCTACTCCCCCGAGCTGTATCCGACGCGGAACCGGGCGAAGGGCGCCGCGTTCGGCGGACTGTGGAACCGCCTCGGTGTCATCCTCGGACCGATCACGGTCGGCGCGATCCTCGGGGCGGGCGGCAGCCTCACCCTGGTCTTCGCCCAGCTCGCTTGCGTGGCGGTGGTGGGCGCGGTCATCGCGCTGTTCGCCGTGGAGACGAAGGGCAAGACGCTGGAGGAGCTCAACTCCTGAGCTGCCACCGGCATCCGGCGCGCGCCGCGCGGGTTCCCCGTTCCGCCGCACAGGCGGAACGGGGAACCCGTTTCACTTCTGCGGTCCGGAGGGCTTCGGCGACCGGCCCAGTGCGTCGAGCAGCCCGGCGAGCTGCCGCCGCTCGGTGATGCCGAGCCCGGCGAGCATCTCCCGTTCGCCCGCCTCACGGGCCGCTGCCATCCGGCCGGCCAGGTCGAGGCCCGCCGGGGTGAGGCGCAGATGAACGATCCGCCGGTCCCGGCCGTCGCGCTCCCGCTCGATCAGACCTGATTCCACCAGACGGTCCGCCTGCATCGTGAGACCGCCCTGGCTCACCTGGCCGGCAGCCGCGACCTCGCCCATGGTGCGGCGATACGGAGCGCCCGCCCGGCGGAGCGCGTTGAGCACGTCGAAGGCGGCCGGGCTGATGCCGTACTGCTTCGCAATACGGCCGATCAGCGACTGGTGGTGCTGGAAGCAGCTGCTCAGCCCGTCGAAGACGGCGCCGACAGGCACGGAAGGGGCGGGCACAGGCTCGGTCGCGGACGCACCGGCGGGCTCCGGCGCAGGCCCGGCGGCGGACGCGGGCCTCTCGGCGCCGGAGCCGGCGCCGAACGCGTACGGTTCGGCGTCCGCCCCACTGCGGGATCCGGCCTGCGTCATGGGGACAACGGCTTCGGCGGTCCCGGGCCGGCCTGCCGACCACACACGCCTGCCCGTCATGGCGGTCACGAGGGCATCGGCGAGCGCCGGTTCCAGCGCCGCCTTGGGTACGGAGCGAGCCGGCTCGTGGGCGAACATGTACCGCTCCATGATCACGCCGAACAGGATGCTGCGGACCATGGCGGCCCGGACCTCGGCCTCGGGTGAGTCACCCAGGAGGCGGCGGAGGGGCTCGCCCACCTGCTGGTCCAGGATCGTGCGGAACAGCGCGGCGCTGGGCGCGTGATCGAGTGCCGAGCGGATCAGCGCGGGCCACGGATCATGGGCGGGCAGCCGCTCCCAGCGCTCAAGATACGCGTGGGCGAGGGCCTGCGGGAGCCGTGCCAGGTCGTTCCCGGCGGCTTCCAGCACGTCCGCGGCCAGACCGGTACGGCCGGCGACCGCCTCGTGGAACAGCCCGTCCTTGGTACCGAAGTACGCCATGACCAGGCCGGGGGTCACGCCCGCCTCGGCGGCGATGGCCCGGATGCCGGCCCCCGCGTAGCCCTGCGCGGCGAACAGCCGCCGGGCGGCGTCCAGTACGGCCCGGCGGTTGCCCTCGGGGTCGTGGGCGCGGCCACGACGTGACCGTGAGTCCGTGGCGGCCCCGTCTGCCGGGGCTCTCCCGGCACCTGAGCCAGGTGTCTTGCGTTCGGAATCCACATGGCTCACATTAAACGAGTGTTCAGAAAAACAGTCGTTCAAAAACGCTCACGCACCGTGGACAGGCCCGAGACGGTCGGTGAGCGGCAGGCCGCTGCCGCCACGGCGGGCCGCGATGATCTCCGCGGCGATGGACACCGCGGTCTCCTCCGGCCCCAGCCCGCCGAGATCCAGGCCGATCGGCGAGCGCAGCCTGGTCAGTTCGGCCTCGGTGAGTCCCGCTTCCGCAAGTCGCGCGAGCCGGTCCTCGTGCGTACGCCTGCTGCCCATGGCCCCCACGTATCCTGCCGGGCTGCGCAGGGCCAGTTCCAGCAGCGGTACGTCGAACTTGGCGTCATGGGTGAGCACACAGACCGCCGTGGTCGGGCCGATCAGGTCCAGGTGGGCGGCGAACCACCGGTGCGGCCGGTCGACGACGACCTCATGGGCGTCGGGGAAGCGCTCACGGGTGGCGAACGCGGGTCGGGCGTCGCACAGGGTCACGCGATGACCGAGCAGGGCTCCGACCCGGGTCAGCGGGCGGGCGAACTCGGCCGCGCCGAACACCAGCAGCCGTGGCGGGTCCGCGAACGACTGCACCAGAATCTCGCAGTCGGGGGCACAGCCGCCGCGGGCCGCGTGGGCATCGCCCCCGCGGTCCACGAGCGCCGCGTCACCGCCGTCCACGTGCGTATCGCCCCCGCCGTACAGGGCTCCAGTCCGCACCGTCCCGCTCGCACCCCTGGCCAGCATGGCGTGCGCGGCCCGCGCGGCGGCACGGTCCAGCCCCGCCTCCCCGAGCGTCCCGGTCACCCCATCGGCGCCGACCGCGATGCTCGCTCCCACCCCGGAGCCCGCCCCTGCCACGACCGTCACCAGCGCAACCGGCACACCCGCCGCGAGATCGGCGGACACCCGGCCGAGGGGGGCCTCGGGACCCATCGCGCGAACGAAGACCTCGATCGTTCCGCCGCAGGTCAGCCCGACCGCGAACGCGTCGCCGTCGCCGACGCCGTACTCCTCGCGGACCGGACCGGATCCTGCCAGCACATCCTCCGCGACTGCGCACACGGCCGCTTCGACACAGCCGCCGGACACACTGCCGACCACCTTGCCGTCGTCCGAGACGAGCATCGAGGCGCCGGCCGGGTGCGGGGCGGAGCCCCAGGTCCGAACGACGGTCGCCATCGCGAACGCGGTCGCCGACCGCTGCCATGCTGCGGCCTGGTCCAGCACGTATCTCATGTCACCCACCTCGAATCCGCGTCACCCTCTTGCCAAGAATAAACTTCAGCATAAATCATTTCAGGTGTTAGATAGATGTCGTACCGAAGGGAACTGACCCGCCGGCACGGCGACTTCGCCACCATCGGTGTCGCGCTCGTACTCGACCGTGCGCCCGGCACCAGCACGGTCCGCGGCGCCCGGGTGGTCTTCTGCGGGGCAGGCCCGGTCCCCGTGCGGCTGCGCGCCGCCGAGGACGCGCTGCTCGGCACGGACGCGGGCGAGCCCGCGGTCCGCGCCGCGGCCGAGACCGTCCTCACCCGGCTCACCCCCACCGACGACATCCACGCCACCGCCGTCCACCGGCGTGAAGCCGCCGCCCATCTTCTCGTCCGTGCCTGTACCTCCGCCTGGGAGCGCTGTTCATGACCACCTCAGTCCCCTCCTCCGCTTCTCCCGCTCCAGCGGTCCGCCCCACGGCCGTTCGCACGCCTCCACTGGCCGAACCTTCCGGCTGGCACGAGATACGGCTCACCGTGAACGGCGACCGGATCGCCTGCCAGGTGGAGTCCCGGCTGCTGCTCAGCGACTTCCTGCGGGACCGCCTGGGTCTCACCGGCACCCATGTCGGCTGCGAGCACGGCGTGTGCGGCGCGTGCACGGTCCTGCTGGACGGCGCACCGGTGCGCTCCTGCCTGACTCTCGCCGCCCAGTGCGAGGGCGCCGACATCCGCACCGTCGAGAGCCTTGCCCCCGGCGACGCCCCCCTTACTGCGGTGCAGCGCGCCTTCCACGAGTGCCACGGCATGCAGTGCGGCTTCTGCACACCGGGCTTCGTCATGACGACGACCGCTCTGACCGAGCAGGCCGGACGGCCGGCCGGACCGGAGGTCGCCGACGCCCTCAGCGGCCATCTGTGCCGCTGCACCGGCTACCGCAACATCCGCCGTGCCGTGTGCCAGGCACTCGACGAGCGTTTCGGGGCGTGAGCCACATGTCCCACGACGAGCCCCCCGGCTATGTCGGCCGGTCCGTCCCGCGCGTCGAGGACGAGCGGCTGCTGCGCGGCAACGGCCGTTACGTGGACGACATAGCCCTTCCCGGCTGCGTCGAGGCCGCGTTCCTGCGCAGCCCGCAGGCCCACGCGCGCATCGAGTCGGTGGACGTCGGTGCCGCCCTCGACGCCCCCGGCGTGGTCGCCGTCTGGACAGGCGCCGATGTGGCAGGGCTGGCACCCATGCTCAACAAGGAGGAGCTGCGCACCCCGCCCGGTCTCGCCGCGCTTCTGGACCCTCTGGTCCGGATGACGCCCATGCCCCTGCTCGCCGCCGACAAGGTCAGATACGTCGGCCAGCCCGTCGCCGTCGTGTTCGCCGAGAACCGCTACCTCGCCGAGGACGCCCTCGAACTCATCGACGTCCGCTACTCCGCGCTGCCCGTCACCGTGAACCCGGAACAGGCCCTTTCCCCCGAAGCGGCCCTGGTCCACGAGGAGTTCGGTGACAACGTCGCGGTCGCGGTGGCCACCAGGGTCGGCGATCCGGACGAGGCGTTCGCCACCGCGCATGCCGTGGTGAGCGAGGAGTTCCAGGCACACCGCTATGTCGCGTCGCCGATCGAGACCCGCGCGATCTCGGCCCAAGTCGACCCGTACAGCGGCAGGTTGACCGTCTGGTCCGGTACGCAGACCCCGCACCGGCTGCGCGAGGCGATCGCCCACACGCTCGGCCTGGACGCCGGGACGGTGCGCGTCATCGCCACCGATGTGGGCGGCGGCTTCGGCCAGAAGGGCATCCTGTACGTCGAGGAGCTGCTGGTCCCGTACGCGGCGCGGGTGCTCGGGCGTCCCGTGCTGTGGCGCGAGGACCGGGGCGAGAACCTCACCGCCTCCTCGCACGCCCGTGAGCAGATCCATCGCATCGAGCTCGCCGCGGACGCCGATGGCCGCCTCCTCGGTGTGCGCGACCGGATCATCGTCAACTTCGGCGCGTACAACATGACCGGTCTGGTCGTGCCGTACAACTCGCTGTGTCATCTGCTGGGCCCTTACCGGGTACCGAACGCCGACATCGACGTCGTCGGCGTGCTGACCAACACCACGTTCGCGACTCCGTACCGCGGTGCGGGGCGCCCCGAGGCGGTGTTCGCGATGGAGCGGGCGATGGACCGGCTCGCCGACCGGCTCGCCATGGAACCCCGCGGAGCTACGGGCACGCAACGTGGTGCGGCCCTAGGAGATGCCGTACCGGACGGGCCTGGTGGACCGCTCGGGCAAACCGCAGTCGTACGACTCCGGCGACTTTCCCGAACTGCTCCGCCGGGCCGCCGCCAAGGTGAACGTGCCCGAAGTCCGCGCCCGCCAGCGCGACGGCGCGCGGAACGGCAGGCGTGTGGGTGTCGGGTTCGCCATGTACATCGAGGCGACCGGCCTCGGCCCGTTCGAGACCGCCCGCATCGACATAGCGCCCGACGGCCGCGTCCGACTCGCCATCGGTACGCCGTCTCAGGGCCAAGGCCACCGGACCTCCATGGCGCAGATCGCCGCGGACGCGATCGGAGTGCCGCTCGACATCATCGACGTGGTCGGCGGGGACACCGACGCGACCCCGTTCGGTGTCGGCACCATCGCGAGCCGGGCCCTGGTCAACGCGGGGAACGCCACGCACCGCGCCGGCCGGCTCGTGCGCGAGAAGGCCGTCGACGCCGCCGCCCGCCGGCTCGGCGTGCCGGCGGACAGCCTCGATCTGCACGACGGAGTCATCGCTCCCAGGACGGCCGACGGCCCGTCGCTCACGCTCGCCCAGCTGGCAGGGCAGGCCCCACTGCCGGGAACTCCCGAGCCGACCGACGGCCGGCACGGCACCGAGCTCAGCGAGACGGTCCACTTCCGGCCGCCGGGCTTCGCGGTCGCGAGCGGCGCCCATGCGGCCGTGCTCGAGGTCGACGAGCACACGGGAGAGATCGAGATCCTGCAGTACGCGGTCGTCCACGACGCGGGCGTCATCGTCAACCCGCTGATCGCCGAGGGGCAGGTCACCGGAGGCGTCGCCCAGGGCATCGCCGGAGCGCTGTACGAGGAGATGGTCTACGGCCCCGACGGCCAGCCTCGCACCGCCACCTACATGGACTACCTGGTGCCGACCTCGTCGGAGATCCCGGACCTTGACATGGACGAGCTGTTCACCCCGAGTCCCATGAACGACCTCGGCGTCAAAGGACTCGGCGAAGGCGGCGCGATCGCCCCGCAGGCCGTGCTCGCGGGCGCCCTCGAGGACGCGCTGCGCCCGCTCGGCGTGGTCGTCCGACGCGGCCCTCTCTCGCCGAGCCGGGTGCGCGACCTGATCCGTACGGCTGCCCGGGACCAAGAGCCCGGCTCGCACCCCTGACGATTGGACATCCCCATGCAACTCGACCACTCCTTCACCGTCCCGGCCACGCCCGACGATGCCTGGAAACTCTTCCTCGACCTCCGCCGCGTCGCCCCTTGCATGCCGGGCGCGCTCCTCAACATGCTGGACGGCGACCGGTTCACCGGCCGGATCAAGGTCAAGATCGGTGCGGTGCAGATGAGTTACCGCGGCGAGGGCACCGTGACCCGGGACGAGCCCGGCCGCACCCTCGTCCTCGACCTCAGCGGGAGCGAGGCCAGGGGCGCCGGCACGGCAGCGGCCCGGGTCGTCGCCGCTGTCACGGCCGATCCTGCGGACCCGGCCGGTACCCGCGTCCGGGTGCTCACCGAGCTCGACATCACAGGCAGGCCGGCGCAGTTCGGGCGCGGCATCATGGCGGAGGTCGGCGACCGGATCGTCCGGCAGTTCGCCTCCGGACTGGAGGAGTTGCTGCGCAGTCCGGCGGACGCGTACACCGGCTCAGGCACGCCCCGATCCGGCATCCCGGCGGCGGCCGAACCGGAGGCGGCGGACCTGGGAGCCGCTGTGCTGCCGGTCCTTCTGCGGAAGACGGCCGTCCCCGCAGCCGCCGTGATCGTCGCCGTACTTCTGGTCCGCGCGCTGCGCCGGCGCTCACGCTGACGGCACGCCGGACGGCCGCCTCCCGGACCGTGTGGAGGGTCCGGGAGGCCGCCGCGGAGCGAAGCGGCGCCGGGTCAGCGGCCCAGGCGCTGGAGGAGACCGGGCAGATAGGCGAAGGAGTCCAGTACATGGTCCGGTTCGCCGGGTGCGGCCCGATGGGCCTCGGGCAGGTACTTGCCGGTCCTGACGAGGACGCCGGTGATGCCGTGGCGCTGGGCGCCGAGCACATCGGACTCGATGTCGTCCCCGATCATCAGCGCCTGCGAGGCGCCGGCCCCGAGATGGGCGAGGGCCGTGGCGAAGAACGGTTCCGCGGGCTTGCCGATCACTTCCGCCTCGACGCGCGCCGCTCGCTCGAGGCCCGCCAGGAAGGCGCCCGTGTCGAGCTGCAGACCCGTTGCCGTACGCCAGTACAGGTTGCGGTGCATGGCGACGAGGCGGGCCCCGCGCTGGATGTGGGCGAAGGCCGAGTTGAGGGCCGCGTAGTCGAACTCCGGTCCGGCGCCGCCGACGAGGATCACATCCGGCACCGCGGCCGGGTCGTCGAGATCCACCAGGGTGACGCCGGCGAGGTCCTCCTGGATGTCCCCACTGTTCAGCAGCGCGCACCGGGCCCCCGGACAGTGCTCGGCGAGGTAGGTGGCCGCCACTACGGGAGCGGTGAAGATGTCGCCCTCGGTGACGGGGAACCCGGCGTCGGCCAGGGCTGCCGCGATGGACGCCCTCGTGCGCGAGGTGGTGTTGGTCAGCAGCGCGAGGGGGATGTCCGCCTCACGCAGGCGCTCCATGGCTTCGACGGCACCCGGCAGTGGTTTCCAGGACACCGTGAGCACACCGTCGATATCGATCAGGACAGCGGCGACCCGTTGCATGGGGTGACCGTACCCGGGGATCCAGGCCGGACCAAGTAGCCAGATTTGCACTTTTTCTCCCCTGGCAACCATCCGGATCGGCGCCGGCTGCGAATCGCTTGTGTCATACCGCCCACACAGGAATTTGGAGGAGGTGGGGAACATGACAGCTCCCGTCCGGATCAAGCGCCTGGTCGCCGGCTTCGCCGCGACCGGACTGCTGGCCGGTGGTGCCGCTCTCGGCGCCGCCGCTCCCGCTGCCGCCGCCCCGGCGCCCACGGCCGCGACCGTCTCGAGCGTCCTCGACAGCCGGTGCACCTGGGAGAAGGGCCACTGGGAAAAGAGGTGGCACATGGCCTTCAAGGCACACCACAAGGTCTGGCACAAGGGTTACTTCGAGCGGCCCGGCGACTGGCACCAGGGTTTCGTGATCCACGAGGGCCGGCACCACACGGGCCACCCGTTCTGGGAGAAGACCCACGGGCACTTCGAGATGAAGTGGGTCAAGGGCCACTGGGACTGCAACAGCCGCTGACCCCTGACCGGCCGGCTTCCCCCCGGCCGGACGGTGAGGGCCCTGCGACGCGGGACCTCACCCCTGTTTCCTCCGCCGTTCTTCACGATCAAGCCCCCACGACCAAGCCCTCCGCGACCACGTCCTCTGCGTCCGGCCGCCCTGCCGGCCGGCACCGGCGAGCAGCAGATGCGTGTCCTTCGCGGCCCGGTCGGCAGTGCAACGGCCATCGGCATCACCGTCGAGCCCGAGGGCGGCTCACCGCAGCCCACGGGCAAGCCCCTCGGCACGATCCCCATCCCGGCCTGACCCGGCCGCGCCGCCTCTCGGCCGTCACCAGACGGAGGGACGGCGGTGTGCCCAGGGCCTGGCGGCCTCCAACTGGGCGGAGAGGGAAATGAGGGTGGAGTCGTCGCCGTAGCGGCCGCCCAGCATCACTCCGATCGGCAGGCCCTCCTCCGTCCAGTGCAGGGGAACGCTGACAGCCGGCTGCCCGGTGACGTTGTACAGGGGGGTGAACGGTGTGAACGCCGCCAGCCCTTCGAACTCGGCCGACGGGTCGCTGTCGTCCCGCAGGCCGCCCACCAGGGCGGGCGGCTGCGCCAGCGTCGGCGTGAGAATGACGTCGTACGCCGACAGCAGGGCGTCCGCGACCAGCTGCCCGAAAGCACGGAAGGTGTACAGGGCCTGCGCGAAGTCGGTGCCGCTCACCTGCCGTCCGGCCGCCCGCAGATGCCGGGTGAGCGGCATGAGCAGCTCTTCCCGCTCCGGCGGAACGGGGTTGACGGTGGCCATCACCGTCCAGATGTGCCCGAAGGCCTCCCGCAACTGGTCCCCCACCGGCAGTTCGATCTCCTCCACCTGGTGGCCCAGATCGCGCAGCAGCCCGGCGGCCCCGTCGTAGGCCGCCCGGCAGTCGGGATGCAGTTCCACGCCGTCCAGCGGCGGGGCGGCCAGGGCGATCACCTTCAACGGCCCCGGCTCGCGTCCCGCGGCGGACAGGAAGGTTTCGCCGGGCGGCAGCGACGGTGCGCCGTACGGATCGCCGGGCATCGGGCCGGAGAGCACGTCGAGCAGCGCGGCCGCGTCGGCCACGGTGCGGGCGAGCGGGCCGGAGGTACTCAGGCCGCTCACATCGTGCAGCGTCGGTCCCGCGCTCACCCGGCCACGGCTCGGCTTGACGCCGAAGAGTCCGCACACGGATGCCGGGATACGGATGGAACCGCCTCCGTCGGAAGCGTGCGCCAGCGGTGCGAGACCGGCGGCCACGGCCGCGGCCGCGCCGCCCGACGAGCCTCCGGCCGAACGCTGCGGATCCCACGGAGTACGGGCGGGCGCAGCGAGGCGGTTCTCGGTGTAGCAGGGCAGTCCGAACTCCGGGGTGTTGGTCTTGCCGAGCATCACCGTCCCGGCGTTGCGCAACAGGGTGACCACGTGGTCGTCCACGTCCGGCGTGAAGTCGGCGAACGCCTGCGATCCGCGCGTACAGCGCACACCGGCGACGAAGTTCAGGTCCTTCACCGGTACGGCCACCCCGTGCAGCGGGCCCAGCCGAACGTCCTCACGCCGCGCGGTCAGGGCCGCGGCCTCGGCCTCGGCCGCCTGCTTGCGGGCGAGTTCGGGGGTGACGGTGAGGAAGGCCCCGAGGGTTTCGTCGAGTTGGTCGATCCGCTCGAGATAGTGCTCGGTGAGTTCGGTCGGCGACACGGTGCCCGAGCGCACCGCGTCCGCCTGTTCCAGCGCTGTCAGATCGTGCAGCTCGGCCATGGCCCGCCGCCCCTTCCCCTCGCCCGGCAACCGGTGCCGATCCTTGCACTACTGCGCGGTAACCGCCAGGCGTCGGGCGGGACCGGAACCGGTCGCGCCTGTGGCTGCCGGACGAACAGTCGGGCAGGGCAAGACACTTCCCTTGACGGGCGGGTGTCTGAGATCTTGCCTCGACCACTTTTTGACATGACCCGGCCGGTGCCACGAGCGCCGCCGGGTTTTCGGAGGACGCATTGCTTCCCTTCATATCCAGCCGGCTGAGACGCTCCATGGCGGCCGCCGCGCTCGGAACGGCTGTCGCGCTCATGGCCCCCACGGGTCTCGCCGAGGCCGCTCCCTCCTCACCGTCGTCTTCGTCATCGTCGTCGTCCTGGGCCGCAGGCACCCGTGCCTATCTGGTCATCACCGCGCCGGGTGACACCTCGGCCGTGCGGACGGCGGTCACGAACAACGGGGGCACCGTATTCGCGCACCACGACGCAATCGGCGTGATCGTGGCCCACTCGGCGTCCACGTCCTTCGCCGGCACCATGCGGGGGGTCAGTGGTGTGCAGCAGGTCGGCGCGACCCGGACCTCGGACGTGCCCGCCGACGCTTATGACCCGGCTCTGCCGGCGAGCCCGGCACAGACTCCCACCACGCTGACGGAGTCCAACCGCTGGGACATGACGCGTATCAAGGCCGACCAGGCCTGGGCCGTGACGACCGGTTCGTCCACCGTGAAGGTGGGCGTGCTCGACACCGGGGTGGACGACCAGCACCAGGACATCGCGCCGAACTTCAACGCGGCCGACTCCGTCTCGTGCGCCTACGGCAAGGCGGACACCCGTGCCGGTGCCTGGCGCGACGTCGGCGAGCACGGCACGCATGTCGCGGGGACGATCGCGGCCGCCAAGAACGGCAAGGGCGTCATCGGCGTCGCGCCGGGCGTGAAGATCTCCTCCGTCCGCATCGCCGAGCCGGACACCAGCATGTTCTTCGCCGAGAACACCATCTGCGGATTCATGTGGGCCGGTGACCACGGCTTCAAGGTCACCAACAACAGCTACTACACCGATCCGTGGATGTTCAACTGCCCGGACAACGTGGACCAGGCGGCCATCATCGAGGGCGTCAAGCGCGCCCAGGCGTACGCCGAGGGCAAGGGCTCCCTGCAGGTGGCCGCCGCCGGCAACTCGAACTACAACCTGGCGAACAAGACGACCGACTCCTCGAGTCCCAACGACTCGACCCCGGTCACCCGCACCATCACCAACGCCTGCATCGACATCCCGACCGAGCTGCCCGGCGTCGTCACCGTCGCCTCGATGGGCAACGGCAACGTGAAGGCGTCGTACTCCAACTTCGGCAACAGCGTCATCGACGTCGCGGCGCCCGGCGGCGACGGGGCATCGGGGGTGTACTCGACGCTTCCCGGCGGCAAGTACGGCAACATGAACGGCACTTCGATGGCGTCACCGCACGTCGCCGGAGTGGCCGCGTTGCTGGCGAGCGTCAATCCGGCGTACACGCCGGCGGACATCCGGGCCAAGCTGGGCGAGCAGGCCACGGACATCGCCTGCCCGTCCGACAGCCGGTGCACGGGCACCACGGCCAGGAACGCCTTCTTCGGCGAGGGCCAGGTCGACGCGCTGAAGGCGGTCGAGGGCAGCACTCCGCCGCCCGGGAAGTACTTCGAGAACCTCGCCGACGTGACCATCGCGGACAACGCCACCGTGGACAGCCCGATTCCGGTCACCGGCGTCACCGGCAACGCCCCGGTCGCCCTCAAGGTCGGCGTGAACATCAAGCACACGTACCGCGGTGACCTCGTGGTCTCTCTCGTGGCCCCCGACGGCACGGTGTACCCGCTGGAGGACTTCCCGAACAGCGACAGCGCCGACGACGTGAACAAGACCTACACGGTCAACGCCTCGTCCGAGGCGGCGAACGGCACCTGGAAGCTGCGCGTACGCGACATCGCCTCCCAGGACGTCGGCAGGATCGACGCCTGGAACCTCACCTTCTAGGAACGACGGATCGACGGCCGGACCATCGCCCGGCGCCGCACGGCGCCGGGCGATGGTCCCTGTCACCAGTCCCCGTCCGCCACCGGCTTTCCGGGCGCCGGCGCGTCACCGAGCGGATGGATCTGGTGAGTTCCCGGCGCCTGCCACGGCATGTCGTCGTCGCCGAGCCAGTCGCCCACGGGCTTGACCCCGCCCAGGGCGCCGGCCGGCGCGAGATCGGTGCCGTCCTCGTCGTAGTAGTCGAACCACGGCAGTCCGGCCTGTGTGTAGGCGGCACGGTCGACCGGTGACGGCGGTGCCGCCTCACCCGTGATACGGCGCCATTCCGGCGGGGTCACCAGGTGCACGAACACCCGGCCGGAGGGCGCCTCGGCCCAGTCGGACAGGCGCCGGTCGTCCTGGTAGACCTCCTGGCGCATCGTGCCGCCCGCTCCGAGCCCCATCGCGGCGGCCTGCCGGGGCGGCCCCGCCGCCGCAGCGGGCGCGGCGGGCATGACGCCCGGCGCAGGCGGGGCCATGGCGGGCGGAGCCGCGGCCATGCCGGCTGCGAAGGCTCCTCCGTAGCCGCCGGGCGCGGTGACGGACGGGTTCTGCGGAGCTGCCCCGGGCCACGGGGGCGGGACCGCGGCGCGTGCCCGGGCCTCCTGCTCCTCGCGCCAGGCTGTCAGTGCCTGCCCGGCCAGCGAGAACGCCTGCAACTGGACGCCGCCCGTGGTCTCCTCGCCGGTGATCTGTCCCTCCACCGTGGCCCCGAGGCCCAGGGGCACCGCGACAAACTGACGTACCGTGCCCTTGCCCGAGTTGATGCCGTCCAGCCACGGCTGCCGGGGCAGCACCGCATAGTTCTGCGGCGTGCGCCCCAGCCGGCCGCTCCACCGCTCACCGGAGACGGCGCACACCTTGCCGACGCCGACCTGGAGCGCGGCGGGCTCATGGGTGCCCGCGAAGCTCAGCCACATCGCCTCCCGCAGATACACGGGCAGCATCACTCCGCCTCGCGCCAGCCACTCGGGCGGGACGGTGCCGGGGTGGTCCTCGACGCGCCGCACGGGGAACTCGCCCAGTCCCGGCGGCAGCGGATGCGTCCCGGATTCCGGCAGGCGCAGCGTCCGGATGAACCGGATCCGTACGCTGCCCCCCAGCAGCAGGCTGTTCCCGTCGATCCGTACGGCGCCGGCGGCCATGGCGGTCTCCCCTCTCCTCGCCTTTGCTCACGGAGCTACCACGATGTGGGCGCCCGGGACGGTTCCGTTCCGGGTAGCCCACAGCGGGGCGCAGCCCGTCACACGGTGACGCGTACCGTCTCCACCCAGGCAGGAGGAGTGGGTGCCGCGTCACCGACGAGGGCGGCGATGAGCCGGCAGGACGGCACTTCGTCCGGCCAGGGCGTGAAGCCGTCGGTGAGGACGATGACGATGTTCGGCCGGTCGGCCGTCGCCAGCGCGGCGCCGATACCGACGCGCATGTCGGTACCACCGCCACCGGCCAGCGTGATCTGCTCGGCTGCGGTGACCCGGGACACGGCGTGCACATCGGCGTCGCAGGCCAGCACGGTGACACGGTTGCCCCGTACGCCCACCTCACGCAGGACCCCCGTCACCTCCGCCAGAGCCGCTGCGATTTCGGCATCGCCCATGGAACCCGAGGTGTCGATGACAACGGCCACACGGGGCAGCGGGCGGCGCAGACTCGGCAACACGACTCCGCGCAGCGCGGGTGTCCGGCGCGAGGAGCGGCTGTAGGTGTAGTCGACGGCTCCCCCGGCCCACGCTGCCGCTTCCCGGACTGCTCCGGACAGGGCCCGGCGCCAGTCCACCGTGGGCTCGAGGAGCTCGTCGGCCCAGCGCTGCCAGCCCGCGGGGAGGGTGCCGCGGCTGCGGCGATGGGCGCGCATCGCCTCGGCGGTGTGGCGCCGCAGTGCCTCGGCCTCGACCGGTCCGAGGCATGCGGGACCGGCGGACTCGTCGAGTTCCCAGGGTGACGGGCGGCCGTGGGCGCCCGAGCCGCAGTCGTGCGATCGCGGGAGCGGCGGCAGGCCGGCCAGGTACGTCTCGAACAACTGGCCCTCGGGCAGGCCGAATCGGGCCGGTTCCACCCGGTCGGCGGGCAGTCGCAGTCCGTCGGCGAGGAGATCGTCGTTGATCTCGCAGTCCTGGGCGACGTTGACCCGGTGCCGGTCGCGCTGGTCGGCGGCGGGCAGCCGGTCGGCGCGACCGTGGTGGTCGCGCAGCAGATGCGCGACCTCGTGCACCCAGACGCCGGCGAGTTCCGCGACGGGCGTGGCATCGACGAACGCGGGAGACACATAACAGCGCCAGCGCCGGTCCACCCCCATCGTCGGTACCTCGGCAGACGCCACAACGGTCAGGGCGTAGAGCGCGGAGGCGAGATAGGGCCGGTCGCCGGCCGCCCGGAAGCGGGCGGCCAGCAGCTTGGTCATGTCCAGTGCGGCACCGCTGCGCGCCATGCCCGCCCTCAGCCGCTGCCGGGCAGGGCGCCCGACAGCTGGAGCAGCTCCAGGAACCCGTCGATGCCCTGGGGCACGGGCCAGTCGGTGTCGCGCATCGCGGCGAGGTCGACGGCGGCCCGGGCCGCGACGTCGGGCACGCCCGCATCGACAGCCTTCGCCAGCACGGCCCAACCCGCCTCCCAGCGCTTGCGGGTGAGGTCGCCCTGGATCGCGGCGACCACCGCGATGAGAAACGCCAGCTGCCGGTCGCCGCGGTCGGGCAGGGCAAAGGAGTCCGGATCGGCGAGTACCCGGTCGGGGTCCGGGAGGTCGAGATGCTCCAGATAGGACAGCAGCTCGATACCCGCCCCGTCGCCGACGGCGCCGGTGAGCGCCGCTGCCACCGCCTCGCGGCCGGCACCGGTCGCGTGTCCGGCCGCGAGCAGCCGCAGCGCCATCTCCCAGGTACGCGGTGAGGGCCACGCCCGGCCCCGGCTCTGGGCATCGGCGGGTATGTGGTGCACCAGCCCGGGTCTCGCGGTGAGGAACCCGGAGATCGCGCCACGGCTCCGGGCGACGGCGCCCGGCACTCTGGCCGGATCGACGACCGGGACGGCCGTCTTCGGCCATGTACCGGCCATGCCGCGTGCGACCGTCCGGGGATCGTGGGTCCAGTCGAGGTGGACGAAGCGATTGGCCAGCGGCGGCGTGAGGTGCCAGCCGTCGGCGGCGCTGGAGGGCGGGTTGGCGGCGGCGACGATCCGCACCGGCTCCGGCAGGACCAGGCTGCCCACCCGGCGTTCGAGCACCACGCGCAGCAGGGCCGCCTGGACGGCCGGTGGCGCGGAGGACAGCTCGTCGAAGAAGAGCAGGCCGCCTCCGGCCCGGGCGAGCCGCACCGCCCAGTCGGGCGGTGCCATCGGGACGCCGGTGGTCGCCGGGTCGTCGCCGACGATCGGCAGGCCGGCGAAGTCGGAGGGCTCGTGCACGCTGGCGATGACCGTCTCCAGCGGCAGACCCAGCCCGGCGGCGAGCTGCTCCATGCCGGCCGACTTGCCGATGCCGGGCTCGCCCCACAGCAGGACGGGCTGGTTGGCAGTCACGGCCAGTGCCAGCGCCTCCAGTTGGGCATGGCCGGAGGGCTCCGTGCGGACTGCGCTCAGCCGGCGGTTGAGGTCGTCCGCGGCAGCCAGGGGGCTTCGCAGACCACGGTCCGCGCTCACCGGTCCTCCTCCTCGTCCTCATGCCATTCGTTCCACCAGTCGGCGCCGATGCCCGGGTGCTCCGCCCGCACCCGGTCATGGAGGAACCTCAGGTCGGCCCGGCGGTACTTGCGGACCACCTGGGCCAGTGACAGCTCCGTCTGGTCGACCGCGTCGATCCTGGCCCCGGCCTCGATCAGCGCCTCCACGAGAGCCTTCGAGCCGGCGTCGTTGACCGCCACGAACAGCGGGGTGCGATCACGGTGGTCCGTGGCCTCGAGATCGAGTCCCGCCGACAGCAGCCGGGACAGGAGCGGCTCGTGGTCGAGCAGGTGCAGCACATGGAGCAGGGTGCGTCCGCCACCGTCCCGCACCCGGGGGTCGACACCCGCGTCCAGGAGCTCCAGAACTCCCGGGGTGTCGCCGTGCTGGGCCCGCAGGAACAGCTCACGCCGCTGCGCCCGCAGCGCTTTCGGCAGCCGGCCGGTTCCCGAGGTTGCGGCGTGCTGCACGGCGAAGCATCCGGCGACGGCCCCTCCGAAGGCGTGCAGCGCGCGTTCACGCTGCTGCTCCTCCTCGCTGTGCGGCATGTCGAGACGACCGCCGCGGAAGGCCACCTCGTGCCACTCGCCACGGCACCTGACGGGGACCGGTGCCGGGCTCCCGGGCCCGGGCGGGCCGGCAGGACCGGCGGGGACGAGGTCGGGGAACAGCGCCGCAGCGACCAGCGGGTGCAGGCCCTGCGGTGCGATCGCGCCGGTCCGCAGCAGGTCGAGGTCGGGCAGCCGACGCCACAGGGCCTCGGGCAGTACAGCGACGTCCTGGGCGTCGTTGCGCTCGACGACCCTCACCTTCAGCCTGCCGAGCGGGCCACGATCCGTCAGCTCGAACAGGGCGGAGCTTCGCCAGCCGTCGGTGATCTGGAAGCGGTCACCGACGCCCGCGTCCGCGAGACGGCGGACCGCGGGCTCCAGGCGGGTGAGATCGAGCGCGAGGTTCCGCAGAACGGCCTCCGGGTCGACCCGGTACCAGCGCGACGCGGCCGGCGCCGTCAGGTCGAGCTCGATGCCCGCGGCGGCGAACGCCTCGGCGAGCGTGCCGTTCTGCTGAATCAGTGCGACCCACTCGGCGCGTGCGGCCGGGTCGCCGGCGCCGGGTTCGGCGGTGGGCAGTTCGTGCGTCTCGAGCAGACCGCCGTCGGTGCGGAAGAACGGTGCTCTGTCTCCTCCGCCGTACCTTTGGCGCAGCTCGGCGGTGCGACGTGTGTCCCACAGATGCCGCGCCGTCGTCCAGTCGTCGGTGCGGCGGCCGAAGACACCGGGTGCTTGGGCGCTCACGACCGCCTGGAACCTCAGGCTGATCCGTTGCGGTCCGTCGATCATGGCGGGCGTGGTGACGTGGAGGTACGGCGCGCCCGGGCTGCCGCCGTCCCGGGCCGGCGGTCCGTAGCCGGCGAGGACGACGGTGCGATCCGTGGCGAGTGTCGTCCGTCCGCCCAGCCACCGGGGCAGGTGCCAGCGCAGCAGGTCCGGAGCGAGGTGGCGCAGATCGTCCTCGAGAGCCGCGGCGACCGGCTCGCCGTACTCGCGGGCGACTTCGGAGGGATCGAACGCGATGTCGACGCCGGCTGCCGCGCACGCGCCCGGCCAGTCGCCGGCGAGGCGGCGCTCGGTGGCGCGCTCGATCATCCACCGGGGCACCGCGTAACGGCGGATCCGCTCCCAGCTCGACGCCTCGTCCCGAGGGAAGCAGTACGGCTCGGCTCGGTGGCTCACCGGTAGACACTTCCTATCGCGCGCAGATCGGGGTGCGTCCGGCCGGCCGGACGCAGCCGAAGTGTCATGGACCGCTTCACCCGGCGGGGCAGTCCGGGCCCCAGACCCACGTACTCCAGACGCGAATTGTCGGTGACGGCCGCCAGCAGGGTCTTCGCTCCTCGCCCGGTCAGACCGGTGTGGCACAGCTCCAGCCGGCGCAGCGGGCTGCCCGGCAACGCGGCGGCCAGTGCGGTGGCTCCGGCGTCGCCGGTGAGGTTGGCGCTGGCTCCGAGGCTCCGCTCCGACGGCGGCCGGCCCAGATCGAGCGCCTCGATCCCGCCGAGCGCGTCGGCCAGCGCCTGGGCACCGGCGGGGCCGATGCCGTTGCCGCCCAGTCCGAGGCGGACCGGGTGGGCCGGGTCGGCGGCGGCAGCGAGTGCCGCAGCGCCCTCGTCGCCCAGATGGTTGGCCGGCAGGTACAGCTCGCGGACGCCCGCCTCGCGGATCAGGGCGGCCAGCAGCGGCGCGGCGTCGGCGGCCAGGCCGTTGCCGCCGAGGAAGAGGCGTTCCACCGGCTGGGGGCGTGCGCTGAGAGCGGCGAGCAGCGCGCCGAGGCCGTCGGGGGTGATCCCGCTGTTGACCAGGTCGAGTGTCCGCAGGGCGGTGTTGGAGCGGAACATGCGCGCGAGGGCACGGACACCGTCGTCGCCGACCGGATTGCGCTTGAGCCACAGGGCGCGGACGGTGTCGTCCGACGACAGTGCGCCGGCGAGGGCGGCGGCGCCGTCGGGGCCGATGCGATTGCATCCGAGATACAGGGTCCGCAGACCGTGCCCCGCCCCGAGCTCGCCGGCGACGGTCCGGGCACCTTCGTCACCGATGGCGTTGGTGCCGAGCAGCACATGCACGGCGTGCGGCGAGGCGGCGGCTGCCGGCATGAGCCGCGCCGCGCCGCGGGATCCGAGCCCCTGCTTGCACAGGTCGACGCGCCCGTCCGCGCGCAGCGTGCCGAGCTCGAACGCCTCGTCGGCCTCGACGGGACGCGTGGACACCAGCCGGCCGAGCAGCGGGCCGAGGCCCGCCGGGTCGGCGAGCGCAATGTCCGGGTGCTCGATCGCGGGGCAGCGTACGGGTGTCGGCTGCGTCATCACCACTCCACCGGTCCATCGCCGGTGCCCGGTTCGACGAGGACGGCAGTGCCCTCAGTCCGCCCGGGACGAACCGACGCCATCGACTCTCCATCCACGACAAGAAGTGGCAAGGCCGGTCGGATTCGAACCGACGTCCTCCAGCTTGAAGCTAGGGCGCGACGACCTCTGCGCTACAGCCTTGCCACGCGTGATCATAGCGAGCGCCCGGGAGCGCTCGATCACCGGTGGCCCCTCACGGGAGGCGGCAGCTGCGGGACACGGCCATCGCGCTCCAACGCCTGGGCACCGGGCTCGAGTTCGGTGCGGGCTCCGGCGCCGGCCGGGAGGCGCACGGACAGCGGTCCGCAACTGCCGCCCGGGGCCGCGCCGATGTCGAGCCCGTCCTCGACGGGGAGTTGCGCCTGTTCGGGACCGGCTCGGCGGTCCCGGCCGGCCGGTGAGGCCTTCCACTGCGGCTCGTTGCTGAACACGAACCGGTTCCCTGGAGTCGCTCTGTCCGCTCGTTCGCCCCTCACATGACCCGCCTGACGGGAGAAGAGCCTGGATGCGCGCCTGCCGCACCCGTCGAGCGGCGGGCCGTGGACCCTCGATGCACCGGTACCTGCCGGAACCCGCCGACGTGATCGGACGCCGTGCGGGGCGCCTCCGGTCCGGTCGGCGGCCCGTCGCAGGCCCGGTTGCGCAGGTGACGCTCACGGCACCGCGTGGCACGGCACCGTCAGCGGGTTCAGAAGGGCCGTCCCGGCCCATCCCCGGTGACCGGACACCTAGGCTGGAACGTATGACCGAGCGCAAGCCGAAAGGCGTCAGTTTCGAGTCCTGGGTCGATCACCAGATCCGCACGGCCACGGAGCGTGGCGCGTTCAGGGATCTGCCGGGGATGGGCAAGCCTCTGCCGGACAGCGGGGAGCCGTACGACGAGCTGTGGTGGGTCAAGAGCAAGTTGCACCGCGAGGGCTTCGCGGCGCTGCCACCCGCTCTCGCTCTGCGCAAGGAGGCGGAGGACGCGTTGGAGAAGGCGGCCGCCGCACCCTCGGAGCAGGCCGTGCGGCGCATCGTCGCGGAGATCAACAAGAAGATCTCGGCGATGATGCTGCGCCCGCCTCCGGGCCCTGCGCCGGGGCTCAAGCCGTACGACGTCGAGGCGGTCGTCGAACAGTGGCGCCGCGGACGCGCCTGACGGCATCGGCCCAGGTGATCACCGTGTGGGCCGAGTGATCACCGTATCCGGAATGTGATGCTCAATTTCACCTCAGATCTGGTGACGGTGAGGGGGCTTCGTCCGTAGTGTCCTTCCATTCGAGGGGGCGGAGCCCGGAGCCGATGACGGGCATGTCGGCGGCCGCCCGAGCGCCGTCCCTGCTGCGGGCGACCCGGCTCGACGGTGCCTCCCGTACCGCCGGGTGATCACTTGAGATGAAGGATGCTCCACCATGAAGCCGCGTAAGTCTGCCGCGTCCGCGGCGATCGCCCTTGTGGTCGCCCTCACCGCAACCGCCTGTGGCGGCAGCTCCGACGGGGCCACGGACGAGCAGAGCAGCAGCCCGAGCAGCCTGGACCGGCCCGAGCTGCCCACGTACGTGGTCGCCAAGAACGTCACGTTGGACTCGCCGACCCTGGAGCGTGCCCAGCGCAAGGGCAAGCTCGTCATCGGTGTCAAGAACGATCAGCCGTACCTCGGCTTC
Source organism: Streptomyces sp. NBC_00390 (assembly GCF_036057275.1). Taxonomy (NCBI): domain Bacteria; kingdom Bacillati; phylum Actinomycetota; class Actinomycetes; order Kitasatosporales; family Streptomycetaceae; genus Streptomyces; species Streptomyces sp. NBC_00390. The sequence goes on along the minus strand of NZ_CP107945.1, from coordinate 7,464,450 downwards.
GAGGAGAAGGACGGTACGCGGTCCGGCTTCGACATCGAGATCGCCAAGATGGTCGCCGCGGATCTCGGCTTCTCACCCGAGAAGATCGAGTTCCGGACCCTCGTCACCAGCGAGCGCGAGGCCGCCATATCGGGTGGTGCCATCGACCTGTACGTCGGCACCTACACGATGAACGAGGAGCGCAAGAAGGTCGTCGGATTCGCCGGCCCCTACTTCATGGCGGGCGCCGACCTGCTCGTCCGCAAGGACGACCGGACCATCAGCGGGCCCTTCTCGCTCCAGGGCAAGACGGTCTGCTCCGTCAAGGGCGCGACCGCGCTCCGGGAGATCCAGAAGCCCGACTACAACACCACGACCGTCGCGACGCTCAAGTACTCCGAGTGCGTCCAGCAGCTGCTCGAGCGCAAGGTCGACGCGGTCACGACGGACGACGCCATCCTCATGGGCTACGCCGCCCAGCGTCCGGACGACCTGAGGGTCGTCGGCAACCGGTTCACCGAGGAGCCCTACGGCATCGGCATGGCCAAGGACGACAAGGCGCTGCGTGAAGCGGTCGCGGACGCCATCGAGGCGCACGACCAGAGCGGCGACCACGAGAAGGCGTACGAGGCGACGCTGGGTCTTTCGGGCTCCAGGTTCGCCGGCACACCGCTGGTGCAGCGCTACTGACATCCACGGCAGGCGGCACGACGGCTCTGGAGCGACAGGGGCCGTCGTGCCGCCTGTCGTCATTCGGTCATGCTGTTGTGTGCTCACGCCGTCACTGACGCGGCGGGCAGCGAGGGCTGCCGGGCCTGTGTCCGGAGAACCGAAGGCCTGACGAAGACACGTCCGCCCCGGCCTGCGAATGCGGGCCGGGGCGGAACAGGTGCCGCCGGGGAGCGCCCCCGGATGCGGGTCAGGCGAGGGTCGCGAGCGCCTGGTTGAGGGTCGCCGACGGACGCATGACGGCGGAGGCGTTGGCGACGTCGGGCCGGTAGTAGCCGCCGATCTCGGCCGGCGAGCCCTGTACCGCGATCAGCTCGTCGACGATGGTCCGCTCCTGCGCGGCGAGCGTCTCCGCCAGCGCGGCGAACGCCTTGGCGAGCTCGGCGTCGTCGGTCTGCTTCGCCAGCTCCTGTGCCCAGTACAGGGCCAGGTAGAAGTGGCTGCCGCGGTTGTCGATGCCGCCCAGCTTGCGGCTCGGCGACTTGTCCTCGTTGAGGAAGGTGCCGGTCGCGCGGTCGAGCGTGTCGGCCAGGACCTGGGCACGTGCGTTGCCCGTGGTCTGCGCGAGGTGCTCGAAGCTGACCGCGAGCGCGAGGAACTCACCGAGGCTGTCCCAGCGGAGGTAGTTCTCCTTGACGAGCTGCTGGACGTGCTTGGGCGCGGAACCGCCGGCGCCGGTCTCGAACAGGCCGCCACCGTTCATCAGCGGGACGACGGAGAGCATCTTCGCGCTGGTGCCGAGCTCGAGGATGGGGAAGAGGTCGGTCAGGTAGTCACGCAGCACGTTGCCGGTGACCGAGATCGTGTCCTCGCCGCGGCGGATCCGCTCCAGGGAGAACGTGATCGCGTCGACCGGCGACATGATCTCGATCTGCAGACCGTCGGTGTCGTGCTCGGTCAGGTACGCCTTGACCTTCTCGATCAGCTGCGCGTCGTGCGCACGACCCTCGTCGAGCCAGAAGACGGCCGGGTCGCCGGTCGCGCGGGCGCGGGTGACGGCGAGCTTGACCCAGTCCTTGATCGGCAGGTCCTTGGTCTGGCACATGCGGAAGATGTCGCCGGCGCTGACGGTCTGCTCGATCACGGCGTTGCCGTCGGCGTCGAGGACCCGCACGGTGCCGGTGGTGGCGATCTCGAAGGTCTTGTCGTGGCTGCCGTACTCCTCGGCCTTCTGTGCCATCAGACCGACGTTCGGCACCGAGCCCATCGTCGACGGGTCGTACGCGCCGTTCGCGCGGCAGTCCTCGATGACCGCCTGGTAGATACCGGCGTAGCTGCTGTCAGGGATGACGGCGAGCGTGTCGGCCTCCTGCCCGTCCGGGCCCCACATGTGGCCGGACGTGCGGATCATGGCGGGCATCGAGGCGTCGACGATGACGTCGCTCGGCACGTGCAGGTTGGTGATGCCGCGGTCGGAGTCGACCATCGCGAGGGCGGGGCCCTCGGCGAGCTCGGCCTCGAAGGACGCCTTGATGGCCGCGCCCTCGGGCAGGGACTCCACGCCCTTGAGGATGCCGCCGAGGCCGTCGTTCGGGGTCAGACCGGCCGCGGCGAGCGTCTCGCCGTGCTCGGCGAACGTCTTCGGGAAGAAGGCGCGCACCACGTGACCGAAGATGATCGGGTCGGAGACCTTCATCATCGTGGCCTTGAGGTGCACGGAGAACAGCACGCCCTCCGCCTTGGCGCGGGCCACCTGCGCGGCGAGGAACTCACGGAGCACCGCGACCCGCATGACGGAGGCATCGACGACCTCGCCCGCGAGTACCGGTACCGACTCACGCAGGACGGTGGTGGTGCCGTCGTCGCCCGCCAGCTCGATGCGCAGCGAGCCGGCCGCGGGGACGACCACGGACTTCTCGGTGGAGCGGAAGTCGTCGGCCGTCATGTGGGCGACGTTCGTCTTCGACTCGGGCGTCCAGGCGCCCATCCGGTGCGGGTGCGCCTTGGCGTAGTTCTTGACCGAGGCGGGGGCGCGGCGGTCGGAGTTGCCCTCGCGCAGGACCGGGTTGACGGCGCTGCCCTTGACCTTGTCGTAGCGGGCGCGGATGTCGCGCTCCTCGTCGGTCTTCGGGTCGTCCGGGTAGTCGGGCAGCGCGTAGCCCTGCTGCTGCAGCTCGGCGACGGCGGCCTTCAGCTGCGGGATCGAGGCCGAGATGTTCGGCAGCTTGATGATGTTCGCCCCGGGAGTCTTGGCCAGCTCACCGAGCTCGGCGAGTGCGTCATCGATGCGCTGCCCGTCCTCGAGACGCTCGGGGAAGCTGGCGATGATCCGCCCCGCCAGGGAGATGTCACGGGTCTCCACACTGACGCCGGCCGTCGAGGCGTACGCCTGGACGACGGGCAAGAACGAATACGTCGCCAGGGCCGGGGCCTCGTCAGTGTGCGTATAGATGATGGTCGAGTCAGTCACCGGTGCTCCGCTCCACGTCTGCAACATTGCTCGACATCAAGATATCTCGTGATCGACCCCCTCTCGACAGGGCCCTGCCCCGCCGGCGGCCGGATGCGCCCGGGTCTCACTTCCGGCCCCACGTCGGACGGACGCGTTCCCGCGTCGCCGCAGGCTGTGCGCGCCTCGCATACCACCGAAGAGGGAACACCTCATGGATTCCGTGACTCAGCTCCCATTCGAGGAATGATGCATCAATGCATCACAAATCCTTGCAGATCTATCTGAACGATCACTTGGCAGGCGCCACCGCCGGAGTCGAGCTGTCCCGGCGCATTGCCCGGGCCCACCAGTCGTCGGCGCGTGCCGGGGAGCTGCAGCGCCTCGCCGACGACATCGCCGAGGACCGGGAGAGTCTTCTCGACCTGATGGAACTCCTCGATGTCCGCCCTCACCGCTACAAGGTCTACGGGGGCTGGGCCGGCGAGAAGGTGGCCCGGCTCAAGCCGAACGGCCGGCTCTACCACCGCTCGGGCCTGAGCACGCTGATCGAGCTGGAGACCCTTCGGCTGGGCATCCAGGGGAAGCAGCAGCTGTGGCAGGCGCTGACTGGACCGGCCTCCGCGTCCGGCCGCTTCGAGGCATCACGGCTCGACACGCTCAAGGACCGGGCGAAGGACCAGATGACCACGGTGGACGCACTGCACCGGACTGCTGCATCCAGAGTTCTTGTCCTTCACGACGACCGGGGCCCGGAAGGCGGGGCGTAGCGGCACCGGTCCGTCCCGGCAGCGGAACAGGAAGGCGGGCGTCCTTCAGATCCGCGCGGGGCGCCGGGGTGCCGGCGAGCTGATTGCCGCCAGACCAACTTGCTAGTACTCATACTCGATTTGAGTACTAACGCGGATGGGGGCCGGCCCGGGCTGACGAAAGAGTGAAGATCACGTACGGGGCAATCCCGCCCCGTACGGATCTTCATTCGACTTCTCCGAGGTATGTCATGCGTAAGTTAGGAACCACGGCCGCAGCGCTCTTGCTGGCGGGTGCCGGGCTGGTCGGCACGGCCGGGACGGCCGGCGCCACGACCGGTCACACGAACAAGGGCGCCTCGGCCGAGGCCTGTTCGACCGCCTGGGGCAGCGGTGTCAAGTCGGCCACGGACACGGACTCCAAGCCGCTGAGGAACATCACGACCAGCTCAAACACCTGCTACGACCGCATGGTCTTCGACGTGAAAGGCGTGAGCGGCAAGATCGGCTACCACGTCGGTTACGTGCCCGCCTTCCACCAGGACGGTTCCGGAGAGCAGATCCCGGTCAAGGGCGGTGCGATTCTGGAGATCTTCGTGTCGGCGCCGAGTTACGACCCGGCGACGAGCAAGCCGACGTACTCCGGGAAGGCTGCGCAGCCGCTGCCGGGCGTGAAGATCACCGGCTACAAGACGTTCAAGGACACCAAGTTCGGGGCGAGCTTCGAAGGGCAGACCCAGGTCGGCCTGGGCGTACGGGCCAAGCTTCCGTTCCGCGTGCTGCAGTCCGGCGACAAGCTCATGGTGGACGTCGCGCACACCTGGTGACCCAGACTAGTCACTGAGGGCCGCCCCGGCCGCGCAGGTGCGATCGGGCGGCCCTCTCCACGCTCAACACGTCTTGCCTTGTTACGAGTTCTGAGCCGGGAGGTTCAAAGCCGGTCACGTCGCCCCTGGCGACGAAGACCTCGTATCCCGGTCGAGCCGTCCGTTGCGGTTGGTCATGATGTCCGCCGCCGGAGGAGCCGACCGCGACGCCGAACCACCACCACCGCCGGTGGCCCCGGTCCCGGCGGGATACGGCGCCGGACCGCGCCGAACCCGGCGGAGACAGGTCCGCCCCGTCGGGGCACAGCTGCGCGCTCAGCTGACGGCGGCGCCGAACCACTTGGGCAGCCGGCTGACCAGATCCTGCTGATCCTCACCGGCCCACGCCACGTGGCCGTCCGGCCTCAGCAGCACTGCGGGCACGGCCAGTTCCTCGCTGACGTCGACCACGTGGTCGACCCGGTCCGCCCAGCCCGCCACCGAGAGCCGGCCGGTCTGGTCGAGCAGCAGTCCGCGCCCGCCGCGCATCAGTTCGTAGAGACGCCCCTTCTTCAGCCCCACGTCCCGCAGCCGCCTGCCGAGCAGTTCATCCCCCTCGCCGAAGTCGTAGCGGACCCCGATCGCGGTGATCTTCTCGATCAGGTACCGGTTCACCTCCTCGAAGTCCACCAGTTCCGACATCAGCCGGCGCACTGCCCGGGGACCGGGCTCGACGGACATCAGCTGCATCTGTGCGCGGGTGTTGTCCAGCACGTCGGCGGCCACCGGGTGCCGTTCGGCGTGGTAGCTGTCCAGCAGGCCCTCCGGCGCCCAGCCGTTGACCTCGGCGGCCAGTTTCCAGCCGAGGTTGAACGCGTCCTGGATGCCGAGGTTGAGCCCCTGCCCGCCGGTCGGCGGGTGGATGTGCGCCGCGTCGCCGGCCAGCAGCACCCGGCCGGTCCGGTAGCGCTCGGCCAGCCGGGTGGCGTCGCCGAAGCGGGAGAGCCAGCGTGCTGAGTGCACGCCGAAGTCGGTGCCGGAGAACACCCGCAGCTGCTGCTTGAACTCCTCGAGGGTCGGTGGGACCGAGCGGTCCTCGGCCACCCCTTCGGCGGGCACGACAACGCGGTACACCCCGCCCCCGAAGGGTCCGACGCCGAACCGAAGCTGGGTCTTGCGGACTTCGGCCACCACGGCGGCCACCGTCTCCGGCGGCACGGCCACCTCCATCTCGCCCAGCAGCGTCTCGACCCTGCTGGGCTCGCCGGGGAAGCCGACGCCGAGCAGCTTGCGCACCGTGCTGCGGCCGCCGTCACACCCGACGAGATAGCGCGAGCGCAGCTGAGTGCCGTCGGCCAGCTCGGCGGTCACCCCGTGTTCGTCCTGGCTCAGCCCGACCAGTTCGCAGCCGCGCCGGATCTCGGCGCCGAGCTCGGTGGCGTGCTCGGCCAGCAGACGATCAGTGACGGTCTGCGGGATGCCGAGGACGTACGAATGTGCGCTGTCCAGCCGGTCAGGCCACGACTTGCCGAGGCCGGCGAAGAAGCCGCCGACCGTGAACTGCTTGCCGTGCTCGAGGAACCGCTCCAGCAGGCCGCGCTGGTCCATCACTTCGATGCTGCGTACGTGCAGGCCGAGCGCGCGGACGTACGCGGTCGGCTCCGCCTCCTTCTCCAGCACGAGCGCGTGCACGCCGTGCAGCCGCAGCTCGGCGGCCAGCATCAGGCCGCTCGGTCCGCCGCCGACCACGATCACGTCAATCATGAAAACCCCCATTTGACGATGTTGAATTTCGGCCGCCCGCTCCGCGCAGTCCGGCGGCGCGCACACCCGCACCTCCGAGCCGAGTGCCCGCGACGCACCGCAAGTCCCGCCGGCGGTTCGACGTCCCCACGTGCCCCATACACAGACAACAGAACACGTACTTCGCGAATCTCTGATTTGCGCAGGTCCTGGCCTCGGCCGACGATTCTGCGGCACGACCCCGGTCTTGCCGCAAGCCCTCCGGTGCGCTATACGTTGAGAGTGGCAAGGAGTGGGTGACCTCCTTGCCTTTGCCATGTGCCCTCCGCTGTGGACGGCACAAGCTCCTCCCGAAGCGGTGACGCGCCGCGTACGGCCATGCCGGCGGTGAGTGCGAGCAGGTGAGTGTTCTTCAGGCGGGCCTGGCGGGCATGGGCCAGGGCCGTGGCCGGGAAGAGTTCCAGTCGTCCGGTGCGCTGCGAGATCTGCGGCGAGGGACCGGGGCGGGGCGGCGCCGTGGAGGCGTGCCTCCGGAGACGTGCCTCGCGCGCGGTCGGACGACGGTCACGTCCACTGGTCAGACGCACAGGCGAGGCGGTCCGCGACGGTCTTCGCCGTTGTTCCCATGAGGATCGTGTAGTGGTTGCAGTCCGGGATCGGCTCGGCGGTCAGCAGTGGCACCTGTGCCGTCCAGTGTGCGACCAGCGCGGCCGGGAGCATGCCCGGTTCCGTGCCCATCAGGCCACGCGGCGCGTACAGCAACCGCACGGGCACGGTCAGGCCCGTCAGGTCCTCCGCGAACGACGCCGCCGAGGTGAGGAGCTCGCGGCCGTCGTGGCGGACGGGGCCCTCCTGGGCGCGGGAGTGGCGGGCGCCCGCGGGGCCCGTGAGGTCGTAGCGGACGTAGGCCTCGATGTCCTCGTTCCACTCCGGGCCGAGGGCGGGATGGGCGCGGAAGAGGTCGAGGTACGCCTCGTCGCTCTCGTATGTGCGGGACAGCCGGGCGATGACGGGGCCCAGGGTCGCGTCGAGGACCGCGTCGGGGTCGGTGTCCGGCAGTACCGGGAGCGGCAGACCGCCGTCGACGAGCAGCAGGCGGTCGAAGAGCTCCGGGCGCCGGGCGGCTGCGCGCAGGGCGACGCAGGCGCCCATGGACTGGCCGGTGATGGCGACGGGCGCGCCGCCGCCCCACCGCTCCGCGACCGCACACAGATCGGCGGCATGGGTGTCGAGGCCGTACGGGCCCGGGGCCGACGCGCTGTGGCCCCGGCCCCGCAGGTCGAGGGCGAACAGGGACCAGTCCGGCGGCAGATGGCGGGCGACGGCCCGGAAGGACATCCCGGACGCGGTGATTCCGTGCGCCGCGACGGCGGTGCGAGGTCCCTCGCCGAAGCGCAGGACGCGCAGCGTCCCGCCGCCCACCTGGAGATCGAGTGCGGCCGGAGTGGTCATCTGACGTTCCTTCACATGAGGTGTGCAGGGCGACGACCAGTTTGCATGCGGCGCCCTGCGCGCAGGCCCTCGGGGTGCGGCAACCTGATCATCCCGTCGGTCAAGGCGCCGTCTTGCCGGAACAGCAAGCAACGTGGAGTCCGACGCGAACGGGTTCACGGGTGTTGTGGGGGTGTGGGTGGCGGGCAATGTCAGCGACCTCATGGCCGGCGTCGCGGTGGCCGCGGCTTCCGGGGTGCAGGCAGCCACGGCGGTCAACGCCGACCTCGTGGCCGCCGATACCGCGGCGGCGCTGGCCCGCCGCAGAGCGCCGCGCCCGCAGGAAGCGTTCAGCCCGGCCGCGGAGGCCGCCGCCTGCGAGCGGGTCCTCGGCGAACGCCGGCACGGCATCGAGACCGTACTGAGCCCCGGGCGCCGCTCCGGCGGCTGACGCGGGGAGCCGCCGCCTGGCCGGTCAGGCGGCGGCGGAGCCCCGGGCGCCGCTCGGGCGGCTGACACGGGGAGCCGCCCGGCGGTCAGACGAGCGGACGACGTGCCGAAAAGAGTGCCGCCCACCCCCGGCTGTGCCGCCACCCGGACCACTACGGATTGTCGACCGGTGGACACATGGCGTCACGTCCGTTTGCATGGAGTTCTCACTGCCCGCATCCCTGCGGAAGGCGCCGATGAAGCACCCAGGACCACTGCTCACGCTGTTCGCCGGACTGGTGCTCGGCCTGTTCATACTGTCGCTCAATGCCACGACCGGTGAGCCTGCGCCCTCGTCGCGCAAGCGCCCGCCCACAAGCGCGACGCCGAGCCCAAGGCCGAGCACGCCCTCACCCCCGTCCCCGGCGCGGACCTCGCCCCCGGCCACTACGGCGAGTGCGGGGCCGCAGACCGAGTACGCGGGCCGTACGACCGACGGCACCGCCTCCGTCGCCATCTCGCTCCGCGGCAACAAGGCCATCGCGTACGTCTGTGACGGCCGCACCCGGGAGGCCTGGATGCGCGGCCCCGTTGAGGAGGACGGCGACATGCACCTGACCAGCGCCGAAACCAACGCGAAGCTGGACGGCATCCTGAGCGGGGGCAAGGTCACCGGAACGGCCGACATCGGCGACCGCAACTGGGCCTTCACCGCCGACAAGGCGGTCAAGCCGTCCGGGCTCTACCGCGCCGCCGCCCAGGTGCGCGGAGCCCAGCTCAAGGGCGGCTGGATCGTCCTGCAGGACGGCAGCCAGGTCGGCATCGTCAGCCGCGACGGCAAGCCGGCCGCCGCTCCCCCGATCGACCCGGCCACCGGTGCCGTCACCGTCGACGGCACTCGGCTGACCGCCCGCCCCGTCGTCCCCTGAGCGTTCCCGAGGTGCGTCATGAACGTGGACCCGAACACGCGGAGCGGCGACTCCCCTCCGCCCCCACCCCCGCCCCCGCCCCCGTCCACGCCCCCGCAGGAGGTTGCCGGCTCCGGGGCGGCGCGCTTCCTCGTCCCGGCCCTGGTCGGCGTGGCCGTCGCGGTCGGCCTCGGGGTGTACGGGAAGCTCCACAGTCCGTCCGCCACCGCCTTCAATCTGGCCGGCTTCAGCAGCCCGAGTGCGGTAAAGGCCTGGCTGGCCACCGCTGCGCTCGTCCTTGCACTCGTGCAGCTCGTCTCCGCGCTGACGATGTACGGGCAGATGCCGGGAGTGCGGGCCGCGTCCTGGACTCCCGCACTTCATCGCTGGTCGGGCCGGGTGGCATTCCTGCTGACCGTGCCCGTGGCCGTGCACTGCCTGTACGCGCTCGGCTATCAGACCTCCACCCCGCGGGCGCTGTGGCACTCGTTCTTCGCCTGCTTCTTTTTCGGGGCATTCAGCGCAAAGATGTTGCTGTTGCGCATGGAGCGGCTGCCGGGGTGGCTGCTGCCGATCGTCGGCGGGCTGGTTTTCGCCACGCTCACGATGGCGTGGCTGACCTCCGCGCTCTGGTTCTTCCGCACGTTCGGAGTGACGACATGAGTGACCGCGTAAGCAGAGAAGGCACCACCCGCCGCACGCTTCTGGTGACCGGCGCCGCCGTTGTGGCGGCAGCGGGCTGCACCAGATACGGGGAGGAGAGTGACGGCGGTGAGTCGTTCGTCCCCGCACCCACCTCGCCGGCCGAGAAGAGTGGCAGCGCCCAGCCGCCCGCGGGCGAACCGCTGGGCACCACCTCCGAGATCCCGGAGGGCGGCGGAAAGGTGTTCGAGGCCAAGAAGGTCGTGGTGACCCAGCCGGCCCGGGGTGACTTCAAGGCCTTTTCGGCGATCTGCACCCACCAGGGCTGCACGGTCGACAAGGTCGCGGACGGCACCATCGACTGCCCGTGCCACGGGAGCAAGTTCCGTATCGAGGACGGTTCGGTGGCGAAGGGCCCCGCACAGCGGCCGCTGGAAGCGAAGCAGATCAGCGTCTCCGGGAATCAGATCCGTCTCACATAGCCACCAGGTCCTGTCCGGCACGTCATGAGAGGCGCCACAGACGTACGGCAGCAACGGTCACGGTGCCGTGGAGGACATGCGCTCGCTTGTCGAAGCGGGTGGCCAGGGCCCGGAAGCCCCTGAGGGCATCGACCGTTCGCTCAACCGAGTTCGATCCGGTCGAGGACGTCCGTGTACAGCCGCCGTCTGTCGGGGCGTGCGCGGGCGGCCGCGCGGGTGAGCGTGGGGACGGCGGCCTCCCCGAGAGACACGAGTCCCTCGGCCGCCGCCCTGCGGACCACGGGATGCGCGTGGTCGAGCAGCGCGGTCACCGCGGGCACCGCGGGAGCCCACCTGGCGCGGCACAGGACACGGATCGCCATGCGCTTCACGTCCGCCTGCGGGTCGTCCAGCAGCAGCGACGTGTGGTGCAGATGGGTCTCCCGGTCCAACAAGGTCCGCGAGATCCGGTGCGCGTGCAGCCGGACCCGACGCTCGCGGTGGCCCAGCAACTGCCTGATGACATCCGTCAGTTCCTGACCACCCTCACCGGTCGTGGCGTCGTCGGCCTCCGCCAGCCGCGTCAGCGCACGGCGTATCTGCTCCGGGGTGCCGTTGCGGGCGAGGTCGAACAGTTCCCGCCGCGACGCGTCCCGGCGGGCGACCCGCACCGGAGCCCGTTCCCGCAGCGCCGAAAGCGCCGCCGCGTCCTCTCGTGCAGCGTCCGGGCCACGCAACGGGCCGTCGACCAGGAGCAGTCCGTCCGCCGCCTCGTCATGTCCCTCGGCGCGCAGCCGCGCGATCACCCGCGTCAGTGCGGGGGTGCGCAGCAGCGGAGCCGGCAGCAGGTCCAGTACGCCCCAGGCGCCCGCGCCCAGACGCTCACCCAGCGCGTCGGCCAGCACGTCGGCGGGCACCCTGCGCAGAGCGAGCGCGGCGTCCCGCCGTACGGCGGACGGACCCTGCTCCCACCACTCCAGCAACACCGGGATCAGCGGTACGAGTTCCCAGGCGCCGAGCTCCCGGGCGATGAGCAGGACCCTGTCCGGCAGGATGTCCCTGCTCCGCAGCTCCGGTCCGGCCGGCAGGCCCAGGTCGCGCAGACCCAGGACGGGAACGGTGACACGGCCGCGGAGAAAGGCCCGCAGCACCGGCATCCGCGCATGGGGATCCGGCCATGCGAGCAGCCGCCGGGCCGCCTCGTCACGGCGGTCCGGATCGCTGCCGGAGAGCATGGCCGTCAGCCGCCCGAACAGCGCGGACGACCGGGGCTGGTCGAGGTCGTCGGCGCGTACGGACCGTGCGGGCGGCGGTGCCGCGGCAGCCGTCTCGGTCAGGGTCCACTCGGGTGCGTCCAGGGGCTGAAGCCGCGTCATCCGGTGGAGGAGAGCGTCCCGGACGCCGGGCGCGGCCGTCGGCCAGGCGTCGATCAGTGCGCTCAGCACCTCTCGCGACCCGGGGGCATCCGCGCGCTCGCCCCAGAAGGTCTCCAGTGCGTCCGGTGTGCGCAGTGCGGCTCCCAGGGCCGCATGCCACGCACCGGCGGGGGCTGTCCCGGAAGGCAGTTCCACGGCGAACGCCTCCCGCAGGACGGCCACCGCGGCGCGGTCAGGATCGGCCGCGACACCGGCCGCGGCGAGGTCGCGGTCGACGTCGGCCCGGCCCACCACCGCCCCGGAGGCGCGCAGCAGAGGCAGTGTGCACCTGGCCCCGGGCAGCTCCCCGGCCGGCATCCGCACCGCGGCGGCGGCGAACTGCCGCCGGGCCGGGGGCAGATCGGGGACGACGGTCTCGAGGATCGCCACGAGAGCGTCGCGTTCCTCGCCCGACGAGCCTGGCAGCGCATCGATGAAGACACCCGCGTGACGGACGAGAACCGCCCGCTCGTCGTCCGGCCACGGCGCCGGGCACAGCCGCAGAACGAGCCCCAGCAGCTGTCTGCGCGTCGCCGGCACGGTCTCGGCGAGATGGAGCCAGTCCGCGAGCAGCGGGCGCAACTCCCGCAGTCGTGCCGGCCCCGGCCGCTCGGCCCGTCCGGCGAGGCGCAGCGCGACCGCGGTGTTCCACCCGTCCGACACGAGCAGCACGGCGTCCGCGTCCGCCGCGTCGTGCACACCGGACCCGAGGGAGGCCGGCCCGTCGACGCCGTGCGCGGCGAAAAGAGCGGCCAGGTCGGCGGGTGTTCCCGAGGACAGCGCGACACGGCCGGAAGCCACCAGCGCCAGCAGAGCGGGCACGATCACGGACCCCTGACGGCCGAGCGCGACGAGTGACCGGGCGGAGAGCAGGCCGTCGAGAGCCGACAGCAACAGCGTCCGGGCGGAGGTGTCCTCCGTGCCCTCCGCGGCTGCGAGCAGTGTCGCCGCGTACGCGTCGCCCAGGACGGCGCGCAGCGCTTCGACGAGCGTGTCCCGCAGTCCCGGATTGTCCGAACGCCCCAGCCGGTGCAGCAGGGCGGGCACCGCCTCCGGTGCACCCGCCCGGACGAGTGCCGCGGCGGCGGTCTTCCTGATGTTCATGGCCGGATGGCCGAGGCACGCGGCAATCGCACCGCAGGCCCAGCGGGCGCGGGCCTGGCCCAGAGCCGTCAGCGCCTGCCGTACGGTCTGCACGTCGGGTGCGGCAGTGAGCGAGATCAGCGACGCCGACAGCGCCAGGGCGCCGTCACCCGCCGCGTCCTGCGTGAGCAGGGCGACCACATGCTTGCGCACATGCCGGTCACGGTGGCGCAGCAGGCGGTGCACACGCGGGCGGGTGCCCCTGTACGGGCAGCGCCTCAACAGCTCCAGAAGCACGGCCTGTTCGCCGTCGGACAGGCCGGGCCGGTCCAGCAGGTCCAGCACCGTGCCGGCCACGAACGCGTGCCCCGCCTCCTCGGCGCCGTGCGCGTCCAGCAGACAAGCCGGCCGGATCTTCGCCCGCCCGTACAGCCTGCGGCCCGTCGCACGCAGTGCGTCGGCCACCACCTCGGGCACGAAAGGCTCGGCGGCATGCTCCTCGGAACCTCCCGGCTCGTGGGCGGCGGCCAGTTCACCCACGACGCGCAGCAGCAGGTCCGCGAGGGCGGGAACCGTGGCCGCGCCGCCGTGGGCGGCCAGCCGGCACAGCGCGGCGACGGGGTCGGACGGATCCACGTGCGCGCGCAGAACGGCGAGTTCGTCCGCGTCGGGCGCGCCGAGATCGGCCGCGACACGAGCCGGAAGATCCGCCGGATCGAGTCGGCGGAGCAGGCTGCGGCGCCGTCGCGGGTCCCGGTTCAGGTGCCACAGGAGCTCCAGCGCCCGATGGCGTACCGCACGAAGATGCGGCGCGACCACGTGCACGGAAGGGTCGTCCGGATCCGCGGGCAGCCCGAGCCCCTCGGCCAGTACCTGGACCGTGCGTTCCCCTCCGATGGCCTCCAGAGTTTCCAGCGCCATCGCGGGGGCGTCCCTCAGTACGGCGATCACCGTCTCCTCGGCGTCCGTGTAGCGCAGCGCGCGGATCGCCTCCAGGAACGGCGCCGGTCGGTGCGTCACCGAGAGCATCGCGGTGGCCACCTCGCCGATCGGCCGCGCGTCGACCCCCTGGCGGGCCAGCGCGGTGAGCAACTCCAGCCGCCGTGGCCAGGACGGGTCGTCCATGGGAGCGTCCGCCAGGAGTCGCACCGTTTCGGTCCGGCACGTGTACAGCACGGTGGCGACGTCGTCCGCCGGGACGGAGACGTCGGCCAGCGCGAGGCCGACGACCGGCGGCACGTCCGCGCCGGCGGGGAAGTGGCCGCGACGGTGGAGCGCGCGCAGGCATGCCGTCGCCGCGTTGCCGAACAGCAGCGGATCCCGCAGGGCGACGGCCGTCAGCTCGCCTATGTCACCGCGCTCGGCTCGTTCACCGAGCAGCTCCATCGCGCGCTGCCGCAGCCGCGGTGCCCGGTCCGGGTCGGTGACGACCGCCCGGAGCAGTTCGTCGTGCCCGTGGTGTGCCGCGGCGGCGAGCGCCGCCCCGGCCGCACGGTGCGCCGCACCGTCCTGCCCGGCGGCGAGGAACGAGGCGAACGTCCGTGCGGGCAGCGGATCCAGTGCGGCCCACGGCTCGGTGAGTTCGCGCAGGATGTCGCCGGCGGTGCTGCCGGTTCCCTCGGCCTCCAGCAGTACGGCCAGCTGCTCACGCGCCTCGGACGGTGCCAGCACGCCCGCATGCAGCCCTTGCCGCACCAGGCGCAGCGTCTCGGCACGCAGCACCGGATCGGCGCGGCGCGCCAGCTCCCGCACGAGCTCCTCGGGCCGGTGGGCGTCGCGGGCGTCGGTCGAGTGCACCGCCTGGTGGAGCAGTTCGCCGGGCGCCTCACGCCCGGCGAGGGCAGGCTCGTTCAGCAACTCGGCGCGCAGCCAGGCGACACGCACCCCTTCCGGGAGGCCCGCGTCGCGCCACGCCGGCCAGGGGCGCCCACCGAGGTACGGTCCCAGCCGTTCGTACAGCCTCGCGGCGGCGAGCGCGCTCTCCGGGTGCCCAGGATGCGGACCGGGCACCAGGTCCAGGAGATCCGCTTGCTCCGCCGCTTCACCGCTGCTGTCGGCGCAGGCGCGCTCGGCCAGCAGGGTCAGCCCCAGGTCCCGCAGAGCCTCGCTCTCGTGGGCGAGCAGACACCGCAGCTGCTCCAACGGGCAGGTTGCCGCATCGACATGGCGGGACAGCCACCCCGCGTCGGCACGCGCGACGGCACGCTGGAAGGGCTGATCCGGTGTCCTGGTGTTCACCGTCGGATCCTAGGCAGCGAGGGCACCCGTCCACCAACACGATTCGGGGGCGCCCCGGGCGCCGACAGCGCCGGACTTGTCCGGTCGATCATGTTCGTAGCCGGATGACGAGGGCTGCGGCGGTCGCGGTCCCGGGGAAGACATAGCCGCGCTTTTCGTAGTGAGTGGCGACCGCGCGGTACTGCTTCAAACGGTTGACAGCCCGTTCGACGGGGCATCGTGCTCACCTCGCGCTGGGCGCGTTCGCCGTCCGATCACGCCCGGCGCGCGCCAGGTGGAACCCGAGCCCCTCCCACACCGTCTGCAACAGCAGGGGGACCTGTCGGGAGGAAGCAGAATCGTGGAGCCGAACGAGGCGGCGCGGATGTCCCGGCGCGCCATCCTGGTCTGCGGGGTCGGGGCAGCGGTGGCCGGCATGCCCAAGCCGGCTGCGGCGTACGCGGCTTCGCCGCGGAACGACGCGGTCTCCAGGCAGCTGTGCAACCTCGAGCGGGAGCACGGTGCCCGGCTCGGGGTGTTCGCCCGCAACATGAGGACCGGCAGGACCTTTCTCCACCGCGGGCACGAACGCTTTCCGATGTGTTCGGTGTTCAAGACGGTCGCCGCTGCCGCTGTCATGAGAGACCTCGACAAGAACGGTGACCATCTCTCACAGCGGATCCGGTACACAAAGAGCGACGTCGTGAAGTCCGGCTACGCTCCGATCACCGGACTGGAGCAGAACCTCGCCCATGGCATGAAGGTCGAGGAGCTGTGTGCCGCGGCCATCTCCTACAGCGACAACGCTGCGGCGAATCTCCTGCTCGGTGAGCTCGGCGGACCGACGTCGATCACCCGCTTCTGCCGCTCCGTCGGGGACGGCGTGACCAGGCTCGACCGGTGGGAGCCCGAGCTGAACTCGGCGGAACCGGGGCGCCTGACCGACACCACCAGCCCTCACGCCATCGGCAGGACCTACGCGCGGCTCACTCTCGGAGACTCTCTCGAGCCGCGGCACCGCGACCGTCTGACCGGATGGCTGCTGGACAACACGACCGGCGCCGAGCGCCTGCGAGCAGGCCTTCCCGAAGGCTGGACGGCCGCCGAGAAGACCGGAACCGGAAGCTACGGCACAACGAACGACGTGGGTATCACCTGGCCGTCCGGCCGGGAACCGATCGTGATGGCCGTCCTCTCGACCAAGCCGCAGGCCGACGCACCGGCGGACGAGGCGTTGATCAGCAAGACGGCCGCGCTTCTGGCCGCAGCTCTCACCTGACCGTCGAGCAGGCGCACCGGCCCCACGTCCCGGTGGGCCCGGTCCCCTCGCATCCCACCGGAACCGGACGGCGGTTCACGCCGACGATCCCGTCGCGCGCCCGGTGGGCGCGATTGCCCACCGAGCCATCAGGTCACCTGTCCCGGACTATTGACTCTTTGTGTGATAGTCGCGATTCTCGTCCCACTATTTGCTCGGGTCATGACAACCTCTTGGGGGCGCGTGACCCCGGACGGCCTCGGCTCATCGACCGGACCATCCGCTCACCGAAGGCATGAGTGATGACGATGACTCGACACTCGCACCGCACCCGCAGGCCCATCGCGGTTCTGTCGTTGCTTCTCACCGTGGTGGCCATGGTCCTCGGCACAGCGCCCAGTTACTCGGCCGAGTCGGACTGGTGGACCCCGGCGGCACGGCCGGCGCCCGACTCCCAGATCAATGTCACGGGCGAACCGTTCAAGGGGACGGACTCCCAGGGACAGGTACGGGGCTTCGTCGACGCACACAACCACCTGATGTCCAACGAGGCCTTCGGCGGCCGGCTCATCTGCGGCCAGACCTTCTCCGAGCGGGGGATCGCCGATGCGCTCAAGGACTGTCCCGAGCACTACCCCGACGGCTCGCTCGCGGTCTTCGACTTCATCACCAAGGGGGGCGACGGCAGGCACGACCCCGACGGATGGCCGACGTTCAATGACTGGCCCGCCCATGACTCGCTGACCCACCAGCAGAACTACTACGCCTGGGTCGAACGGGCATGGCGCGGCGGCCAGCGGGTGATGGTCAACGACCTCGTCACCAACGGCGTCATCTGCTCGGTCTACTTCTTCAAGGACCGCAGCTGCGACGAGATGACCTCCATCCGCCTGCAGGCGCAGAAGACGTACGACATGCAGGCCTACATCGACAGGATGTACGGAGGCCCGGGCAAGGGCTGGTTCCGGATCGTCACCGACAGCGCGCAGGCCCGCGAGGTCATCCAGCAGGGCAAACTGGCCGTCATCCTGGGGGTCGAGACCTCCGAGCCGTTCGGCTGCAAGCAGATCCTGGACATCGCGCAGTGCGGCAAGGACGACATCGACCGCGGCCTGGACGAGCTGCACAAGCTGGGCGTCCGCAGCATGTTCCTCTGCCACAAGTTCGACAACGCCCTGTGCGGGGTCCGGTTCGACTCGGGCACCCTCGGCACGGCGATCAATGTGGGCCAGTTCCTGTCGACCGGCACCTTCTGGAAGACGGAGAAGTGCACCGGGCCGCAGCACGACAACCCCATCGGCATCGCCCCGGCGGCCGCGGCGGAGAAGAGGCTGCCGGAGGGCGTGGAGGTCCCCTCGTACGCAGCGGACGCGCAGTGCAACACCCGCGGCCTCACGGCGCTCGGCGAGTACGCAGTGCGCGGCATGATGAAACGCAAGATGATGCTGGAGATCGACCATATGAGCGTCAAGGCCGCAGGCCGGGCCTTCGACATCCTCGAGTCCGAGTCGTACCCCGGTGTGATCTCCTCGCACGGCTGGATGGACTCCAGCTGGACGGAGCGCGTCTACCGGCTCGGCGGCTTCATCACCCAGTACATGAACGGCGCCGAGGGGTTCAGCGCGGAGGCGAAGCGCACGGACGCGCTGCGCGACAAGTACAACGTCGGCTACGGCTACGGCACCGACATGAACGGCGTCGGCGGCTGGCCGGGCCCCCGTGGCGCGGACACCCCGAACCCGGTGCGGTATCCCTTCCGCAGTGCCGACGGCGGCTCCGTCATCGACAGGCAGACCACCGGTGAGCGCACCTGGGACCTCAACACCGACGGCGCCGCGCACTACGGTCTGGTCCCGGACTGGCTGGAGGACATACGGATCGTCGGCGGCCAGGGTGTCGTGGACGACCTCTTCCGGGGCGCCGAGTCCTACCTCGACACCTGGGCGGCCTCCGAGAACCACAAGGCCGGGGTGAACCTCGCCGCAGGCGCGTCCGCATCGGCCAGTTCGTCGGAGTGGAGCCTGTTCACGAGTTACGCACCCGACAGGGCCGTGGACGGCAACGCGGGCACCCGCTGGGCGAGCGACTGGAGCAACGACCAGTGGCTGCGGATCGACCTCAAAGCCCCCAGCCTGATCAAGCGTGTCACCCTCAACTGGGAGCGCGCCTACGGGAAGGCGTACCGCATCGAGGTCTCCGCCGACGGGACGAACTGGCTGTCCGTGTGGTCCACCAGCGCCGGGGACGGCGGCCTGGACACGGCGCGGTTCTCCGGAACACCGGCCCGCTACGTGCGCGTCCACGGGTTGGAGCGCGGCACCAATTGGGGCTACTCCCTTCACGAGGTCGGCGTCTACAGCAGCTGACGCCACGACCCGGTGCCCATGGGCCGGGGCCGGCCGGATCAGCTCTCCTGATCCGGCCGGCCCCGGCCGCGTGACGCGGCACAGCACGGCAGAGCACAGCACGGCACAGCACCAGCGCGAAGGGAACCACATGGCACGCATGCCATCGGCCGAGCGTCGCCGTCAGCTGATCGAGGCAGCGCTCCGTGCGATGACCCGCGACGGTGTCTCCCGGACGACCACTCGGTCCATCGCCGCCGAGGCAGGCGTCTCACTGAGTGTCTTCCATTACTGCTTCGACTCCAAGCAGGCCCTGCTGGAGTCGGTCATCACGGCGATCACCGATCACTACCTCACGGTGGTGAAGGAGGCCATCCGGCCGAAGGCCACCCTCCAGGAGACCATCCGGGCGGGATTCCAGGCCTATTGGGACCATGTGTCCGCCAATCCGGGGGAACACATGCTCACGTACGAACTCACGCAGTACGCCCTGCGCGAGCCGGGATTCGAGCATCTGGCACGACGGCAGTACGAGTTGTACTCCGACACCTACACCGAACTCATCGAACAGCTCCGTCACAGCATGAAGTTCGAACTCCGCGTGCCAGTCCCCGTACTGGCCCGCTATCTGGCGGTCATGACCGACGGACTGACCCTGAACTTTCTCGTTCTCGGCGATGACAGTGCGGCGGCGCACATCCTCGACACGATCGCCGACCAGGTCGTCAGCCTCGTGCGCGACGACGTCTGAACGACGCGCAGGCGACGGGCGGTGACCAGGTCCGGGTGCGCTGGATCGGGCCGCCCGGCCTCGGACCGGCCCCTATGCCTCGACGAGCTCTACGGCCGGGTCCGCGCCGGTGGGCAGGGCCTCACCGAGCGCGTGCCGCAGTACCCGGTCCCGTTCCTGCAGGTCGGTCGCGGCGAGCAGGGCGGTGAGCACGGCGATCCGGGCCTGACCGGCGCGCAGCGTGCCCGTCGGCACGGCTCCCGCGGCCACGAGGTCGACCGCACCGCCGTAGGTGTAGATCTCGGCGACCGGTCCGGACGGGACCCGGGTCGTCAGGGCGACGAGCACACCGCGGGCGGTCGCGGAGGCGACGGCCTCGGCGATCTCGGGCGTCGCGTTGCCCGAGCCGGTGGCCACCAGGACGATTCCCCGGGCCCCGGCGTCCACGGCCGCGTTCAGCAGCAGCGGGTCGGCGTCGGCGTGGTGCATGACCATGTCGACACGGGGCAGGGTGCCGGGCATCCCCGGCAGCGCCAGCCCGGCGGGGCGCTGGGGATGCCGCAGGACGGAGACCCGGCCGAATCCGACGTTCCCGATACGGGCGCCGGACGGGTCGCCGAAGGCGTCGGGGGCAAGGGTCTGCGTCTTGATGGTGCCGCGGGCCTGGTGCACCTTGCCGTCGAAGGCGACGAGTACGCCGAGACCGCGCGTCGTGGCGGCGGTCAGCAGCGCGTCGTGAAGGTTGCCCGGCCCGTCGCCGTCGGCCGCGTCGAGCGGAAGCTGGGCGCCGGTGAAGACCACCGGGCGGGGGTCGTCATGGTGCAGGTCGACCAGGAACGCAGACTCCTCCAGGGTGTCGGTGCCGTGGGTGACGACGATGCCGTCCACGCCCGGGTCGGTGAGCACCTCGTGCACCGTGTGCAGCAGGGTGAGCTGATGGGCGGTGGTGAGGCGGGGGCTGTTCACGCTGAACAGGTCGACGACCTCGATGGTGACGCCCTCGGGCACCGCGGCGGTCGCCATGACCTCCTGGCCGCGCGCGTCAGCGGCAAAGCCCGCCCCCTGCCAGCGGCTGGCTATCGTCCCGCCGGTGCTGATGACGACGATCCGTCCCACAGTGCCCACTCCTCGTCGTTGTCGCCGGTGATGCGGCACGTTCGACGGGCACGCGGCCCGGCCCCGCTCGTGGCACCGGCCCGGCTGCGCCCCCATGTCTGATCCGGGGATGACCGGAACAGTTCTGGCAATGATAGGAGCCTTGTCCCGCAATTTGATCGCCAATTTCACCCCGATCACCCACCGGTGTGGTGGATGATTGCGTCATGGATGAGATTGACCGAGAAATCTTGCGCGAGCTCCAGAACGACGGGCGGCTGAGCAATCAGGAACTCGCCCAGCGAGTGGGCCTGACCCCCTCACCGTGCATGCGCCGCGTCCGGCAACTGGAGCAGGACGGCGTGATCCAGGGCTATCGGGCGGTCATCGACCCGGAGGCGGTCGAGAGGAGCTTCGAGGTGCTCGTCTCCATCGAGGTCAAGCGCGACCGTGAGGTGGTCGAGGCCTTCGAGGCGGCCCTCCAGGAGATCCCCGACATCATCGAGGCGTACCGGCTCTTCGGGAGCCCGGGATGCCTGCTGCGCATCGCGGTGGCGGACCTGAGCGCCTACGAGCGGCTGTGGATCGAGAAGCTGACCGCACTGACCGGTGTCACCGAGGTCAACTCCCAGATCATCATGAAGCGGATCAAGGAGCCGCGCGGTCTGCCGGTGTTCAGCTCGACAGCAAGCGGTTGAAGAACGACCGGTACTTGCGCAGTGCCATGCGCAGGTCCTCGGTGTCCGCCTCCTCGCCCCGGTTCCACTGGCCCTCGAGGTCCTTCTTGTGCTGGGAGAACGTCGCGGCCAGCGTCTGCATCACGTCCGCGACGAGACCGTCGGCCGCATGGACCGCCTCACGCGGGTCGTCCACGAACCGGCTCTGAATCTCCTGCCAGCGTGCGTGGAAACCTTCCTCGTCCTCCGGCGCCAGCAGCTGCGGGGGTTCGTCGTCCGCAGGAAGGGCCCCCGCTTCCGCCGGCGCGCGTTCCGGAGCCGCCTCGGTGGACTCACCGGGATACGCAGGGGCCTGCGACGGCTCTTCGGACTCTTGACGGGTGTCCTGTTCACGCGGCGCGGCAAGGTCGGCGGTGGACAGGCCGCCCTCGGTGCCGGGTGTGCGTTCGCGTTCCATCTCTCCTCCATTCGACCTGATCTCCCGCGGTCGGAAATCGCCGGAAATCCCGGTACATGGAAATGTTCAGGCCCGAGCGTGACGACGCCGGCCCCCGTCGGAGAGCAGTTCGTCGAACAAGGCGCGATAATGCACCATCGCACCTCGCAATTGCTCGGTCGTGGCCTCATGCTTCAAGCTGCGCTGATTGACGTCGTGAGCAACGCGATAGTGTTCGACCGTGCGCCCGTGCTCGACCGAAAGATCCGCGAGCTTCTGGGCAAGATTGTCGGTCGGATAGCCGCGTTCACGCATCAGCGAGGTCACCAAGAGGTCCGCGTCCTGCACGGCGCCCTCAGGGCGATCCACGAATTCACCCTGCACGCTCTGCCAGTCCCGCGCGTACCGGTCCCGGACATCGGGCTGCAGCGGCCGGATGTCCAGCGAGTCATGGCGCTTCTCGCGCTCGCTCAACTCATGCTCGGCCTCGCGCCGGCTGCCGGCGTCCTCGACCGTGCGCTCGTACTCCGGACCGAAACGCTCGCGCAGACGTCGGCGACGCACGACGTACGAGGCCGCCACGGCGAGCAGGCCGACCACCACGACGATGGGAATGATGATCGCCAGAAGGGTTCCAACAGACATCGAACCAACCCTCACAACGCTTTCGAGAAATTACGGAGAGCCCCGTGACTTCCGTCAGTCATCGGCGACCTACCAGCGATACCAGCGGCCCCCGCCGGCCGACGGCCTGACGAAGAACCCGATCACCCACACGACCAACAGAATGATGGCGATCCACCACAATGCGTCGAGGGCGAAACCCGCACCGAAAAGAATCAGCACGAGAAGCAGAACCAGTAGCAGAGGAACCATGGGAATCAACCTCCGTGCTGCGACTTCCCCGATTGAGTTCCGCCACACACGTGTCGGACGAATTTGTTCCCGGTCCTGGGCCGACCACCTGTGTGCCCATTGAGGCGCGGGGCAGACCCGCCGCATGACCCTGGTGGAGCCAGTGGGCTCCGGATACACCTGCAGAGCACGCAGGACCTGGGCCTGACCAGATGAGCACGCCAGTGGCTGCCCACCCTGCAGGCGCTCGCCGTCAACTCATCGTTCAGCGGGGGCCGGGGCGACACGGACGATGACGCCGAGGACGGGTGGTCACGACGTGCTGCCGTGACGCACACAGTGTGAAGCCCCGTCCTTCCCGGCTCGTCCGGGCCGGACGAGCCGCTGTGCGAGCACCGGGACGTGCGGGTGGACACGGCACGGCGGAGCAGCACCGGGTGCCGCCTACCGCGCGCGGGGCGTGACAGCCGGTCTCAGACCGCTTGCACAGACGGAGAGTTCACGCTGATCCGGACCGGATCCCGGTGTATGAACGCGTCGATGACGAGGTGTCACGCGACGGGGGCGGAGAGTACGCCCCGGCGGTGGGGGCAGGGCGCGCTTCCGCGCCATAAGGGCGCGGCGCCTCCCGGCTGCAGGACAACGCCGGAAGAGCAGGGCACGCCCTGAAGCGGCGAAGCGGCCGGCAGCGGCTGATCACCTTCCGTCGCCGGGCATGGACGCCCTGTGCTCGCACAGCCGGTCGGCCCTCGCGGACCTGCCGGAGCGGCTCATGGCACGCGCGGCCGATCACGACTGTGCCACTTTCCGTACGCGCACGCCACCCGCAGCGACGCCGTGTTCCCCACCCCGATGCACATGGCCGTGCACACCCGGTTCCGCCCCACCCTCGCCCACCGCCCCGACCAGCGGACGGCTGCCGAGAACGGACGGATCCGGGCGGCACGTCGGCGGAGGTCACCGGCGGTTCGCCGACATCCACGCGGCCGCCACCGCGGCGGATCGTGGACCGCCATGCCGTCCACTGCTTTTACAGCGCAGCTGCTTCTACTGCACAGCGGATTCGGCGTCAGATCCCACTCGAGGACGTAATCGCCTTCGAGTGGCAACCCGACGGTGGACGGCGGAGACTGGAGTCAGAAATTTGTGGCCGGACAAGAGCTCACGACCTCGTGACTTCCGGATTACCCGCTCCGGCCACCGACGAGCGCGAGGACAGGACGCCGGCCGCGGCGGCCGGTGGTGGTCGATATTTCCTCAGGGAGCTCGCATGGAGGAAAATTCCGTCGAAGTCTTGACGCCCGGGCCGGATGAATCTGCAATCACCAAACGCAGATACACCGGCCCGAAGACCGGCATCGAAAGAGAATTCGCCGATGTGCTGGCTGATGTCGTGTGCATCGAGCAGGTGCCGGTCGACGGCCACTTCTTCGATGACCTCGGCGCCAACTCGCTGGTGATGGCCCAATTCTGTGCACGGGTCAGGAAGCGGGGGGACCTGCCGTCGGTGTCGATGAAGGACATCTACCGGAACCCGACGATCCGTAGCCTGGCAACGGCCTTCGAGGATGCCGCGCCCACCCCCGTCGAGACGCCGGTCCCGCTGTCGACCGAGGCAGTGGCACCGGCAAGCACACTGCGGTACGCCCTCTGCGGAACACTGCAGTTGCTGATTTTCGTCGGATACTGCTACCTCTCCGGAATTGTCGTCGCCCGAGGCTACGAGTGGGTCTCCGCCGGCTCAGGTGTCACCGACATCTACCTCCGCTCCGTCGTCTTCGGCGGCATCGGCTTCGTCGGCCTGTGCACGTTTCCGATCGTGGCCAAATGGATCCTCATCGGCCGGTGGAAGCCCCGCGACTTCCCGGTCTGGGGTCTGACCTATCTGCGCTTCTGGACCGTCAAGGCACTGGTCCACGCCAACCCGATGATCTTCTTCGTCGGAAATCCGCTGTACGTGCTGTACCTGCGGGCACTCGGCGCGCGGATCGGCAAGGGGGTCACGATCCTCTCCCGAACCATTCCGGTCTGCACCGACCTGCTCACGATCGGCGCCGGTACCGTGATCCGTAAGGAAGCGTTCCTTCTCTGTTACCGGGCGCACGCCGGGCGTATCCAGACCGGCCCGGTCACCCTCGGCAGGGACGTGTTCATCGGCGAGAAGACCGTGCTCGACATCGACACGTCGATGGGCGACGGAGCGCAGCTCGGCCACGCGTCGTCGCTGCACAGCGGCCAGGTGGTCCCCGACGGCCAGCACTGGCACGGATCCCCGGCGCAGAGCACGGAGGTCGACTACGTGAGGGTCGCGCCGGCGCGCTGCGGCACGCTGCGCCGGGCCGGCTACGGCCTCGTCAC
The DNA here is from genome assembly GCF_036057275.1 of Streptomyces sp. NBC_00390. Taxonomy (NCBI): domain Bacteria; kingdom Bacillati; phylum Actinomycetota; class Actinomycetes; order Kitasatosporales; family Streptomycetaceae; genus Streptomyces; species Streptomyces sp. NBC_00390. The sequence goes on along the minus strand of NZ_CP107945.1, from coordinate 7,439,715 downwards.
CGTGCTCCAGGTGCTCCTGCTGTACGTGCCCCTGACCGTCGGCGGCCTGTACATGCTGCTGGCCGTGTTCCCTGCTCTGGTCAACGTGCCGGGCCTCGACGCGATGGGGATCACCACGCCGCAGCTCTTCACCGACGCGCTGGTCCTTTCCCTCGCGCTCTTCCTCGGCTTCGGCATCGTGGGCCTCGCCGTACTGCTCACCGTTCCCCGCCTGCTGAACCTGCTGATCAAGCCGGACAAGGCCTATCCGCTGTACGGCTTTCACTACTCCGTGCACCGGGCGATCGCACGCATGACGAACATCAAGTTCTTCAAATGGCTCTTCGGCGACAGCTCCTACATCGTCCACTATCTGCGCGGCCTCGGTTACGACCTGTCCCAGGTCGAGCAGACCGGGTCCAACTTCGGCACGGAAGTGCAGCACGAGACGCCGTACCTGAGCCATGTCGGCAGCGGAACGATGATCGCCGACGGGCTCTCGATCATCAACGCCGACTTCTCGAGCACATCCTTTTGCGTGTCCCAGGCATCGATCGGGCCGCGCAACTTCCTCGGGAACAACATCGCCTATCCTTCGCGGGCCAAGACGGGTGACAACTGCCTCCTCGCGACCAAGGTGATGGTTCCGCTGGACGGCGAGGTCCGCGAGGGGGTGGGCCTGCTCGGCTCGCCCTGCTTCGAGATTCCCCGGTCGGTGGAGCGCGACAGCCGGTTCGACCATCTGCGGGGCGGGGCCACCCTGCGCGACCACCTCGCCGCGAAGAACCGCTACAACATCCGCACGATGGGTGCGTTCCTGTTCGTGCGGTGGCTGCACCTGTTCGTGCTCACGCTCCTCGGCCTCGCGGCCGTCGAGCTGTACGGCGCTCTCGGACAGATGATGATCGCCGCGTCCCTGGCCCTCGCCCTCGTGTTCACCGCGCTCTACTACGTACTGGTGGAACGCGTCATCACGGCATTCCGTGCACTGCGACCGCAGTTGTGTTCCATCTACGACCCGAACTTCTGGTTGCACGAGCGCCTTTGGAAGGTGCCCGTCGAGTACTTCAACGTCTTCAACGGCACCCCCTTCAAGAACATGATCTGGCGGTTGCTGGGTGTCCGGCTCGGCAGCAGGGTCTTCGACGACGGCTGCATGCTGACCGAGCGGACGCTCATCGCCATCGCGGACGGCTGCACGCTCAATGCGGGGAGCAAGATCCAGTGCCACTCGCAGGAGGACGGCACCTTCAAGTCCGACCACACCACGCTCGGCAGCGGCTGCACCCTCGGTGTCGGCGCTCACGTCCACTACGGCGTGACGATGGGCGACGGCGCCGTGCTCGCGCCTGACTCCTTCCTCATGAAGGGCGAGGAGATTCCCCCGCACGCGTCGTGGGGAGGAAACCCGGCCTCGGAGCTGCGACAAGCCCTCGGTCACCCCGTGACGCCGGTGCGCGAACAGCACTGTGGAGCCCGTGAGCAGAGGGGAGGATCCGATGGAAACGCACATGGACTCCGGCCGTGACTTCTGGCGCGGTGTGCTCCTCGCCGGCGGTTTCACCCCGATCCCCCGGTGGACGCTCCGTCCGGCGCCGGGCGTCTGCGAGCACGAGGCGGCGGTCCCGGACGAGGTGGTGGAAGCGCTGCGCCGGCTGACGGACGAGGCAGCGGTGCCGCTCAGTTCGATTCTGCTGGCCGCGCACGCGAAGGTGCTTGGCGCGCTGTCCGGCGAGACGGAGGTCGTGACCGGCTACGTTCCGCCGGAGGGCGGCCGGCCGTTGCCGTGCCGGCTGACGACGGATCCGGGCTCGTGGCGGACGCTGCTGCTGAGCGCGCACCAGGTCGAGTCGGAGCTGCTGTCGCACAAGGACTTCCCGATCGGTGATCTCCGACGCGAGCTGGGGCTGACCGGCCCGCTCTTCGAGACCGTGCTCGATCCGGCCGGTGCCGGCGGTGAGCCGGCCGAGGACACGGCTCTGTGGGTGGGGTTCGCGCACCACGGCGGCCGGCTCGGGCTGCGGCTGCGCTACCGCACCGAGGTGCTCGACGCCGACTGCGCGGCCCGTATCGCCGGCTACCACCTTGCCGCGCTGGGGCTGATCGCCGCCGACCCCGATGCCGGGCACGGGCGGCAGAGTCTGCTGTCCGCCGAGGAGTTGCGGTTCCAGCTCGACGGGCTGGCGGGCCCGTGCCGGGAGTTGCCGGACCTTCGGGTGCACGAGTTGTTCGAGCAGCGTGTGCGGGCGCATCCGGGCGCTGTCGCGGCGGTGCACGGCGGCCGGCAGTGGACGTACCAGGAGCTCAACGCCCGTGCCAATCGGGTGGCACGCGCGTTGCTGGCCCGGGGCCTGCGCCGCGAAGGGGTCGTCGCAGTGGTGACCGAGCGCAACCTGGACTGGCTGGCCGCGGTCCTGGCGGTCTTCAAGGCCGGTGGAGTGTATCTGCCCATCGAGCCGCATTTCCCGGCCGGGCGCATCGCGACCACGCTCTCCCGCGCCGAGTGCGCCCTCGTACTGACCGAACGAGGCAGCACCACCACCCTCGATCGGGCCCTCGACGCACTGCCCACGGTCCGGACACTCTTCGTCGACACGGCCTACGAGGAGGAGCACGGCGACGGTGATCCCGGCGTCGGCGTGGCGCCGGACCAACTGGCCTACATCTACTTCACCTCCGGCTCCACCGGTGAGCCCAAGGGTGCGATGTGCGAGCACGCGGGCCTGCTCAACCATCTCTACGCAAAGATCGACGACCTGGGGATCGGCGAGGGGCAGGTGGTGGCCCAGACCGCACCACAGTGCTTCGACATCTCGCTGTGGCAGCTGCTGTCGGCGCTGCTGGTCGGTGGGCGGACCCTGCTGGTCGAGCAGGAAGTGATCCTGGACGTCGAACGCTTCATCGACAAGATCACCGACGGCCGGGTGGCCGTGCTCCAGGTGGTGCCGTCGTACCTCGATGTCGTGCTCTCCTGTCTGGAGCAGCGCCCCCGCGAGCTGCCGGACCTGCGGTGTGTGTCGGTCACCGGCGAGGCGTTGAAGAAGGAGCTCATCCAGCGCTGGTTCACGGCCGAGCCCAGGATCCAGCTGGTCAACGCCTACGGGCTGACCGAGACCTCGGACGACACGAACCACGAAGTGATGGACCGGGTGCCGGACGGGGACCGGGTCCCGCTCGGGCGCCCCGTCAACAACGTGCATGTCTATGTGGTCGACGAGCACCTGTCCCCCGTTCCGCTGGGCGCCCCGGGAGCGATCGTCTTCTCCGGAGTCTGCGTCGGGCGCGGATATGTCAACGACCCCGAACGCACCCGGCTGGCCTATCTGGACGATCCGCACCGCGCGGGCCGGCGGCTCTACCGGGGCGGCGACTACGGCCGCTGGCAGCCGGAGGGGAAGCTGGAGTTCCTCGGCCGCCGGGACACCCAGGTCAAGATCCGTGGCTTCCGCGTCGAGATCGGCGAGATCGAGAACACCCTGCTGCGGGTGCCCGGTGTCCGCGACGGCGCAGTGGTGATCGCCGAGCGGGCCGGCCAAGGCAAACACCTGGTGGCCTTCTACTGCGCACCCGAGCCCCTGGAGGTCGACGTCCTCCGGGACGGACTGGGTGCCTCGCTGCCCGAGTACATGGTCCCGTCCGCCTTCCACTGGCGGGAAGACCTGCCGCTGACCGCCAACAGCAAGATCGACAGGAAGACACTGAGCGCGCTCGCCGGAGAACTCGACGTCGTCGAGGCCGACCACCACGCGCCGAGCACGCCGGCCGAACAGCGGATCGCGGACGCCTGGGAGCAGGTGCTCGGCATTCCGCAGCACCTGATCGGACGGCGGGACCACTTCTTCGACCGCGGCGGCACGTCGCTGACGGCAGTGAAGCTGGCCATTGCCCTGGACCGTGCGGTGACCCTCAAGGACGTCACCCGTCACCCGGTCCTCGCCGATCTGGCCGCAGTGGTCGACGGCAGGTCCGAGCGGTCCGGGCTGCTGCAGTCACTGTCGGGACCGGACCGGGCGCAGTCCGGTGCCCTGCTGTGCTTTCCCTGTGCCGGCGGCAACGCCGTGAACTTCCGGCCGATGGCCAGGGCTCTGCCGACCGGCGGCATATCGGTCTACGCCGTAGAGCTGCCCGGTCACGATGTGGCCCGCGAGAGCGAGCCGTTCGTGCCGATGGCACAGGTGGCCGAGCAGATCGTCACCGAGATCACCCGGCGTGGTCTGACCAGGCTCCTGCTGTGGGGTCACTCCTCGGGCACCGCACTGGCCGTGGAGACGGCCAGGCAGCTCCAGGAGCGCGGCGTAGAGGTCCAGCGGGTGTTCCTGGGAGCGCAGCTGCTCGGTGACGCCGGCGACCGGCGCGCCGCCATCGCCGAGCTGGCCGAGCGGAGCAACACGGAGATCGCCGCACGGCTGGCCGTGGACAGCGGGTACGCCGAGCTCGGTGAGCTGGATGCGCACCACGCCGAGCAGGTCGGCGCCGCCTTCCGGCACGACTGCGTGTCCGCACACCGCTATTTCGCCGACGCGCTGGATACCCCACCGACAGTGCGGCTGTCCGCGCCGGTCACCGTGGTCGTTGCCGCGGACGACCCGAGCACGGCGGAATTCCCGCGCCGGTACCGCGACTGGCAGCTCCTGGCCGAGCACGTCGACCTGCACGAGCTCGCCGACGGCGGCCACTACTTCCTGCGCACCCGTCCGACCGAGGCGGCCAAGGCAGTGCTGCGCGCCGCCGACTGGCCGGGCTCTTCCTGAGCCGCGACTGAAAGGAACACATGATGCCGTCCTCACTGCCGACATCACTGCTCGATGTGGAGTCACAACCCGGCAAACCTCCCATGCTGCGGGTCGAGGCCACGGCCGACGCGGCAACCTGGGTGGGCGAGCAGCGTGAAGCCCTGCGCGCCGTCGTCGCCGGGCGCGGCTCGGTCCTGGTCCGTGGCCTGGAGCTGCGCGACGCGGCCGAGTTCGGTGCCGTTCTTCAGCGGCTGGCCACCGCTCCGATGGCCGAGAAGGAGGCCTTCGCCCCCCGTAAGGCCTACTCCGACGGCGTGTACTCCTCGTCGACGTGGCCGCCGAACCAGCCGATGTGCATGCATCACGAACTGAGCTACCGGCTCGAGTTCCCCGGCCTGATGCTGTTCGCGTGCCTCAGTGCGCCCACCGAGGGCGGAGCCACCGCGGTGGCCGACTCACCGACCGTACTCGAGGCGCTGCCCGACGAGTTGACCAAGCGGTTCGCGCGGGAGGGCTGGATGCTCACCCGCAGCTACAACGACGAGATCGGTGCGTCCTTGGCCGAAGCGTTCGGCACCGAGGACCGGGGGGCCATCGAGGACTACTGCCGCGCCAACGCGATCGAGTACGAATGGCAGCCCGACGGTGGACTGCACACCAGGCAGCGCCGCAGCGCCGTCGTGCGACACCCGGTCACCGGCCGGCGCTGCTGGTTCAACCAGATCGCGTTCCTCAACGAGTGGACGATGGCCCCCGAGGTGCGCGAGTACCTGGTGGACGTCTACGGCGCCGACGGACTGCCGTTCAACACCCGCTTCGGCGAAGGCGACCCCATCGGCGAGGACGTCGTGCAACTGATCAACAAGGTCTACGAGGACTGCACCGCACGCGAGCCGTGGCAGGCCGGCGACCTGCTGTTCGTCGACAACATCCGCACCGCGCACAGCAGGGAGCCCTTCGAAGGGCCGCGCGAGGTGCTGGTCGCGATGGCCGAGGCGGTGCGCCTGACCGACTGCTCGCCGAACGGCACCGCAGGGTGACCGTCATCCGTTCCCTCACCACGGAGTCCTCAATGCCCGAGCCGCTCACTGTGCCACCGTTCGCGGTGATCTCCGGTGCCCAGGTTCAGCGCGTACTGCAGGGGCGCGAGAAGGAAATCGTCGAGTTGGTCGAGGCCACCTACAGGCTGCACAGCGCCGGTCAGTCGGTGAACCCACCGTCCTACTTCCTGCGGCTGCCCGACCGCCCGTCCTCCCGGATCATCGCGCTGCCCGCCTCGATCGGCGGAGAGACGCGGGTGGACGGCCTGAAGTGGATCTCCAGCTTCCCGGCGAACGTGACGGCGGGCATCCCGAGGGCCTCGGCCGTGCTGATCCTCAACGACCACGACAGCGGCTATCCGTTCGCCTGTCTGGAAAGCTCGATCATCAGCGCCACCAGGACGGCCGCGTCGGCGGCGTCGGCGGCCGAATGCCTCAGCCGCAGCCGGCCGCGGCCGACACGCGTCGGGTTCGTCGGGACGGGCCTGATCGCCCGCTACATCCACACCTTCCTTGCCGGCACGGGCTGGTCGTTCGACGAGATCGGCGTGCACGACCTGTCCACCGACAGCGCGGCCGGCTTCCGCTGTTACCTGGAACAGTCGGGCACAGCCGGCAGGATCACCGTGCACGACAGCGCCGAGGAGCTGATCCGCCTCAGCGACCTGGTGGTCTTCGCCACCGTCGCCGGTCAGCCGCACGTCAGCGACCTGTCGTGGTTCGCACACCATCCACTGGTGCTGCACGTGTCACTGCGCGACCTCGCGCCGGTGATCGTGCTCGCCTCGACCAACATCGTCGACGACATCGAGCACTGTCTGAAGGCCGACACCTCGACGCATCTGGCCGAGCAGCTCACGGGCAACCGGGACTTCCTGCACGGCACGCTGGACGACGTGATGGCCGGACGGGTGACGGTGCCGGCGGACCGGACGGTGGTGTTCTCGCCCTTCGGTCTCGGCGTCCTCGACCTCGCCGTGGGCAAGTGGGTCTACGACGAGGTGGCCCGCGCCGGAGAGTTGCACGTCGTCGACGACTTCTTCCACGAACTGAGCCGGTACGGATGAACTGGCCGCGAGCCCTGGAGGGTTGTACAGGAATCCCAGTGAGAGATCACCGGTCGAGCCGCCGTACGTCTGGGCGCCCGACACCACCGACACTGACGCAGAGTTCCGCCGTCCGGCCTTGTGGGACGCAGGCTCCCGCCCCTGAGAGCGAGAAGCCCGTATGCGGCCGGACGGACGTTCCGAACGTGCTCTGCTGCAGATGAGGAGGCCACCGTGCCCGTCATATCCGTCCCCTATGCCTTCAACGAGGAGGAGCTCTACGTCGACCTCCGGTCGATCTACGGCCATCCGCTCTTCCTGAAGTGTGAGGGTTTCAACTTCGCCGGCTCGATCAAGCTGAAAGCCGCGATCGAGATGGTGGAGACCGCTGAACAGGAGGGAGTCCTGACGCCGGATTCGATCCTGGTCGAATCGTCGTCCGGAAACCTCGGTGTGGCGCTGAGCACGATCGCGGCGAGCAAGGGCTACCGGTTCCTGTGCGTGACGGACTCTCGCTGCAACCTGTCGACCAGGTTGATGATGGAGGCACTGGGCAGCCAGGTGCACATCGTCGCCGGTCAGGAGGCCAACGGCGGTTTCCTCGGAGCGCGGATCGACTACATCCGCGAGCTGTGTGCCTCCGACGACCGGTACGTGTGGCTCAGCCAGTACACCAATCCGAGCAACTGGAAGGCGCACTACCGCAGGACGGCGCCGGAGATCGCCCGCGAATTCCCGGGACTGGACGTGCTGTTCGTCGGAGCCGGAACCACCGGGACCCTGATGGGCTGCGCGCGCTACTTCCGGCAGTGGCACCAGCAGGTGCGGATCATCGCCGTGGACAGCGTCGGCTCGGTGGCGTTCGGCGGTGAGCCGGGCCGCCGGATGATTCCGGGCCTCGGCATGAGTATCCGGCCGCCACTGCTCGACGAGTCCTACGTGGATGAGGTGCTGCGCGTCGAGGAGGCGGACACCATCCGTGCCTGCCACTATCTGGCCCGGCACGGTTTCCTGTTCGGCGGCTCCACCGGGACGGTGGTCAGCGGCGCGATGGGCTGGCTGGCCGAGCACGACGAGCGTGAAGTCACCGCGGTGGCCATCGCGCCGGACCTCGGCGATCGGTATCTCGACACCGTCTACCAGTCGAACTGGCTGAAGGGCCTGTACGGCGACGATGTGCTCAGCTCCGACGAGCCGGACACCCTCTCCCTGGCGGCCTCCCCCTCCGCCGTCGACGCGGTCACCGGGCCGGCCGGCCGGCCACATCGTGGACGCGGGTTGTGAAGGGGCAGGCGGAGGCGGGCGTCGTGACGCGCCGGACCAAGGTGTACACGCAGAGCCACATGGGCTCGAAAAGAGGCAGCTGAGGAGCCGACATGCAGAGGAACAAGCTCAGAACAGCGGTCATGTTGTGCGCTGCCGCAGCGCTCGCAACAGCAGGAGTGCCGGCATCCGCTTCCGCAGTGTCTCCCTCGCCCGCTCACGTGGTGGCCGTCGACTGTTTCTGGAAACCACAAGTACGCCCGGCCGACTTCCTGCTCGCCTGCGGGGACGGCAACAACCGCCTCACCGAACTCCAGTGGTCCAGTTGGGGCCCGACGTCCGCAGTGGCCAGAGGACTCGACGTGGTGAACGACTGTCAGCCCTACTGCGCCGCGGGCAAATTCCACTCCTACCCCGTCACCGTGAGGCTCGACCGCCCAGCGACCTGGAAGAAGCATCCTGAGCTCCAGCACTTCAGCCGGATGCAACTCACCTACACCGACAGCAGGCCTGCGCACACGGAGCGGGAAGTGACGTACAAACTCTGGGACTGACGACTCCCGGGCACTGGGCCGGGGATCTCGGTCACGGCGCGACCATGTCCGGAAGCTCCAGGCGAAGTTCGTAGCCGCCGTCGGCCGTGGGGCCGGAGGTGACGGTTCCGCCGAGGAGCGCGGCGCGCTGACGCAGGCCGACCAGACCGTAGTGCGCACTGGGCAGAGGAAGAGCGCGCCGGGTCGGTGCGGTGTTGGTGACCGTGACACGGACGGTGCCGCCCTCGTGGGACATGCGAATCGTCGTGGTGGCGCCGGGGGCGTGCTTGCGTACGTTGGTCAGCGCTTCCTGGACGGTGCGGTAGATGGCGCGCTGGACGGTCGGGGGGAGGCCGTCGGGGAGGTCCGTCTGCAGCTCGGCCTCGATGCCGCTGTTGTCGACCAGTTGCCGCAGGTCGGCCAGGGACGGTTGCGGGGTCAGCTCCGTGGGGCGGCCGCCGGAGGCACGCAGGACGCTGACCATGTGCCGCAGTTCGTCCAGGGTCTGTACGCTCAGCCGCCGGATCGTGGCTGCGGCTTCCTTGACCTCGGCGTCCCGGGTGCCGACCTGGAGCGCTCCGGCCCGCACCGCAATCAGGCTGACCTGGTGGGAGACCACGTCATGCATCTCCCGGGCGAGCTGCGCGCGTTCCCTTGCCAGCACGGTCTGGTCGGTCAGCAGCCGCTCGTGGTCACGCGCCTCGGAGATCTCCGCGATCCGCAGCGACAGGTCACGCCGGGCCTGGACGAGCTGGCCGAGAAAGACGGCCGCGCCCGCCGTCGCCCCGGTGTAGCCCAGAGTGATCAAGGTCGAGGTGCGCAGGTCGAAGTGCGGTGCCGGCCACGAGGTGATGTCGCTGATCGTGAACGTCACCGCACACAGAGTGAGGAGGGTGCGTCGGCGGGTGAGCGAGGCGAGGGTGTACAGCGCGGCCAGCGCGGCGAAGACCGCGTCGGAGAGCATGACTGCGGGCAGGGTCAGCAGGAAAGTCAGCAGCGGAAGGCGACGGCGCAGCACAAGGCAGAGGGCAGCGGCCAGGGCGCAGGCCAGGCGTAGCGGCTCGCTGGTGCCGACGTTGGCCCAGACGTCGAGCAGCGAGACTCCGACGAGGGCGGCGTCCAGCAGCGGGGCGGGCAGGTGGCGGGGGGTCATTCCCCCTCCTGGTCCCGCGTCGGCCTGAGAAGTCCCGCCCGTTCGGCGAGCAGGGCGGCCTGGACGCGGCTGCCCACCTCCAGCTTGGTGAGGATGGCGCTCACATGGTCCTTGACCGTGCCGGTGCTCAGGTGCATCCGCGCGGCGATGTCGGTGTTGGACAGTCCCTCGGCGATGAGGACGAGTACGTCCCGCTCGCGGTCGGTCAGCCGGCCGAGGCCGCGGGCAGCGGGTTCCTGCAAGCCGGCTTCGAGATAGCCGTCCACAACCGTCCGCGTGACCTTGGACGACAGCACGGTGCCGCCTTCGGCCAGGGCCCGCACCAGGAAAGGAAGCTCCTCAGGGTCGGTGTCCTTGAGCAGGAAGCCGGCGGCGCCGGAGCGAAGCGCCTTTGCCACGTACTCGTCCATGTCGAACGTCGTGAGCATGGCCACGACCGGAGGGTGCGGCAGCCGACGGAGGCCGGCCAGGACGGTGAGTCCGTCCACGTCCGGCATCCGGATGTCCAGCAGCACGACGTCGGGACGTACCTGCTGGGCCGTCCGGACCGCCTGGCCACCAGGGACCGCAGCCACGACCTCGATACCGTCCGCCGCATCGAGGATGCGCTGGAAGCCGGTACGGATCAAGGCCTCATCGTCGACCACCAATACCCGGATCACGCGGGCTCCACTCGCCATCGGGCCACTGTCCGATTCGTACCACGCGGAGGGACGCCCCGCGGGTGCCCGACACCGAATCCGGCCGGGCGGCGAGCTGCGCCAGCCAGTCGGCGGGGGTGGTTCCGGACACCTGCCGGATGGTTGAAACGGGCAGCTTCCCCGACCCTTGAGCATATGGCCAAGGACGGATCCCGGCCATGCCGTCCGTCGGCGCCAAGGTTTTGGTCCGGCGCAGGACCACTGGAACAGGCTGTGCATGCCGCCATCACACCCGCCCCCTCATCGGCCGGCCGGCGGCAGGCAACGACCACGGAGCGGGACAGGGAACGATTCACCGGAACTGGCAGGTGTCTCCATGACTGACTGCGGCGCATACGCCCCCAAGGAGTTGGAGACCTCGCGGTCTCTCCAGACGCGATCGCTCGAAAGGCTGACTCTGCTGGAGGCCGCGGACTTCCTCCACGCCAGAAGCCGTGGCGAGATGTTTGCCATGCCGTACATGGCGGCAGAGGCGCCGTTCGCCCACGACGGGATGATCAGCGGTGACGAGTTCATCGACCGCCACCTGGAGCTGCCCAGGGCGCTCGGCCTGCACGGGCCGTTCTGGGCACGCGTCATCGACTACCGGGAAGGCGCCGACGTCATCTACACGACCGAAGAGCGTGAAGTGATGCACGGCGTCATGGGCATCGTGCTCTACCCGGACGGCGATGCCCCCGGCGAAGGCCCCAGGTACTGGCGCGCCGTGCAGGCCTGGTCCGGCACCACCGCCGAGCGGAACTACCTGTACTACTCGATGAGGCCGAAGCAGACCTATTACGGACCTGACCGGCTTCGGTGCCCGCACCCCCGGTCCTGGCGGACACGGTCGACCGGGACTTCAAGCAACCGCTGACCAGCAGCGAGACGTCGCGCGGTGCCTTCGCACAAAGGCCGCCCGCCACGTCTCTCTCCGGCCGGTTCGTCCCGCGTCAGCGGCCCTTGCGTACCCGGGCCGCTGCGCGGGCTTCCGCGGTCTTACGGGCTTCGGCGGCTTTGCGGGACTCCTTCGCGGGGCGGCCCGGACGGGTGCCGAGGCCGCGGAAGGGGGCGTTGCCGCCGCTGGTCCTCCCCCCGATCGGCGGGCGCTTCGCCCCGGTGATGGTGGTCAGCTTCTCCTCGCCGGAGCGCACCTGTGTGACAGTCGGCCGGATCCCGGCGTCGGACATCATCCGGTTCACATCGCGTCGCTGGTTGGGGGTGACCAGGGTGACCACGTTCCCGGACTCCCCGGCGCGTGCGGTGCGCCCACCACGGTGCAGGTAGTCCTTGGCGTCGGCCGGCGGGTCGACGTTGACGACGAGGTCGAGCGCGTCGATGTGAATCCCCCGCGCCGCGACATTGGTGGCCACCAGCACGGTGATCTCACCGTCCTTGAACCTGGCGAGCGTGTGCGTGCGCTGCGGCTGCGACTTCCCGCTGTGCAGGGCAGCGGCCTGTATGCCGCTGGCCCGCAGTTGACGGGTGAACTGGTCGACGCCGGCCTTGGTGTCCAGGAACATCAGTACCCGGCCGTCGCGTGCGGCGATCTCGGTCGCGGTCGCAAACTTGTCGGCGGCGTGGATGTTGAGCACGTGGTGCTCCATCGTGGTGACCGAGCCCGCCACCTTGTCGACCGAGGCGAGCACCGGGTCGCGCAGGTAGCTCCGTACCAGCTGATCGATGTTGCGGTCCAGCGTGGCCGAGAACAGCAGTCGCTGCCCGTCGGGACGGACCTGGTCCAGGATCTCCGAAACCTGAGGCAGGAAACCGAGGTCGCACATCTGATCCGCCTCGTCCAGCACCGTGATCCGCACCTGGTTCAGGTGGCAGTCCCGGCGTGACACCAGGTCGGCCAGCCTCCCCGGCGTCGCGATGACCACGTCGGCGCCGCTCCGCAGCAGCTCCGACTGCCGGTTGATCGACAACCCGCCGACCACCGTCGCCAGCCGCACCTTCAGCGCCTGCGCGTACGGCGCCAGCGCGTCGCTCACCTGCTGCGCGAGTTCCCGCGTGGGCACCAGGACCAGTGCGAGCGGCCGCTTCGACTCCGCTCGCAGGCCTGCCGTCCGGACGAGCAGCGCAAGCCCGAAAGCGAGCGTCTTGCCGGAACCGGTCCGCGCGCGGCCGAGGACATCGCGGCCGGCCAGCGCGTTGGGCAGGGTCGCCGCCTGGATCGGGAACGGCTCCTTCACCCCGAGGCCGGTCATCGTCTCCATCAGCTCCGGCGGCAGCCCGAGTGCGTCGAAGGACTCGACCGGCGGCAGGCCCGGGATCACCGTCCGTGGCATCGACAGTTCCCCCTGCGGCGCTGTGGCACGCCGGGGCTTGTCGGCACGGGAGCGTGCAGGGGCCGGCAGCGGTGCGTTCATGGGGAACCTTCCTCGGTCTGGCGCCCGGAACGAGCCGGGGCCCGTACCTCTTGGTACGGGCCCCGGCGGCGTCGAAGCGTGCCCCCATTATACGGATCGTTCAACAACGAGATCGGGACACCGGAATCACCCCCCGGCGCCGTCGCGCGCATGCCGACGGCGCCGGGGGAGAACCGACTGCACGTTATGCCCGGAGCCAGCCCCCCATCTACCACCAGCAGAACTCAAAACCCCAGGTCACACTCACAACCTAGAGCCTCGATCAAACCCGGAACGGTTTCAGACAACCCATGTCGCGCGGTTGAGGCAGTCGCTGCCACCAACGTGTCCATGGCAATGGGGCGCCCCCTCCAGGTGAGCTGCAGCCGGTTCGAACCGGCTGCACGGCGAGCAAGCCAGATCCGGTCGGGCCGGACCCACATGCTGGACTCAGCACTCTCCGACGGCTTGGGGTTCGCCACGATCACCCCGCCGCCACAGCCTTCACGCACTACGTCGCAACCTGCGGGACGAGGCCACCCCCCAGCCGCGTTGGAGCTGGAACGGCGAGATCAAAGGCAACGGTCCCCGACCAGTCAGGGACGGAAATTCGCTACCAGACCCGCCGAACCTGCCACGAGTGAAGCAGTGAATCCGTGCCGCGGCGCGGTGAGCACCTGTTGTGCCGGCCCCTGCTCGATGAGCTCGCCGGCGTCCAGTACGGCGATCCGGGCGGCAGTCGCTGCGGTGTCGAGGTCGTGGGTGATCAGGACCAGGGCCAGTTCGGGTCGGTCGCTCAGCAGGACGGCGAGCGTGTCCAGGAGGCCGCACCGGGTGACCGTGTCGAGGCCGGAGGTGATCTCGTCGCAGATCAGCACCCGTGGCCGGGCGAGCAGGGCCCGGGCGAGCGCGGTCCGTTGGAGTTCGCCGCCGGACAGCTGGCCGGGCCTGCGCCGCGCCAGCTCCTCGGTGAGGCCGAGGCCGGTCAGGGTGTTCAAGGCCTCCGCAAGAGCCTCTCGCGGGTCCGCTCCTCGCAGCCGCACCGCCGTGCGTGCCACCTGGTCCAGGACCGGTCGGTGTTCGTCGAACGCGGCCTTCGCGTCCTGGAAGACGTACTGCACAGCGGCCAGTTGTTCACGGGTCCGGGCGCGCAGGCTGCGCGGGAGCGGGGTGGTGTCGAGCAGGACTTCACCTGCGTAGTCCCGGTGGAGTCCGGCGAGGCAGCGGGCGAGCGTTGTCTTGCCGCTTCCGGAGCGGCCGACGACGGCCAGGCACTCGCCTGAGCGGAGGGTGAGTTCGGGGATGCGCACCACTTCCTTGGTACTGCGGGCGCCGTCGCGGTGCCGGGCGGTGAGGCCACGTACCTGGAGTGCCACGTGTCCTTCGCGCACGGGCGGGCTGTCGTCTGTCTTCCCGTCTGCTGCCAGGAGTTCGGCAGTCCAGGGATGTCGCGGTGCGAGCCACAGTTGCCCTGCGGGGGCCGCCTCCACAATTCGGCCGCCGCGCATGACCAGAACCTCGTCGGCCAGGGCCCGGACGACGTCCAGGTCGTGGCTCAGCAGGACCACAGCGACACCCTGCCGGGCGACCGCCGCCAGCTGGTCGACGATGTGCCGCTTCGTCAGCACGTCCTGCCCCGTGGTCGGCTCGTCCGCGACCACAACACTGGCGCCGAGCAGCAGTGCCTGTGCCAGGACGGCGCGTTGCTGCTGGCCACCCGAGAGCTGGTGCGGATAGCGCCGAAGCAGGGACTCGCCCTCCGGGAGCTGTGCGGCCGAGAGTGCGTGCAGGATGCGCGTTCGGGCGGCGGCCCGGCGCTCGGGCCTGGGCAGGCCCGACCCCTGCTCGCGGGCGATGTCCCGCAGCAGCGCGCCGACCCGGCGTGCGGGGTTGAGGACGGCGCCGGGGTGCTGGGGTACATATCCGACGAGGCCGTTGGATACGCGTACGTCACCAGTCACACGGGCACCCGCCGGGTACTCGCCGAGCAGCGCGAGGCCCGTGGTTGTCTTACCGCTGCCGGACGCGCCGACGAGTGCCGTGACCTTCCCCGGCCGGACCTGAAAGCTGACGCCGTCGACGATCGCGCGGCCGTCGATCTCGACGCGTAGGTCCTTGATCTCAGCGACCGCGGTCACGTGCGTTTCCTCTTTTCCAGTACGGCGTCTTTTCCAGTACGGCGTCGGAGAGCAGGTTGCCGCCCATGGTCAGGGCGACGATCATCAGGGCCGGGACGACCACGGCCCAGGGCTGGACGAACAGGCCCGTACGGTTGCGGTCCACCATCACGGCCCAGTCGGAGGCGTCCGGCGCGACTCCCACGCCGAGGAAGGCCGCGGTGGCCACCAGGTAGAGCGCGCCTGTGAGGCGTACGCCCGCGTCTGCGGCGAGTGTGCGCGCGATCGACCTGCCGACATAGCCGACGGCCATGCGCCACCAGGTCTCGCCCTGCATGCGCAGTGCTTCGACGGCCGGGCGTGAGGCAGCTTCGGCCGCGGCCGCGCGGACGATCCGCGCGGCGTCCGGGATGTTGACCAGGGCCACAAGCAGTGAGAGTCCCGCCACCCCTGGCGAGAAGACGGCGGCCACCAGCAGGATCATCAGCAGCGACGGCACGGCGAGCAGCACGTCCACGGGCCGCATCAGCAGCTCTTCGAGCCATGTCCGGTGGGTGAGCGCGCTGATGAGTCCGACCGGCAGGGCCACCAGGTAGGCCAGTGAAGTCGCGGCCAGGGCCACGAGGACCACGGACCGTCCGCCGAGCAGCACTTGCCGCCAGACGTCCCGTCCGACGAAGTCGGTGCCGAGCCAGTGTTCGCCGCCGAGGGTGAAGGAGGCGGCCCGTGGGCCAGGGGCTCCGGCGAACAGCGGTCCGAGCAGGGCTAGGGCGAGCGGTACGCCGACGATCAGCGCACCGAGCATGGCGCGGTGTCTCATGCGGCCACCCCCGCCCGCGGCGCGAAGCGGTGGGCGACCAGGTCGGCGCCCAGATTGAGGGCGACAGCGGTCAGCCCGAAGACCACCGCGAGGCCCTGCACCACCGGAACATCCCTTTCGGCGACAGCATTCATCAGCACCGTTCCGAGCCCGGGGATCACATACAGCGCCTCCACGACGATGACCCCGCACAGCAACCAGTCGACCGTGCGGGCAAGTTGCTGGGCGGCAGGCGCGATGGCGTTGGGCAGCGCGTGCATGTAACGGATGCGGACGCCGGAGATGCCGTAGCGGCGGGCCTGGGCGACGTACGGCGAGGCCAGCGCATCGATCATGCCCGCCCGTACCAGGCGCGCCAGCGAACATACCGGCCGCGACAGCAGGACGAGAACGGGGATCACCAGCGCCGCGGGGTGGGCGAGCAGGTCGGTGCCGTAGCCGACGGCGGTCGGCGGCAGCCAGCCGAGGCGCAGGGCGAACACGGTGACCAGCAGCACGCCGAAGGCGAACTCCGGGACCGCGTACACGCCCAGCGCCACCGAACTGACGAGCCGGTCCACGAGACGCCCCTCGTGGCGGGCGGCCAGCACACCGAGGCCGACCCCGGCGGGCACCAGCAGCACCATCGTGAGCACGGCGAGCAGCACGGTCGGCCCGAAGCCGTCCGCGATGTACGTGCTGACGGGCCGCCCCGACGCCAGGGACGTGCCGAAGTCGCCGTGCAGCAGCCCGGCCGCCCAGTCCGCCAGGCGTTCGTACGCCGGCCGGTCCAGATGCATCGCCTCGCGGATGGCCGCGATCCGCTCAGGGTCGGGCTGGTCGCCGGCGAGCGCCACTGCGGCGTCGCCCGGCAGCGCCTCGGTGAGGGCGAAGACGAGCAGCACGACGGCTGCCGTCTGCGCCACGCCGAGCAGCAGCCGCCGGGCGACCCAGGACCGGAGTCCGATCACGCCAGCCAGACCTTGTCGAAGCGCGCCCAGTCGAGGGAGTTGGCGGGTGCCTTCTGCTCGACGCCCCGCACCCTGCTGGCGGTGCCGAGGATCCAGTCGGCGAAGCCCCAGATCAGGAAGCCGCCCTCGGTGTGCAGGCGGCGCTGCATGCGCTCGTAGACGGCGGCGCGGTCCTTCTTGTCCTTGGTGGACTGTGCCTGCTGGTAGAGGGCGTCGAAGTTCTTGTGCTTCCAGTGGGTTGCGTTGGTGGTGGAATCGGTGAGCAGGCGCTGGGAGATGTGGGACTCGATGGGCATGGCTCCGGAGCGGTAGGAGGCCAGGGTCCCGGAGTCGAGGATGTCCTTCCAGTAGCTGTCCTTGCTGCCGGTCCTGATCTCGATGGTCACTCCGGCCTTGGCTGCCTGGTCGCGGAAGATCGCCGCGGCCTCGGTGAATCCGGCAGCAACGGGTGAGGTGTCGAGGGTGACCTTGAGCTTCTCGGCTCCGGCCTCCTTCAGCAGCTTGCGGGCCCGGTCGAGGTCCTGTTCGCGCTGCGGCAGGCTGCCGGCGTAGTACTCATAGCCCTTGCCGAACAGGTCGTTGCCGATCTCGCCCGCGCCGGACAGGGCGCCGTCGACCAGTTCCTTGCGGTCGGCGATCAGGAGGAACGCCTCGCGGACCCGCTTGTCGTCGAACGGCGGCCGGTCGGTCTTCATGACGAAGCCCTGCATGGCGCTGTTGCGCAGTCGGACGATCTGGATCTGCCCCTTGTTCTCGTGGGCGCGGGCGGTGGCGGGGTCGAGTTCGTGGGCGTACTCGACCTGCTCGCCGAGCAGGGCATTGGCGCGTGCCGATTCCTCGTTGGCCACGACGAACTCCAGCTCGTCGATGTACGGGGCGCCGTCCCAGTAGGCGTCGTTGCGCTTGAAGACAGCCGACCTGCCGGGCGCGAAGGACACGAAACGGAACGGGCCGCTGCCCACCGGCTTCTTGTCGAAGTCCTTAAGCCCCTCGGGGACGATGTACGCGCCGAACGCGGCGAGCACGTTGGGGAATTCGGCGGTCGGGCGCTTGAGGACGAACTCGATGGTCCGAGCGTCGAGGGCTCTGCTGGCCTTCAGGTCGATGGGCTCCAGCGACGCCTTGGCACGGAACGCCTTCGCCGGGTCGGCGATGCGGCGGTAGCTGTAGAGGACGTCCTGGGCGGTCACCGGCTTGCCGTCGTGGAAGGCGGCCTTGCGCAGGGTGACGTTCCAGCGGTCCAGGCCGGCGTTCGGTTCCCAGGCCGAGGCGAGCCGGGGCTGCGCGGAGAGGTCCGGTCCGTAGTCGGCGAGCTTGTCGAAGAGGGCCTTGGCACGGGCGGCGTCGGCGAAGAGGTTGGCCAGGTGCGGGTCGAGGGTCTCGCTCGCGCCGCCGCCTGCGAAGGCGGCGCGGAGCCGTCCGCCGCGCTTGGGCTTGCCGTCTGCCTTGGCGGGGCCGGCTGCGGTGTCGGAGCCGGCGCAGCCTGCAAGGGCGAGCGCGCCGAGTCCGGCCGCGCCTCCGGCTGCGGCGAGGAAGCCCCGGCGGCGAAGGCCGGGGAAGCGGGAGTCGTTGACGGGGACGTCGTTCATGAGGGTGTCCTTGCTGTGCGAGCGGATGTCGGCGTGGGGGGCGACGATGTGTGGGGTTCAGCGGGCATGCGTGAGGCGGGCGACGAGATGGAGCCGGTCGGCATCGGCCGTGGCGGCCGGCAGGTCGCCCTCATGCCACGGCGGCTCCGTACGGGGACCGGGCCCGTCGTACAGGGCGAGCACCTCGAAGCCGTGCACGGCGAGGACGTGACGCAGTTCCTGGGGGAAGAGCAGCCGCCACGCGGAGCGCTGCTCGACCGGTGGCGATCCGTCGTCGGCGGTCCATGCACGGGTGCGGCGCAGCAGTTGCGCGGCCCGGTCCACGCGCAGGATGGTGGTGGACCGGTAGGCGGTGCCCTGCCAGGTGAAGCCGTTGAGGGACGGACGGTCGAGGAGTTCCGTGCGGCCGAGGAAGAAGGCCCCGTTGCGCATCTCCGCGACAAGCAGCCCGCCGGGAGCCAGCGAGGTGCGGCAGGAGCCCAGGAAGCCGTCGAGCTCCTCGTTGGTGTGGCAGTACAGCAAGGCACTGTCCAGGCACACCACTGCGTCGAAGGTCCGTTCGGCGAGGTCGAATCCGCGCAGGTCCGCCCGGACGTATTCCGGACCGGGGTGGTGCACGCGCGCGTGTTCCAGCATCGCCTCGGACAGATCCGCGCCCACGACTCTGCGACCGGCTCCGTGCAGATGGGCGGCGTCACGGCCGGTGCCGCAGCCGATGTCCAGGACCCGCGGGCCGGCACCGTGCCGCCGCAGAGTGTCCTCGGCCCAGCGCCCGGCCCGCCGTGTCTCGTCGGGGAAGCGGGCCTCGTACAGGGCCGGGTTGTCGGTGAGCAGGTTTGCGTTTCTCATCTGTGTCTCCTCACGCCGGCACCGGTACGGCCGCCACGGGGGCGGGAAGGATGCGCAGGTGGTGCAGCCAGGCGATGCCCGCGGCCGAGATGAGCCCGAAGGCCAGGCAGCACGCCCAGGGCAGCCACTGCGCCCCCGCGCGCTGACCCGCGTCCATGGCCCAGCCGACGACCGTGTTGCCCACGGCCGCGGCGATGCCCGAGACCACGTAGAACAGCCCGAAGTAGGTGCCGGTGAGCTCCGGGCGGCCGAAGCGGGGGATGAGCTCCATGACGAAGGGCTGGGCGATCATGACGCCCAGGTAGAGCAGCAGCGCCCCGGCCAGGACAGGGAGCGCGCCGAGCACCGCATCGCCGACGCCGCCCTGCGCTGTCCCGGCCCCCGCCACTGTCATCGGCGGTATGAAGGCCAGCCCCATCAGCGTGAGCCCCGCGCTGATCCATCTCGCCCTGCTGCCTGTGCTCTTCAGCGCTCGAGTAATGCGCAGTTGCAGCCAGAGGTTGGTGAGGGTGCCGACGAGGAAGACGATGCCAGCTGCGCCGTCCCAGCCGGTGGCCCGGCGCGCGCCGTCCGGCAGCAGCAGATACAGCTGGTTCTCCATGGTGAACATGCCGACCATGGCAACGGCGAACGCCACGAAGCCGCGGTTGCCGATCACTTCGCGCCAGTCCCCGAGGACGCTGTTCGCGGACGGTGTGACCTCGCGGGCCGGAAGCACAACGGCCTGGGCGACCGTGAGCACTGCGAAGATCCCGGCCGCGGTGAGCGCGGAGGCGCGGAAGTCGACCAGCAGCAGGGCGCTGCCGAGCAGCGGCCCTGTCAGGGCGCCGGTGGTCGCGAAGACGTTGAACAGGGCGAACGCCTCGGCCTTGCGCTCCCCCGCCTCCAGGGCGAGATACGCCCGTACGGCCGGGTTGAACAGCGCCCCGGCCAGCCCGCTGAGCACGGACGCGGCCAGCAGCACCGTCAGTCCGTCGCCGAGAGCGAAGAGCCCGAAGCCGACGGTGCGCAGCGCGCATCCGGCGATGATGACTTTGCGCGCTCCCAGCCGGTCCGATGCCGATCCGCCGATGAGGAACAGGCCCTGCTGGCTGAGGTTGCGTACGCCGAGCACGATGCCGACGACAGCGGCCGACAGCCCGAGGTCCTCGCTCAGATGCACGGCGAGGTACGGGATGAGCAGATAGAAGCCGGTGTTGACGCCGAGCTGGTTGACCAGGAGGAGCCGTATCGCGAGGGGGAAGCCGCGTATCTCGTGCCACGTCTTCACCCTCGGTCCTCCTCGGTGCGCGGGTGCACGCCGAGTCCCGGACGCGGGCTCGTCCGTACGGTGCCGTCGGCGCCGCCGATACCGGTCCACGGGTCGTGGGCGAGCAGCAGATGCCCGTCGAGGTCGATCCACCGGGCTCGATCGGCGAGATGCACGGCGGGGGCGATACCGAGCGTGCTGGCGGTCAGGCAGCCGAGCATCAACTCGGTACCGGTGCCCTCGATCAGTTCGGCGATCCGCAGTGCCGCGGTGACGCCGCCGCACTTGGCGAGCTTGACGTTGATGCCCTGCACCCGCCCGGCAAGTCGGCGAGCGTCCTCGTGACCGACCGCGTCTTCGTCGGCGATGACCGGCAGGGGCGAGCGTTCGGCGAGGCTCGCCAGCGCCTCGGGGTCGCCGGGTGCGATCGGCTGCTCAACGGCCTCGATTCCCAGCTCCGCGAGGTGGGGCAGCAGCCTCTCGGTCGTGCTGACCGTCCAGGCGCCATTGGGGTCCAGAAGCAGCCGCGCGTGAGGGGCGGCGGCCCGCACCGCCCGTACGCGGTCCAGGTCGTCGGCGGGGTCCGGTGCCCCGGCCTTGAGCTTGAGGGCCGAGAACCCGTCCCGTACCAGGCGGGCGGCCTGGGCTTCGGCCTGCCTCGGCGACGTGATGCCGATGGTGCGGCAAGTCGCGGCGGACGGCCGGGCGGAGGTACCCAGCAGTTCGTGGACCGGTATGCCTGCGCGCTTGCCCACGAGATCGAGCAGCGCGGACTCGACGACCGCGGTCACCGCGGGCGGGGTGCTCTCCCGGCCTCCGTTGCGCAGGGCCTCCAAGGCGCTCTCCGGTTCGGCGAAGCGTGCCAGCCACTGGGACTCCGCGTGCAGCAGTCGCCCGAGTGCGTCGGCATCGAGGCCGTAGTACACGCTGGTGACGGCCTCTCCGCGGCCTAGGCGGCCTGCGTGTTCGATGAAGAACCAGACGGCCTCGCGGCCCGCCATCGTCGACCGGGATATGCGCAGCGGCTCGGTGAGTTGGAGACGCACGGTGCGCTGACTGACCTTCACGGGCTCTTTTCCAAGCGTGGGGTTCGGCTGCGCAGCGGGTCGGTGACGGCGCGGCACCGGGCCCAGCCGGTGGCCTCCACGGCCCGCGGATGCGGGATCTCGACGGGACGCCTGGCCGCGGTGGCCAGGTCGAGCCCATGGGCGGCGGCGAAGTCGTCGTCGTAGACGCTGCCGAGATAGCGATGCGGCCCGTCGGGGAAGACGGTGGCGACAACGGCTCCCGGGTGGACACGAGCGGCCCAGGCCGCCACAAGCGCTACGGCTCCGGTGCTCCAGCCGCCGCTGACGAAGTTGCCGACAGCGAGCTTCCGGCAGGCGTCCGCGGCCTCGGCCGGGCCGACCCAGTGGACTTCGTCGAACGCGTCGTAGGCGACGTTGCGCGGATGGATGCTGCTGCCCAGGCCGCGCATCAGGCGGGGCTTGGCGGGCTGGCCGAAGATCGTCGAGCCGGTGGCGTCCACGCCGATGAGCCGGAGCCCGGGCCAGTGACGGCGCAGTGGGCCGACGACGCCGGCGCTGTGGCCGCCGGTGCCGACGCTGCACACCAGCACGTCCAGGTGGTCGAGCTGTACGGCCAGCTCGGCGGCGAGGGAGGCGTAACCGGCGATGTTGTCGGGGTTGTTGTACTGGTCGGGCCAGTAGGCGTCCGGCAGCGATGTCAGCAGTGCACGCAACCGGGCCAGGCGGGCGGCCTGCCAGCCGCCCTCGGCCGCTGGGCGGTCGACCAGCTCCAGCCGGGCCCCGTATGCGCGCAGCAGCTGTCGCATCGAGGGCTCCAGCTCGGTGTCGCCGACCAGCACGATCGGATGCCCCAGGGCCTGGCCGGCGAAGGCCAGCCCGATGCCGAGTGTTCCGGAGGTGGACTCCACCACCGGGGCGCCGGGCCGCAGTTCGCCGCGCTCCTTGGCTCCGAGCAGCATGGAGACGGCGGCTCGCGCCTTCATGCCGCCGGCGCCGAGACCTTCCAGCTTGGCCCAGAAGCCGGGCTGGGGGCAGGGCAGGTCGACGGTGATGCGGGCGAGGGGGGTACGGCCGAGCAGGGCGAGCAGTCCGCGGTTGCCCGCGGGGCTGAGGACAGCCGTGGTCACAGGGCGGCTCCGGAGCGCTCACTGCCGCCGTAGCGGTGGACGATCCCGGGCCCGCCGTCGAGCCAGAAGAAGGGATACGGCTCGGCGGACACCGCACTGACTCCGGCGCCGATGAGGCGCGGAAGCACCGCGCTGCCGGTCTGGGCGAACATGACCAGCGGCTTACCGAGGCGCATTGCGCGCTCGCGCAGCGGCTCGAAGCTTCCGTTGCCGAGCGTCATACCCGAGGCGAGGACGGCGTCACAGCACTCCAGCTCTGCCAGCGCGTCGGTCCGTACCGGCTCGCCCCACTCCGTCGTGCCGCCCTTGAGGTCACAGGGTATGTACGCCAGACCGCGTGCGCGCAGCGCCTCCAGCAGCGAGTTGACCACGCCGACGACGAGGACGGTGCGCCCTGGGCGGACGTCGAGCAGACCGGTGACGGCCGCGGCTCTCGCCCGGGACTTCTCCAGTGAGCTCCCGGCGGGGAGCGGACACGGCCGTGCGCCGCTCGCGGAACCATGGGGAAGCACGTGCATCAGGTAGGCGTCCAGTGCGGCCACCCGTACCGGCAGCAGTTCGTGGGCCAGGAGCCGGGCGACGTCCGCGCCGACGCAGTCGTCGACGGCGCTGTCGGGGAGCTCACCGGGCTCGACCGCGCACGAGCCCACGGCTTCGGCCAGGCGCAGGCTCAGCACTTCGTTGCGGTAGCCGCCGCTGCGCCCGTCATGCCGTACGGCCTGGCGCGTGGTGAACGCCACGGCAATCCGCTGAGTCCTCGGGTCGGGTCCGAAGCCGCCGCGGAGCACGCGGTCGACGAGTTCGTCGTAGGAGGACGCGGTGATGTTCGTGCGGGTGATGGCGGTCATCGGCCGACCACCGTCGGGCAGAGTGCCGAGAGCAGGGTCTCGACCCGGTCGCGGGCCCCGAGGCCCTCGGCGTCGGCGGCCATGACGTGGCCCAGGTACTCGTTGTTGCTGCCCGCTGCCCTGACGACCTTGCCGGGTTCCTCGAGCTGGAGCTCCAGCAGGCCCGCTGCCGTGCGTACGTCGTCGGCGCCATCGATGGCCTCGAGTACTCCCCCGGTGTCCGGCACCAGGAATCCGATGGCCGCGCTGCGCAGGCCGGTGGCTCGTCGGCGCAGGTCCGGTTCGCGGCCGAGGGCCACGTCGACGCAGGCGGCGGCGAGGTCGATCCCCGTCACATGGCGGACCAGTTCGGTAATGCGGTTGCCGGCGGGACGGGGGTTGACCTCCACCACCCGGGGCCCGCCGGGCGTCAGCTTGATCTCGGTGTGCGCCACGACCCCGTCCAGGCCGAGGGCCTTCAACGCTCGAACAGCCGTCTCCGCAGCTGCCCCGGCGTCAGCGGCAGCGAGCTCCGCGGGGAACATATGGCCGGTCTCGATGAACGCCGGCGCCCCACCGACGCTCTTGTCGGTCACCCCGACCACCCGCGCCGTCCCGGCGAACGACACGGTCTCGACGCTGACTTCCGGCCCCCGGAGCAGCTCTTCCAGCAGGACCACGGGCTCGCGGCGCTGGCCTCGCGCGTTGACTGGGAAGTCCGCGAGCGCCCTGTAGGCGCGGGTCAGCTCCGACTCGTCGTCGACGCGCCGTACGAACATCCCGGCGCACAGGTCCACGGGCTTGAGAACCAGCGGGTAGCCGATCTCCCGCGCCGCATCGGCGGCCTCGGCCCAGTCCGCGCAGACCGCGAAGCGGGGCCCCGGCACTCCGGCATCGGAAAGGACACGGCGGGTCGCGTCCTTGCGGCAGGCGTTCTCGACCGCCTTGGCAGCGGGGCCCGGCAGCCCGAGGCGTCCGGCGATCCGTGCGGCCGTCGGGAGGTAGTAGTCGCAGGAGGTGATCACCCCGTCGAAGCCCAGTGCACCGTGGGCGCGCTCCACGAGGGGCAGCAACGTCTCGATGTCGTTGGTGTCGGCGGTCAGCACGTTGTGTGCCGCGAGCAGCGGGTGCCCGGTGCCCTCAGGGGCGGAACGCAAGTAGTGGTGCAGATCACGGGTGAGGAAGGTGAATTCGTGCCCGCCCTCGCGGATCGCTCTTGGCAGCAGCCTGCTCATCGATCCGACCCAGCTCTCGACCATCAGCAGATGGGCCACGTCTTCCTCTTCTCAGAACGCGGGTTGGACTCATGAGGTGTCGGCGGCACCCGTCCGGGACGGGCCGCCTTGACGGAGACCCACGTTATCGACAATCGTTTTCATTGTCATCTGATCCAGCGTCGATTCTCTGAATGCGAGACCCGCGACTCCCGCTGTACGCCACCGGAACGTTCTCTGCGCACTCGTGGCCACCACCGCCGCTCTGGTCCCGGCTGTCCCGGGCCACGCCACCACCACCCCCGCTCCATCCCCGCGTTTCGGTCCCTGCCCGGAGTCCATGCCGGGCCCGGACTCCCCCGATCGGGTGGAGTGCGGGTGGCTGAGCGTCCCGCTCGACCGGGAACACCCGGACGGCGAGCGCATCAGCATCGCCGTCTCGCGCGTACGCGCTTCGGGGCCACCCGAGGAGCGGCGCGGCATTCTGCTGATGAACCCGGCGGGTCCGGTGGCCCTGGGCTGGCGTACGCCGTCACCAAACGGGCCAAGTTGCCCGAGCGCGTTCGCCGCTCCTACGACGTCATCGACTTCGACCCGCGGCACCGGCCAGAGCGCGCCCGCGGACTGTGGCCCGATGGGCGGCCTTTTCGACAACCCCGGAGCGGAGCCCGTACCGTCCGGCCACACCGCGGAAAAGGCGTACCTCGACTCATTGAGGCGCATGGCGGACGACTGCGCCGCCGGCGTCGGCGACGCGCCGGCGCATCTGTCGACCACTCAGACCGCCCGGGACATGGACGCCATACGCTCCGCACTCGGCGAACGGCGGATCGACTTCCTGGGCGTCTCCTGCGGCAGCTACCTCGGCGCCGCCTATGCCGCGCCCTTCCCATAGCACGTCGGCCGTATGGTGCTCGACAGCGTCGTCGGCCCCGGGGAGTGGTACGACTTCGACCTGCGGCAGAGCCGCGCACTGCCGCGCCAGTGTTCTTCGCCTGGCCCGCTCGGCACGAAGAACGCTTCGGTCTCGGCGGCAGCGCCGGTCAGGTCCGCTCCGCCTACAGGCGGGCGCGTCAGGAACTCGCAGCCCGCCCCGTGGACGGCATCGGTCCTGCCGAGTTCGACCGTGCCGTGTACCGGGCGCTTGGCCGCACGGAACGCTGGGAGGGCCTCGCGGCAGGCGTCCGTGCGTACCTGCACGACGGCAGCGCTGAACTCCTGCGCCCCGCCACCCCCTTCGACGGCGCCGCGTCACGTACCTATGAGTCCGCGAGCCGCGTCGTGAAGTGCGCGGACGGGCCCGGTCCGACGCCGGGTCGGGTCACGGCCGACCTCCGGCGCCTGCGGCGTCTCGAACCGCAGCCGATCGTCACAGGAATCGAAGCGGCGGCTTGCGCGTACGGGCACCACATACCCGCCCAGAGCACCCGGCTCGGCAGCTCCGTGGTGCCCCCGGTGCTGCTGATCGCCTCCGAACACGACCCCGTCACACCCGCCGAGGGTGCCCGGCAGCTTCGGAAGCGGCTGCCCGGCTCGCGCCTGGTCACGCTCCACGACGACTACTCGCACGGCGTGTTCGCCAGCCGGGGCAACGCGTGCGTGGACGGCGCCGCCGCCGCCTATCTGGTCGACGGGAGCGTCCCGGTGACGGATGTGCACTGCGACGGGCCCGGCCTGCCGACACCTCGAGTCCCCAACGAATGAGTTCTCAGCGAAAAGGAGTTACACGATGACCGACGCCCCGCAGAACGCCCCGCGCCCCTCGTACACCGTGCGCCCCGCCACAGTGGCCGACGTGCTGATCTCCGGAGCGGTCAACGCCTTCGTACCGGCGCATGCGTGCAGTAAGGCGCTCCCGCCCAACCCCGCCTTCGCGGTGCCGGTGGCGAGCGCGGCCGGGATCGAGCTGCCCGGCTGCGAGTGCGCCTCGGTACCCGTGGCCGGGAGTCTGATCCGGCGGGGTGTGACACCGGCTGCCGCCTTCGCGTTCCTCCTGTCCGCGCCCGCCGTCAACCCGATCGTGCTGACCGCAACTGCCGTTGCTTTCCCGGGCAGTCCGGAGATGGTTGGCGCACGGCTCATCGCCTCACTCGCCGTCTCCGCGGCGATGGGGTGGCTGTGGCTGTGGCTGAAGCTCGGGCGAGCGGAGTGGCTGCAGATGCCGGCCCGGCACACCGGGCACCAGGACGGGCACAGCCGGTGGGAGGAGTTCCAGTCAGAAGGGGGTCCGTACTCCCCGCCCAGCATCACCAGGAGGTCGGTCGGTCCTATGGATCGATGGAGCCATGGTCGTCGACGAGATTGATCTTGCGGTGCCGGGGCAGGGCTGCGCCGGTCCCGCCGTGGTCAGGATGTTTCGGGTACGGCGCGCGTCAGGGGACCGAGGTCTCCGTACAGGGCGGCGTGCAGCGCGGCGGCCGGGTCACGGGCCCGCTCTCCGTACAGCACGAGGTAGATCGAGCCGGCCGAGGAGTCGGCGCGGATCTGGCGGGAGCGGATGAGCTGGATGACGGCCGCGCGGATCGCGTCGCACTCCGGTCCCGCGGTGAGTGTCGGCCTTCACCGGCCACCGCCGGCCCTGCTCCTCGACGGCGACGAACACCTGGTGCTGCTGCTTGGCCCGCCGGCAGGCGGCGTTGAAGGCGTCGACGTCGGTGGCGTCCGGGACCAGGCCGGGCGGACACGGGGTGGGCAGCGGTTGCATGAGGGTCACCGTGCCAGGACCAGGAAGTACGCGGGATACCCGATGCCGGAATGGTCGCCTGCTCCGACGCGGGTGTCCGGAATGGTCGCCTGCTCCGACGCGGGTGTCCGGAATGGTCGCCTGCTCCGACGCGGGTGTCCGGAATGGTCGCCTGCTCCGACGCGGGTGTTCGGTCAGTCGGGTGGGGGCGGGGCCGTGGCGGGACCTGTGAGGGTGTCGAGTCGGGCGGCGAGGTCGGGGTGGGTGGTGGTCAGGTGGGGGCGGGTTGCGTTGAGGGGGTGGATGAGGTCGGCGGGGTCGTTGTGGGCGAGGGCCGCGAGGAGTTGGTCGAGCGGGCGGCGGGCGGCGGTGGGGAGGTCGGTGAGGGCGGTGATCTGGCCGGCGATGCGGCGCAGGTCGGCGGCGTTACGGCGGGCCCATTCGGCTTGGGTGCGGTCGGCGGCGCGGCGTTCGCGGGTGGCCTGGACGCGTTGTTCGCCCGTGGTTCCGGCGGGGCCGGGCCGGTTTCGCAGATAGCGACGTTCCGCGGCCTGGCGGCTGGCGACGCCGAGGGGGTGGGCGAGGTCGGCCCAGCTGGCTCCCGCGTGCCGGGCCGTTTCGATCAGGCCGGTCTCCCATCCGGCGAGCTGCTGGCGGACCTGCCGCAGCAGCAGCAGGGAGGCCAGGGCCTGCTCCGCGCCGGGGCTGGCGGCGGGGGTGTCGGAGGTCTCCTGCCGGGCGGCCTGCAAGGCGTCGTCTATGGCCTGCAGGGCCGCCGCGGCGGCGAGGAACGAGGCCGGGCTTCGGCCGTCGGCGCTGGACGGGGCCGGCTGGTCCGCTGCTGTCACGGGCACCCCCCTCGGGCTTGTCATCGACTGGACGACTCCGTGCTTGTCATCCATTGGATGACATGTTACAACGGTTTCAGTGAAGCGCATTGGCAGCAACTGCCCGAACCTGCTGGAGGTGTTTTCACGATGTTGATGCGCACTGACCCCTTCCGTGAGCTGGACCGGCTGGCTCAGCAGCTGATGGGCCCGGGCACTTGGTCGCGGCCGTCCCCGATGCCGATGGACGCCTACCGCGAGGGCGAGCGGTACGTGGTGGCCTTCGACATCCCCGGCGTCAGCGCGGACGCGATCGACATCGACGTCGAGCGGAACATGCTGACCGTCAAGGCCGAGCGCCGGCCCGCGGCGAAGGCCGACGACGTGCAGATGGATCTCTCGGAGCGGCCGCTGGGCGTCTTCTCCCGCCAGGTCGTGCTGGCCGACACGCTGGACACCGAGCACATCGAGGCCGACTACGACGCCGGGGTGCTGACCCTGCGGATCCCGATCGCGGAACGCGCCAAGCCCCGCAAGATCGCCATCGGCGACGGATCCGGCCGCAGGGAGATCTCCGGCTGACCCGCGCACGACAAAAGCCAACAGCTGCGGAGGACGGGTCACTGATCTCCCCCGTCCTCCGCAGCCCATCGACGCAAGAGGGTGGCGGCGGTGACTCTGCGACGCGAGGCGTTCCTCGACCGGGTGAAGGAACGCGGTGAGTACGGCAGCCTGCAGGAAGCGGAACGCGCGGCCCGTGTGGTGCTCGCCCTGCTGGGGGCGCACCTGGTCGGCGAGGTGCGCGCCCAGCTCGCGGCGCGCCTGCCGGAAGTCTTCGCCCTAGTCCTCCTCAACCCGCTGCAGAGCGCCGAGCCGCTGCCACCGGAGCGGTTCGTTCGGGCGACGGCGGCCTGGATCGAGGGGGCCACCGAGCAGACCGCGGCCTGGGACGTCAGCGCTGTCCTCAGCACAGCCGCCGACGCGGCCGGTGACGACCTGCTGGGGCAGATCCTGCTCCAGCTCCCCGCGGGCTACGACCTCCTCTTCGGACGCCCCCAGCCCGCCTGATCACCCACCCACTCACCCGGTGACCACCATCCCGGCGACAGAAAGGCAACCACATCGGGCAAGGATCGCCCACTCCTCATCCGGCCGGCCCCGTTACGAGACGGCGGTCCGTCTCCCACCGCGGCGAGTTCGGTGAAGGTCGCCTTCAACCCCCAGGCTGCCGCCACAGGGAGGGATCCGCTCGTCCACCCGTTCGGCAGCACGCCGCGCCGGCGGGCCGGGGCACCCATAGCATGCTGACTGTGCGACCCATTCTCCCGAAGATCGAGGGCGGCCGGGTACAAGGCCTTCTGCAGCTCATCGAGGACGGCATCCACCTCGTCGTCGCGGCGCTCCTCGTACTGCTCGCGGGGCTCCTGACCGTCGGGGTCGTCCACGACGTCATCAGGTCGATCCAGGGGCCGTACCGCGAGGAGACGGTCGTTCTCTCCGCCCTGGACAACGGCCTTGTGCTGTTCATCGTGGCCGAGCTGCTCCACACCGTCCGCCTCACCATCAGGAACCAGACCCTCGACGCGGAGCCGTTCCTCGTCGTCGGCCTGATTGCCGGCATCCGCAAGGTGCTCATCGTGACGGCCGAGGCGGAGAAGTCCTTCCGGTGGAACGTCGAGGGGATCGAACTGCTCGTCCTGGCGGGGCTGATCCTCGTGATGGCGACAGCGGTGTACGTGTGGCGGCGCTCGACGCGGCCGGGAGACTATTTCCCGCTCCAGGAGGCGCGGCGCTCCACATACGCCCCTGACCTGCTCCTTCCTACGGTGTGGCGACACGGAAACGTCCCCGCCAACTGTCCGGAAGTGGTGTCCATCGCAGCCCCCGCAACCGCCCCGCCCGAGCCCGGCTCGCTCAAGCGCATCGTCGCCACCAGCCTCATCGGCACCACCATCGAGTGGTACGACAACTCATCCGATCAGAGCCAGGACCTGCGACTTTGCGCCGGAGCGAAGCACACCTGCAAGCGCCTGGATACAGGGTCACCCAACCGTTCACCCGCGATGATCGTGGTCCCGACGGTCCTGGCGATTCCAGCGGCTCCGGCGTTGCCTACTGTATCGGCGGTCCCAGCGGTCTTGTTGATCGCGGTAGTCCCGGTAGTCCCGGTAATCGGGATCGCCACCATGGCCCCGGCGCCCGGAACCACCACGGCCGAAGTGGGCGAGGCCAAAGATCAACACGCCCGCAGCCACCCACCACATAGGGTTGAGGAAGCCGAAGCCGATCAGAGCCACCACGAAGATGAGAAGCAGAACGAACATGTCGGGCCTCCCGGAGCGGAACGGTCATCGCTGCCGGGGGCTGGGGCCTCACCGAACAGCGTAGCCGCTGCCCAAGGGCTGCGGATAGCGCCCCCTGTTGACTCGTACTGCCGAGCGTAGACCCCTACTTGACACCAGCTGGGGGACGAGTCCATGCGCGAACAGCTGGAGGACCTGGCCCACATGTGCGCCCAGCCGTACATCACCGGCCCCAACAAGGTGCGCATCAATACGGAGTTCCGGTCCTACGCCCGCGCCTTCTCCAGGTGCCGGGGAGCGGGACTTGACCTGGTGCCGCTCCACCGGCTGGTGCGGGGCTGAGTGGTCAGTGTTTGAAGGAGTCCTGATCTTCGCTCCGGCCTCCTTGATGTTGCCCTTCGCCTGACCACCGCGGCCTTCGGCCTGCAGGCGCCGACTGCTGGGGACGCGACCGACAGTCTTCTTGGCGCCGCCTTTCACCGCCTCGGCTTTGTGCGCAATCTTCTTCGCGACACTCATGGCTGGCCACCTGGGTGAGTTTCTGCTGGGGTGCGAGGGGGACATCGGTGGCCGCCTGCCGGTGAGCGACCTTCGCGTGCGGATGCGGCCTACTGGGGAGCGGATCGGTGCCCGAACCAGTGCGGCCCGCTCCGACGACCGCGCCCCGGTCGAGAGGGCGATCGCCTTGGAGTGAGTGGTTCCCCTGTGCATTCGGCGTTCCTGCGCTGGGGGTCTCTCGTTGGTCGATCAGCTCGTCGCACCCCTCGCCGGCCGCCGCCGTCTCCTGGCGCGTTCGGCTTGACCTTCCGCAGCCTCCCCGCCGCCCAGTGGAGAGCCCCCAGGGCTATGGGGAACAAACCGGCCCCTCTGTGCGCCACGAGCTCCTCGGAGCGGAACAGGTCATCGCTGCCGGGGCTTGCGACTCTCCCACCGGCGTAGTCCTGCCCGTACGCCGCAAGCAGCTCTGCGTGGGACAGCCCCGCCCGTCGCCAGATGTCCCTGACGCCTGTTCAGGGAGTGCGTCGACGACTAGCTTGTGTGGTGCGGCCCGGGCCCCCGGCAGCGTCGAGAAGTCACCGCGCTCCCTCGGAGCGCACCTTGCGCATCGATGCCGGAGCCCGCCTCGTCACGAGCGTGGCCGTTCCGCAGTCGCCTTCGCCATGCGATTCCGGCGCCGCCCCGATGCGCCCCATTTGGGCACCCTTTCCGCTGCCCGCCACGTCGCACGTATCCGAGAATTGGCGGTACGCATGTACGCGCTGATCGTTCCGGCTGCAGTCCCCTTCGTCCTGCTCGGCACCGTGATGGGCCTGTCCTGGTGGGAGGACCATGTCCTCCCACCGCCCAAGGAGCCGGCGGAAGCCCCTGCCGAGGCTCCGTCGACACCAGCGGCCCCAACCGCCTTGGCACAACTCCCCAGCAGCTCCGCCACGTTGACAGGAGTCGCCGACCGGAGTTGACTGACGCCGACGGCGTAGGGCTGTGGTGCTCCGGAATCACCGGGCAAAGCCTTCACCTTCGCTTCGCCCAGCCCCCGCGGAACGCAGGACATGTCCCTGTGACCGCGTGGAGGCGCAGCCATGCTGCTCTGGGTTCTTCTCCTTCTGCTGATCCTGATTGTGTTCGGGTTCGGCTTCACCATGCAGATTCTCTGGTACGTCGCGTTGGTGCTACTGGTCGTCTGGATCGCCGGGTTCGCCATGCGCGGCCGCCGTGGTGGTCGCAGTCGTGGCGGGCGTCGATACGGCCGAAGCCGCGCGTAGCCCGTACCGGGCCCTATCCCACGCGCGGGAATCGCAAGTTGCACGGCAACCCCACGCGGGAGCCCCACCCGAGCCTCACCCAGTGGACGAACAGAGGACAGCCATGAGCTTTGGACAGAAGGTCAGGAACAAGGCACAGGAACTCAAGGGCCGGATCACGGAAAGCATCGGCCGAGCCGCCCGCAGCAGGCGGCTGAAGAGGCAAGGGAAGACCGACCGAGTCGCCGGGAACCTGAAGCAGTCCGGCGGGAAGGCCAAGGACGCGTTCAGGCGCTGACCGCGACCTCCCCGGGTGGTGCCCACGTCGCGTGGGCACCACCCGGCAGGCACCGATGCGGAGCACGAGCCGAGCGGGTTGATGGGAATGCAGCAGAGCGACCTACGACATGAGAGCCATGCGGCCACCGAGGCCGACGCGCTGCTGGCAGAAGACCGAGGCTTCCCCCGACGGCGAACAGTTCGAGGAGCAGAGACCCGCGATCCCGGTGCACCACGCCGACCGTGTCGAGGGCCACCGCAGGATGCACACGGCGGTGCGTGGCCAGCGCGGCACGGAAGAGATGCCGGAGGCCATGGTCGAGGCCCGCGGCCTCTTCGACGCACTGATCACCGAACAGTCGGCCGACTCGGGCCGACACCGCCAGCAATTCCCCGACGACCATCGACACACGCCGTGGCTCGCAGCCGCCACCACGCGTAGGGAAGTGGCACGCAATGACGTACGACCCCGAATGCGCACAGCAGCGCATGTCTCCTGCCACCGCCCCGGCCGGGCCTCCACCGAGGGTGCTCCTCACACCAGCGGCCCCAGCTCAAGCGTCGCCGACAGAACTCCTCCGTCCTACCGGCCCGTTGACAGGAGACGTTGCCCGGCGTTGACTGACGACGACGGCGCAGGGCTATGACGCTTCGGATACTCCGGGCGAAGTCCTCCTCCTTCCGCTTCGCCGGGACCCCGCGGAACACAAACAATCTTCCGCGAGCTGGAGGCCTGGCCATGCTTCTCTGGATGCTTCTTCTCTTGCTGACTCTGTTCGGGCTCGGCTTCCCGATCCTGATGCTGTGGTACGTCGCGGTCGTACTCGTGGCCGTCTGGATCCTCAGCTTCGCCGTCCGCGGCGGTGGCCGGTCCGCCCCCAGCCACAGGTAACCGGCGCCTGGACCGTCCCGCCCGCGGAACCAGGCGCCCTGTCAGGGGCCGAGAGAGCCAGGTCAGTGGACGGCAGTGCGTAGCGCAGGATGCACCCCCAGGTCGAGCCGTACTGCCGTGACAGTGGGCCGGTGCTGTGAGGTTGCCCAGCAGGCACGGAAGCGCAGGGGGGCCTGCGAGGAGCGGGAAGAGGACGTAGTCCTTGACGAGTTGACGGCCGGCCTTGGAGAGAAGCCCGGCCAGATCGGCGAAGAGGTCACGCAGCGGCTTCCGGCCGGCGACAACGACGTCGGTTTCCAGGTCGTACAGCGCGATGCCTCATTCGAAGAAGGGGGCAGGAGGATGTTGTAGAGGGTCCGGGCGAGGTGACGGGGGCGCCAGGTCTGCTCATGTCGACCGTCTACCGCAGGTGGTGTACGTCCCCAAGTACCCTGCGGCGAAACGGATATGTACACGCGTTGCCGCCGCCTGGACAGCGTCCAGTCCCTCAGAATGAGGGCTTTCGGCCGTCCGTGGGACCGGACCGAGGACTATGCTGCTGTGTGGACGTCCCAGACCCCGGCGGCATGTTGTTGCTCAACACAGATGGCTGCGGGGAGCGGATCTTTCGTCCGGTCACCCGGCGCATCCCCCTGGAGGGAACTGGGTGGGTCCCCTGTCCTGGTACACAGGCTGCTGGATCGGTCATTCGCCCGCCTCCGCCGAAAGTACGTCCCCTGCCGGGAGCA
The DNA here is from genome assembly GCF_036057275.1 of Streptomyces sp. NBC_00390. Classification (NCBI taxonomy): domain Bacteria; kingdom Bacillati; phylum Actinomycetota; class Actinomycetes; order Kitasatosporales; family Streptomycetaceae; genus Streptomyces; species Streptomyces sp. NBC_00390. The sequence continues at coordinate 7,405,713 of NZ_CP107945.1, read as the reverse complement.
CGTCACGGGGCGCCGGAAGTCCGGCACCGCCGGATCCGTTGCCCGGTTGGTCTCCTGAACCGAGGCGCCATGCCCATTCCGCAGCTGAACATCTACCGGCACGACAGAGAGAGCCGAGCGCTGATCACCCTGGCCGGTGAGATCGACCTCGACACGGCCCCACTGGTGCGCGAATCGCTGGAGGGGTGCCTGCGCGACGGCATCCGCACCATCGACATCGACCTCATCACTGTCACCTTCTGCGACTGCAGCGGCCTCAACGCCTTCCTGCACGCGTCACAACAGACCACCGCAGCCGGCGGGTCCCTCCAACTGCATCACCCGCCAGCGCTGGTGGCTCGGCTCGTCGAACTCACCGGCTCCGGCTTCCTGCTCCTCGGCCTCCCGTTCGGACGCCTGCCCGCTCCTCTCCAGGGCGGACCGGTCCCGGCCGCCCCAGCCGCGCCGCGTCGGCTTGCTCCCGTCGTGCCTGCCCTCTCGAGCGGTGTGCTGTGATGGCCTGGTCCCGGCAGGGGCAGCCGCGGAACCCTGATGGTCCCGATTCGTCTGCCATGGACGCGGTGCGGCTGCGTCGAGTGAACCGCTGGCAGGCCGAGGAGCTGTGTGAGAATCTGGCGGATCTTTACCTGGAGTCCTCGGACCCGTCGCCGAGTGAGGGACACCGTAGCCGCAGCCGGGAAGAGTTCCTGCACCGCCTCAGTGGCGACATCCGCAGGCCGGGGTTCGCCATGGCGATCGCGGAGTCAACTGCCTTGGTGGGATGTGCTTTCGGATTCCCCGTGAGGAGCGACAGCTTCTGCTGGCTCGGGTTCGACGGGGCACTCCCGCCCGGCATCGAGCAACTCACCGGGTCCGACAATGCCTTCGCGGTCAACAAGATTTTGGTCGCTCCGCACGAGCAGGACGATGACATCGCCCGCCGACTGCAGCAGCGGCTGCTGACCGACCACCATGCGTCGCTCGGTGTCACCCTGGTCGATGAGGCCGACCATCCGTCCCTCGCTGCCTTCCGGTCCTGGGGATGGCAGGACATCGGGGAGGTCTGGAAGCCGCCCGGCCCCACCATGTTCAGTGCGCTGGTTCTTCCCTTCGGGGAGCGAACGACCATGAGACTGAACAAGCTTGCCCGCCATGACTGGACTCGGTGGCCGGGGTGATGCCTCAAAGCCGGTCGGCCCGGATCCGGGTGCTGGTCGCCGAGCAGGCAGCCCGACGGGGCTCCCGGGTCGGCATGGTGGATGTGTGCACCGCCGCGGTGGCAGCCCTGTCGATCGGCGGGGCCGGGGTGTCCGCGATGTCCCGGACGGCGGCCAGCCATCCGTTGTGCAGCACCGACGACATCAGCCAGCAGTTGGAAGAGCTGCAACTCACCCTGGGTGACGGGCCGTGCGTGGACGCCTTCACGCAGGGCGCGGCCGTCTTGACGCCGGACCTGCGAACCGGTGAACTGCGCGACGGCTGGCCCGTGTTCGCTGATGCGGCCCTGGAAGCCGGAGCGCGCGCGGTCTTCGCCTTCCCCCTGCAATTGGGGGCGATCAGTCCTGGAGTTCTGGACCTGTACTCCCGAGTGCCGGTCCAGTTGGACGCGGAGAAACTGGCCGACGCGTTGACCTTCGCCGATATCGCGACTCTGATCCTGCTCGATACGCAGATCGACGAGACAGGCGCGACGGCCGGCGGAATGCTGCTGGACGGGCGCTTCGATGACCTGGGCGCGTACCGGGCCGAGATCGACCAGGCCACTGGCATCCTCACCGTCCAACTCGGCGTCGGCATCGAAGAAGCCTTCGTCCGGCTCCGCGCCTATGCCTATGCCCAAGGGCGCCGACTCGCCGAGGTGGCCGCCGACGTGGTCGCCCGCCGGCTCAGCTTCTCCCCCGACACATATCCGGATCAAGGCGATGACGATGCCTGACACCCCCGCATGGGCCGACGGATGCACTGCGCTGCACTTCCCGCCCCATTCCGGCGGGACTGGTCTCAACAGAAGGTGTCCACAATGAATCAGCGGCTCCTCGCAAAGACCTTCGTCGAACTTGCCGACAATCTGGTCGCCGACTTCGACCTGATCGACTTCCTGCGTCTGCTGACCGACCGGTGCGTCGGCATGCTCGGCGCCAGCGCGGCCGGAGTGCTGCTCGCCGACCGGGACGGCGAACTCCGCGTCATGGCGGCCTCCGACGAACAAGTACGCCTGCTCGAGCTCTTCCAGCTCCAGAACGACGAAGGCCCGTGCCTGGAATGCTTCCGCACCGGCGCACCCGTAACGGTCCCCAACCTTCGTACGGAGGCCGACCGCTGGCCGCGCTTCGTCGCGCAGGCCCACCACAGCGGGTTCGCCGCAGTCCAAGCCCTGCCGATGCGCCTGCGGGACGAGGTCGTCGGCGCCCTCAACCTGTTCCACACCGACCCAGGCCCCTTCGACCCGGTCGGCACACCCGTCGCGCAAGCCCTCGCCGACGTCGCCACCATCAGCCTCCTGCAGCAACGCTCCACCCACCGCAGCAACGTCCTCAACGAACAGTTGCAGACCGCGCTGAACAGCCGCGTACTGATCGAACAAGCCAAAGGCAAACTCGCAGAACGCCAGGGCATCGACATGGAACAAGCCTTCACCGCACTACGCGGCTACGCCCGCGCACACAACCGCCGCCTGTCCGACCTGGCCCGCGCCTTCATCGACGGAACCGAACCCCTCACCGGCCTGACCACCTGACCACGGTCGCCGGGCCCCACTTCTGGCTTGCTCGCCGTGCATCGGGCTCGGCCCACAGCGGCTCACCTGGAGGGGGCGCCCGTGCTGAAGACGCTCCAACGCCGTCACCTACGGCGCCATCGGAACCCTCCTGGTCCTCCAGCCTGGCTGGTCGACGTCGGCCTCGTCGTATTCGGCGGCGCCCTGGCCGGCCGACTGGCGCACGAGGAACTCCCACGCGTGGCACGTACGCTGAAACGTCGAGAATGAGATACGGACCCGGAGCTGGTACGGGCATCGCCCTTGGCCCGTACGTGCCACATGACTCCGTCACCGGTCGTCAATGGGGCGTTCGGGCGAGCGAATCCGACATGCTCAGCCGAACCGGGTCGTCACCCTGTCCGGTGCGTGTGCCGCCCAGTCCAGGATCTGCACTGCCGCTCCGGCGTCCTCCTGCCCCTGGCAGTGTGCGTGGTGCCTGCGGGCGATGCCGTCGAGGTCGATGTGGGAGCCGAAGGCGGGGTGGGCGGCCAGTCGCCGCGCGTAGGACCACAGGCACGGATGGTCGGCGATGCAGCGCACTGTGGCGGCCTCCAGGTGCCAGCGGTGCACGGTGTCGAGCCGTACCAGGGTCACCCACAACTGCACATCGGCAGCGGTTAATTCGTCGCCCAGGATGTGGTCCTGACGGGTGAGCCGCCGCTCAAGTGAATCCAGTACGCGGAGCAAGGAGCCGAGGGCGGTGTCACGCGCCGTACGGTCGGTGCCGGCCTGCCCGGCGCACTGTGCGGCTTCGTTGATGCCCTGCTCACACAGACGTCCGACGGCCGCGACCTCCGCTTCGGCACCATGCGGGTACGGCGCGGGGCAGTAGGGGCCGTCGCCGCCGAAACGTCGGGCCAGGTCACGAAGGATGTCGGGGGTGTACGTGCTGACGATCCGTCCCGTCCAGTCGTCGCTGAGCACTGGCGCCGCGGCCGCTCCGGGGTACCGGTGCGAACTGGCCTCGTACAGTCGGCGCAGCGTGGAGTGTCCACCCCCGGGTTGTCCCGGCAGCCGTCGGCGAGCGCCTTGCCGATATCCCCATCCGTACGGAATGTCAAAGCTCAACGCTGCGTAGTCAGCACCAAGTCAGCACGGGAGAGGTGATCAGGGGTGCTGACGTGGGGTTTCAGGTCAGCACCGAACCAGCACGAGAATCAGCAGCGGGTCACCAAACTGTGGCGTATCGCGCGACTCCGGCAGGCCCCTTCCCTGCGCCAATTCGACCCTGCCCCAGCCCCGCACTCCCATCATGGTGGTCGCGCGCACAGCGGGCGGCCGAAGTATGGTGTCCCAGCACATGTGCCACTGACCTGCGCGTTTCTACGGTGTGGCGACACGTAAACGTCCCCGTCCCCGCTCGGAAGTGGTGACCATGGCTGCCTCGGCAACCGCTCCACCCACCCCCAGTTCACTCAAGCGCATCGTCGCCGCGAGCCTGATCGGCACCACCATCGAGTGGTACGACTTCTTCCTCTACGGCTCGGCAGCCGCGCTGGTCTTCAACAAGCTGTTCTTCCCCGGCTCCGATCCGCTCGTCGGAACCCTGCTCGCCTTCCTCACCTACGCCATCGGCTTCGCCGCCCGGCCTCTCGGTGCGCTGGTGTTCGGACACTTCGGCGACCGGCTCGGCCGGAAGAAGCTGCTGGTCCTCAGCCTGCTGCTGATGGGCGGCGCCACCTTCGCGATAGGCCTGCTGCCCACGCACGCCACCATCGGCACTGCCGCACCGATCCTGCTGACCGTGCTGCGGCTGGTGCAGGGCTTCGCGCTCGGCGGCGAGTGGGGCGGAGCCGTCCTGCTGGTGTCCGAGCACGGTGATGCCGAGCGTCGCGGGTTCTGGGCCTCGTGGCCGCAGACGGGCGCGCCCGCCGGGCAGCTGCTCGCCACCGGTGTGCTCGCCGCGCTCACCGCGCTGCTCTCGGACGCCGCGTTCATCTCGTGGGGCTGGCGCATACCGTTCCTGCTCTCCGGCGTGCTGGTGATCGTCGGCCTGTGGATTCGTCTCTCTGTCGATGAATCGCCCGTCTTCAAGGCCGCACTGGCCCAGGCCGAGGGGCGCAAGGCGGCTGCCGGTACGACGGAGAAGATGCCGCTGGTCGCCGTGTTGCGGCACCACTGGCGCGATGTCCTCATCGCCATGGGCGCGCGCATGGCGGAGAACATCAGCTACTACGTGATCACTGCGTTCATCCTCGTCTACGCGACCACCGCCGTGGAGATGAGCAAGCAGACCGCGCTCAATGCCGTCCTCATCGCCTCCGCCGTGCACTTCGCGGTGATCCCGCTGTGGGGCGCTCTCTCGGACCGCATCGGACGCCGCCCCGTGTATCTGATCGGTGCGATCGGCGTCGGTGCCTGGATGTTCCCGTTCTTCGCGCTCATCGACCGGGGGACCTTCGGTTCGCTGGTGCTCGCCGTCACCGTGGGCCTGGTGCTGCACGGCGCGATGTACGCGCCGCAGGCGGCGTTCTTCTCCGAGATGTTCGCGACCCGGATGCGGTACTCCGGAGCCTCCATCGGCGCGCAGTTCTCCTCCGTCGCCGCAGGTGCCCCCGCGCCGCTGATCGCGACCGCTCTGCTCGACGACTACGGCTCCTCGACGCCGATCGCGCTGTACGTGATCGCCGCCGCGCTGCTCACGGTGGTGGCCATCGGCTGCGCCAAGGAGACACGTCACCGCGACCTGAGTGCGGTGGACGACACTCCGGAGAGGGCGGAGGCAGCACCCGCCGCCCAGGCCACCGCGGATGCGAGCACCGCCTGACGGGTGTGTCGGGCCCAAGGAAGCGCAGGCAAGCGTGCGGAGACCGCGCGGACAGGGGTCCGCGCGGTCTCTCGCGTCGGGACGAAGGATCGGCGACGAGTTGAGCCGCCGCAGCGGAGCTGTGTCTGCCCGCGCCGGAAAGCGGCAGGCCGTGCGGTATCGCGCCGGCCCGGCAGGCGCCGGCCCCACGGGGGCTCCACGCCCGGGGTGCGAGCCGCCGCTGTGCATGCGTCGCCGTCCACCCGGGAACCGCGCGGCCCGGGCGGTTCCCGGTGCTCCCGGTGCTCCCGGTGCTCCCGGCGGACGATCAGTCCGGGGCGAGGGCCGACATCGCGTGAAGCCGCAGCGCCAGCTGGATCTCGAGCGATCTGGCCGGTGACTGCCAGTCCGCGCCCAGCAGGCGGCCGATCCGGTCCAGGCGCTGGGCCACCGTGTTCACATGGACGTGAAGATCGTCCTTCGTACGGGCCGGGCTCATGCCGCTGGCGAAGTACGCGGCGAGCGTGCCGACCAGGTCGGTGCCACGCCGCCGGTCGTAGTCGGCGACCGCGCCGATGGTGCGGTGCACATAGCCCTCGATGTCGCCCGGGTCGGCGAGCAGCAGCCCGAGGAAGCCCAGGTCCTGGGCCGCGGCGCCCTGGCCGGAGCGGCCGAGCAGCCGCAGCGCGTCCAGACAGCGGCGGGCCTGCTCGTAGGCGCCCGCTATCGGGCCGGGGGTGGCTGCCGGGGAGGCCACCGGGGACGAGGCCCCGACGGTGACCGACTCCCGCAGCGTGCCGCCCAGTTGCCGGGCGGCCTGGCGGGCGAGCTCGGCGGGGGTGTCGCCGGGGCCCAGCGGGAGCAGCAGGACGGTGCCGCCGTCCCGGGAGGCGGCGAGGCCCGAGCGGGTCGCGGCCAGATGCGAGGCGGCGGACCACAGCCGCTGCCGGTCCGCCGTCTCGCGGGCCGCCGAGTCGCGGGCGGAGCCGCCTCGCGCTGTCTCACGGGAGGCGACGTCGCGGGTTCCCGGGTCCGTGCCAGGGCCGTCGAGACGGGCGGCGAGGACCACATGGGGCGCGTCCAGGTCGGCACGCAGGCGGGCGGCCCGCTCCCGCAGGAGCACGGGGTCGCGGTCGGGCGCGTCCAGCAGGTCGTCGAGCAGTTCGCCGCGCACGCGCTGTTCGGCGTCGTGCGCCGAGCGCCGGGCGAGCAGCAGCAGCGAGGTGACCATGGCAGCGCGCTCCAGGGTGCGCTGGTCGACGGGGTCGAGGTCGGGGTGGCCGCGCAGCACGAGCGCGCCGAACACCTCGCCGCCGGCCGAGACCTCGGCTATCCAGTCCTCGCCGTGCCGGCCGGCGTGGCCGTCGGCACTGCCGGCCTCCGGCGGGCTCTCGGTGAACTCGACGGTCCCGTCGAGGACTTCGGACAGCGCGGCGGCGACGTCGTGGACGCCTCCGCCGCGCAGCACGAGCTCGGTGAGCCGGTCGTGGACCTCCGACGCCCGCTCGAGGACGCCGCTGTGATCCTGGATGATCGCGTTGGCACGCTCCAGTTCGGCAAGTGCCGAACGGGTCTCGCCGAGCAGATTCGCGGTGTCGATGGCGACGGCGGCATGCGCGGCGAACGAGGCCAGGAGCGCGACCTGTTCGCGTTCGAAGACCCGGGCACGACGGTCCGCGGCGAACAGCACGCCGATGACCTGGCTGCCCAGCATCAGCGGTACGCCGAGGATGGCGACGAGCCCCTCGTCGCTGACGGCCGCGTCGATGGAGCGGGTGTGCTCGAAGCGTGCGTCGTCGAAGTAGCTGTCGGTCACGTACGGGCGGGCGGTCTGGGCGACGAGTCCACCGAGCCCCTCCCCCATCCCGAGCCGTACCTGCTGGAAGCGCGCGGACACCGAGCCTTCGGTGACCCGCATATAGGTGTCGCCGGCCACCGGGTCGTTCAGGCTGAGGTACGCGACCTCGGTGCCCAGCAGGGAGCGGGCGCGCTGCACGATCGCCCGGAGCACGGCGTCGAGGTCGCGCAGCCCCGCGAGGTCGTGCGCGGTCTCGAAGAGCGCGGAGAGCTCCGCCTCGCGGCGCCGTCGCCCCTCCAGCTCGGCGCGCACCCGCAGCGCGAGCTGTTTGGCGTGCTCGAGCGCGGCAAGCGCCTCGGGGCCCGCGCCGCTCGCACGGGCGAGCAGCACGGGCCTGTCGTACGCCTCAGCGGCGGCGCCGCGTGCGAGGAGCTCCAGGTAGGGGGCTTGATCGTGGGACATGGACACAGGATTACCTGTCGTACGGGTGGTGGCACCAGCCCTGTGGACAACGAAGCCGGCCTATCCGCGGGACGCGCCGCTAGTGTGCGGTCCAGCCGCCGTCGAGAGCGATCGAGGTGCCGGTGATGAAGGATGCCTGTGGCGAGCACAGGTAGAGGACCGCTTCGGCGACCTCGTCCGGTTCGACGAGCCGCTTGATCGCGGAATCCTTGAGCAGGACATCGGTGAGCACCTGGTCCTCGGGCAGCGAGTGGGCGGCCGCCTGATCGGCGATCTGCTTCTCGACGAGGGGGGTGCGTACATAGCCCGGGCTGACGCACACGGAGGTCACCCCGTGCGGTGCGCCTTCGAGCGCCGCGGTCTTGGAGAGCCCTTCGAGCCCGTGTTTGGCCGCCACATAGGCGGACTTGTAGGCGGAGGCGCGCAGCCCGTGGACGGACGAGAGGTTCACGATGCGGCCCCAGCCCTGGGCGTACATGTGCGGCAGCGCGCCCCGGATCAGCCGGAACGGCGCTTCCAGCATCACGGTGAGCACGGTGTGGAAGACGTCCGGCGGGAACTCCTCGATGGGCCGGACCAGTTGCAGCCCCGCGTTGTTGACCAGGATGTCCGTACCGGCCGCGGCCGCCTCGGCGGCTTCGAGGTCGGTCAGGTCCAGGACCAGCGGTTCCAGGGCGCCCGCCAGGCCGGTGATCCCCTCGGCAAGGGAGGCGAGCCCGTCGGCGTCCCGGTCGACGGCCCTGACCTTCGCCCCGGCGGCTGCGAGCCGCAGCGCGCAGGCGCGGCCGATGCCACTCGCGGCGCCGGTGACGAGTGCGGTTCTGCCGCCGAGATCGAGCGTGACGGAGTGCGGTGCGGGACCTGAAGTGGTGGGCGCGGTCATGATGGGCACCCTAAGCAGCGATGATCCGCTGACCGATGTGGTCCCCACCCATACTTCATCGCTCGGTGGTGGGTTGGAACCATGCCGGTCCATCGGTGAGTGCCTGCTTGATCCGGAAGGTTGCGAAGGGCTTGAGCTCCGGCAGCGCGTCCAGCGGGAAGAAACCCACCTCCAGCGACTCGTCGTCATTCACCCGGGGCTCGCCGCCCACCGCCCGGCAGCGCACGGTGACGTCCATGTACTGGCACCGGTCGCCGTTGGGGTAGGTGACGGGCTTGGGCAGCGCCTGCACCAGCACGACGCGTTCCGCGACGCAGCGCACCGCCGTCTCCTCGTACACCTCGCGTTCCGCCGTGGCAGCCGGTTCCTCGCCCGGTTCCGGGATCCCGCCGATGATCGACCATGTGCCGGTGTCGGCGCGCCTGCCGAGCAGTACCTGTCCCTCGTCGTCGAGGACCACGGCACTGACGCCCGGCAGGAGCAGCAGCTGGTGTCCGGCGGTGGCCCGGATCTCTCGGATGAAGTCAGGGGTGCCCATGGCGTCGACCCTAACGGGCCCCTGCCCCGCACTCGGGCCCGGATCTAACCGGCGTCAGCGGCGCCCCGGCCGGCCTTCCGCTGCCGCCACCCGCGCACGGCCGAGACGGTGACCTTGCCGAGCGCCCCGGCCGCCAGCAGCAGCAGCGCCACCTCCGGCCAGACGCCGAGGCGCGTGGCAGGGGTCAGCGAGGAGCGGAGCGGCACCTCGGCGACCAGCGCGTCCGGCGTGAACATCTTGGTCTGCTGGACGATGCGCCCGTCCGGCATGATGACCGCGCTCACGCCGCTGGTGACGGGAACCACGACCGACCGGCTGTGCTCCACGGCCCGGACCCGGGACATCGCCAGTTGCTGGTAGGTCATCTCGCTGCGCCCGAAGGTGGCGTTGTTGCTCGGTACGGAGATGAGCTGGGCGCCGTTGGTGACGGTGTCGCGGGCCGCGTCGTCGAAGGCGGCCTCGTAGCAGGTGACCAGGCCGACCTTGGTGCCCGCGAGGTCGAAGACCCCGACCTTGTGACCGGGTCCGAAGTCGCGGCGGACGCGGTCGACGTCGGCGTTGAAGATCCGCACGAGAGGCCGCAGCGGGATGTACTCGCCGAAGGGCTGGACATGGCGCTTGTCGTACGTGTCCACCGGACCGCGCGCCGGGTCCCACTCGATGAGGGTGTTGCGGAGCTTGCCGGTCTCGGGGGTGACCACCGCTCCGACGACGGTCGGCACGCCGATCGCCTTCACCGCCGCGTCGATGACCCTGCGTGCGTCGCCGTTGCGGTACGGGTCGAGGTCGGAGGAGTTCTCCGGCCACAGGACGAAGTCCGGCTGGGGCACCTTGCCCGCCGCCACGTCGTCGGCGAGCTGCTCCGTGCGTTCGGCGTGGTTGTCGAGCACCGCACGGCGCTGGGCGTTGAAGTCGAATCCGAGGCGCGGCACGTTCCCCTGGATCGCGGCAACGGTCGCGGTGCCGTCCTCGGCGGAGTCGTCCACGAGGGGACGGGCGGCGAGACCCGCGACGACAGGGACGAGGAGACAGAGCAGGGCCACGACCGCCGTGCCGCGCGGGAGTTCGCCGGTGCGGCGCCGTACGAGCACCTGGCGGAGGGTCTCGTACAGACCGAAACCGCACAGCGCGACGGCGAAACTGAGCAGGGGTGTTCCGCCGACGGCCGCGAGCGGCAGGAAGAACCCGTCCGCCTGCCCGAAGGCGATCTTGCCCCAGGGGAAGCCGCCGAACGGCACGTGTGCGCGGACCGCCTCGCCGGCGATCCAGACGGCCGCTCCCCAGAGGGGCCACACCGGCAGCCGGGAGACCGCGGCGATCCCCACGCAGGTGACGGCGACGAACAGCGCCTCCAGCGCGGCCAGTGCCAGCCACGGCACCGGGCCGACCTCCACGCCGGTCCAGATCAGCAGGGGCAGCAGAAATCCGAGACCGGCGAGATACCCGAGACCCAGCGCTGCCCTCGGGCCCCGCCCGCGCAGGGTCCGGCCGAGCAGGGCGAACCCGGGGAGCACCAGCCACCACAGGGGCCGTGGCGGAAAGCTCAGGAAGAGCAGGACACCGGAGAGCGCGGCAGCGCCGGGCCGTACGAGCCACTGCAGCAGCGGTCGTCCGGCCGAGGGGGCCGGGCGGGTGGTGTCGACGGGGGTGATGGTGGCACTCACCTGGCGGAGTCTACGGCGGTGCGCTGTGGGCCGGGCAGTGCGGTGGGTGCCGGGCAGTGCGGTGGGTGGACTTTGCAGCAACGTTCCTGCGCATAGCGGTGCCAAACCGCCACGACTGCAGTTACCGTGTGCGCCGGCCCCCGGCCCGTCCTGATGCGCATGGGGCCCGTCATACTCTGGGGTCGGCGGGGATACGGGGGCGATGAATGGGAGATGCACCGGACGCACGGTCCGTGGCACGGGAGCGCGGCAGGGTGCCCGACGTCGCCGGTGCTGTCGTACTCGGCGCATGCGCCGTGTGGTCGCTGGTCAGCGCCGCGGGGCGGGAGTCCCGGCCCGAAGGTGTGCTGCTCGCCGTGTTCGCCGTCGCTGCGGGGTATGCGTTCGGCCGTATCTGCGCCAGCGTTCTACCGGTCGCCGCCGCCGCTGCCGCGGCACTCGGCGGGCTCGGTCTGGCGATCGCCTCCGGCCAGGGCATCCCCGGGGCCACCGCGGGCGGCGCCTCCCAGCCCGGACACACGGGTGCGACCGCCGCGCTGCTGGTGCTGGCCACGGGCGCGGCCTGCTGCGCCGCGTCGGCCGCACGTCCCGTCTGGCTGCGGCTCGCCCTGCGACTGCTGGCGCTCGCCGTGGCCTGTGTGGCCGTGGCGATCGGGTCGCTGTCCGGTGCGGTGGCCGGCCTCGCTGTTGTGCTGTGCTCGCTTGCCGCGACCCGGATCCGCCGGCGTGCCCCCGCACTGGTGGGACTGGCGCTCGCGAGCGGCCTGGTGGCCGGCACGGCCTGGGGCATGGCCGCGGATGCGCTGCCGGGCGGGCTCACGGTTTCACTCGAAGGTGCGCTCACGCCCAACCGGGTGGCGCTGTGGCACGACGCGGTGGAGCTGGCCGAAGAGAACCCTGTCCGAGGGGTCGGGCCGGAGCGCTTCGGCAAACTGAGCGCCACGGCACAGCAGTCACTCGGTTCTGACGGCAAGCCGCACTCGGCGCCGCTGCAGCAGGCGGCAGAGCAGGGCGTGGTGGGAGTGGCACTGCTGGCGGGAGCCTTCGGCTGGATCCTGCACGGCCTGTGGCGCTCGCCCCGCCCCACGGCGGTGGTCCTCGGCGCGGGCGCGGCACTCACGGCGCTCGCGTTCCTCGCGACGGTCGGCAACGCACTGAGCTTCACGCCCGTGACGGCGGGGGCGGGCCTGCTGGCAGGACTGGCGACGGCGCGCGTGGCGGGCGACGGCTGCTCCGAACGGGTGGCGGCGAGCACCGCGCGGCCGGACAGGACACAGGCGGACAGCCGCCCGTGAGAGAGCCTTCACCGAGGGAGCCACTCCGCGGCACGCGGGCGCCGGAGCCTGCTGTCGGGGCGGCGGAACACTCCACGACGCGAGACCCAGGCGGCCGGTGGTCGGCCGTCCGCGGTCGCCCGTCGTCGCCGACCGGCCGCTGATCCCTGATCGGGCACGGCGCGGGACGCGTTACGCCCCTATCGGGGTGCCGGTGCCGGTCCCGGTCCCCGTGTCCGCCCGGTTCAGGCGGTACCGGATGACCCGGACCGCCGTCTCCGCGTCGTCGACGGTCACCGTGAACGTCCTGCCGTCCGCCAGCGTGACGAGGATGCCCTCCCCACGTCGCACGATCACAGCAGTGCCCCGCTCAGGACGCCAGCGGTGTCCCCATCCTCCCCACTCCCGCGGCGTCACCTGGGGCACCACCTCGACGCCCACCACCTGGGCCAGCGGGATACGGCGGCGCGGCAGCCCCATGTGGCCGCAGCGCACCTCGAGGGCGTTCCTGTCGACCTTGACGGCGACATGGACGAAGGCGATGGTCCCGTAGAGCATCAGCAGTCCTGCCGCCACGCAGCCGATCACGGCCATCAGCAGCGGCACGATGCCCGTGGCCCAGCTGGAGTCGACGGCGAGTTCGACGCCGAGTGCCAGGCAGGCCGCACCTGCCATGGCGAGCAGCCACTGCAGACGGTTGGTCGCGCGGCCGGTCCAGACCTCGGGGACGGATTCAAGGCCGTGCCCCTGGCGATCGGAGTGGTGCCTCATGTTTAGGAGAGTACCCAGCATCCGCTGGTCGAGCAGCGGTCCCGCCACCCGGGACGGGGATTCCGCTTCTGCCCGTCAGACGGGTCGGCGGACCGAGTCGATCGCCTGCAGCAAGCGGCCTTCGGCATAGCGAAGAGCGGATTCCGGCAGTACGGCTTCCCGTCCGCTGAGCAGCACGGTGAGCCCATCGCTCGGTTCCGCTTCAGGGGCGGCGGCGATGCCGACGCGCCGCAGGGCCTGGGCGGCGACCGCACCGGCCGATCCGTGCAGCACGACGGGCGGTTCCGCGGGATCCTGCACGGCGGCCCGGATGCGCTCGGCGACCAGCTCGTAGTGGGTGCAGCCCAGGACGACGGCCCGTACACCGGCGGGAGTGAGCGCGGCCGCGGCGGCGACCGCCTTGTCGACGGCACTCTCGTCGGCCTGCTGGACGGCGTCGGCGAGCCCGGGGCAGGGGACCTCGGTGACCTCGACGGAACCGGCGAAGTCGCGGATCAGGCCGCGCTGGTAGGGGCTGCCCGTGGTGGCCGGGGTGGCCCAGATGGCGACGGGACCGCCACCGGCCGCGGCCGGCTTGATCGCGGGGACGGTGCCGATGACGGGTATCCGGGGCTCCAGCTCCGCGCGCAGGGCGGCCAGGGCGTGCACCGACGCGGTGTTGCAGGCGACGATCAGCGCGTCGGGGCCGTGGGCCACCGCTGCCCGGGCCACTGCGAGCGCACGCTCGGTGATGCCTGCGGGTGTTCGGGGGCCCCAGGGCATGCCGTCGGGGTCGGAGGAGAGGACAAGATCGGCGTCGGGCCGCAGCCGACGCACCGCGGCGGCAGCCGGGAGCAGGCCGATTCCGGAGTCCATGAGCGCGATCTTCACCCGGTCACCATAGTCGACCGCCCTTGCGGCACGACCGCCGTGGGGCAGACTGCGGCGGATGAGCGCTGTTGCTTGGACCGCCGTGGCGTCGCTTGCCGCATGGGGATGGCTGCTGCTCGGGCAGGGCTTCTTCTGGCGTACGGACCAGCGGCTGCCGCCCCGCGCGGCCCCCGTGCGCTGGCCGGATGTCGCCGTCGTCGTGCCGGCCAGGGACGAGGCCGAGGTGCTGCCGCTGACCCTGCCGTCCCTGCTGGCGCAGGACTATCCCGGACGGGCGGAGATCGTGCTCGTCGACGACGGGAGCAGTGACGGCACCGGGGATGTGGCCCGTGCGCTGGCCGGCCGGTACGGCGGACTGCCGTTGCGGGTGGCGGTTCCCGGGGATCCCCCGCCCGGCTGGACGGGAAAGCTGTGGGCGCTGCGGCACGGCATGGCGCTGGCCGGCGCCGGCGATCCGGAGTATCTGCTGCTGACGGACGCCGATATCGCCCACAACCCGGACAGTCTGCGCGAGTTGGTGGCCGCCGCCGACGCGAACGGCCTGGATCTCGTCTCCCAGATGGCGCGGCTGAGGGTCGCCAGCGGGTGGGAGCGGCTGGTGGTGCCCGCGTTCGTCTACTTCTTCTCCCAGCTGTATCCGTTCCGCCGGGTCAACAGGGCCGGGTCGCGGACGGCCGCGGCGGCGGGGGGCTGTGTGCTGCTGCGCGCCGAGAGTGCGCGGCGGGCGGACGTTCCGCGCTCGATCCACCAGGCCGTGATCGACGATGTCTCTCTCGCACGCGCCGTGCGGGAATCGGACGGACGGATCTGGCTGGGCCTCGCGGACGGGGTGTACAGCATGCGCCCGTATCCGCGGCTGGCGGATCTGTGGCGGATGGTCTCCCGCAGTGCGTACGCCCAGCTGCGCCACAGCGTGCTGCTGCTCGCCGGGACAGTGGCCGGTCTGGTGCTGGTCTATCTCGTTCCGCCCGTGGCGCTGTTCACCGGTCTGGCGACCGGCGACGGCCCGGCCGCCTGGGCCGGGGGCCTGGCCTGGGCAGTGATGACGGCAACGTATCTGCCGATGCTGGGCCACTACCGCCAGCCGCTTCTGCTCGCTCCCACACTGCCGTTCACCGCCGTGCTGTACCTGCTGATGACAGTGGACTCGGCGGTACAGCACCACCGTGGCCGGGGCGCGGCCTGGAAGGGACGTACCTACGCACGCCCCGAGGCCGCGCCCGACCGCTGAGGGTCACTTCCTGCCCGGTGTCCAGTTCATGCCCCACCCGTACGTGTAGTCGATGGTGCGCTGCGGGCTCACGCCCCGCTCGGGAACGAGGAAGCGGGCCTCGCGCTGCACGACGAGGTCGGAGCCGGTGTTGGTGATCAGCGCGAGCGAGCAGACGGTCGACGGCACGGTGCACTCGCCGAGCGAGAAGTCGATGGCCGCGCCGTTCTGGGGCTGCAGTGTCACCGTCGCGTCCAGATCGGCGAAGCTGCGGGCCCCCGCGTAGATGGTCACGAAGATGACGACGCGGCGGATCTCGTTCTTGTGATCGAGGTTGATCGTGAGGTTCTCGCCGGGCGTGCCGCCGGTGCGGTCGTCGCCGTCGAGATGGATGTACGGGGGCTGGTGGAGCGCGCCGAAGGCGTTGCCGAGGGCCTGGACGACGCCCTTGCGGCCGTCGGTCAGTTCGTACAGGGCACACAGGTCGAGGTCGAGATCGCCGTGCATGGCGACGGCCCGGCCGAGCTTGGCCCCCCAGCCCTGGAACTGCTTGCGTACCTGCCAGCTGAGGTTGACGCGCATCGCCCCGGAGGTGCCGCCCTGCTTGGTGAGGGAGACGGACGGGGCGTCCTTCGTCAGGGTGACCTTGGTGAGACGTACGGGCGCGGGCGGAGCGGTGGCGGCCGCTCCGGGCGGGGGCGGCGGCGGGGGTGCCATCGGGGCGGGCGGTACAGGGGCGGCGACGGGCGGTGCGGGAGGCGGTGGCGTCGGCTGCTGCGGTTCGTCGACCGTGATGCCGAAGTCCGTCGCCAGTCCCGCGAGTCCGCTCCCGTAGCCCTGGCCCACGGCGCGGAACTTCCAGGCGCCCTGGCGCCGGTAGAGCTCTCCGAGGACGAAAGCCGTCTCGACCGTGGCGTCGGCGCTGTCGTACCGCGCGATCTCGGCCCCGGACGCCGCGTCGAGCACCCTGATGTGCAGCCCCGGGACCTGGCCGAAGGTGCCGCCGTCGGCCGACGCCGCCAGCACGATCGTCTCGATCGCGCTCTCCACCCGTTCGAGGTCGACCGTCACCGCGTCGGTCACCGAGTCCGCCGTGGTCTGCTTCCCCTCGTAGTGCACGGCGCCGGAGGCATGGTCGGGCTGGTTGTAGAAGACGAAGTCGGCGTCCGATCGGACCTTGCCGGAGGCAAGGAGGAGCGCCGACGCGTCGACGTCCGGCACCCCTTGCCCCGCTCCCCATCCCAATTCGACGCGAACGCGCTGCGCGGGCACCGAAGTATTGGCCCCTTTAAGCATGGGCATGCTCGCCCCCATCTCGAGTCTCGGTCACCTGGAAGTTCATTTTGGGCTTCAACCTATTGCCCAGACCCGCTCGGCGACCCACCGACCCATCGGTAACCCGCTCTCAGCTCGCCCTTTACAGGATTCATGCGCTGCGGGACGACCGTTTTTGCCAGATTCGCTCACATTAGGGATCCACCGTCACTCACAGCTGCAGAAACAACCCTCTTATCGGGCTCCCCAACCAGCACATCGTGGGCTTAACTTATGTGCCATGACCTCCCCCCGCTCCACCTATGGCGGCGGTTACTACTCCGCGCCGTCGTTCCCCGACACCCCGATCTACGACTCCCTGGTCGCGGAGCGGGGCACGCCTCAGATCGCCCCGATCCGAGTGCCTGCCGCATACGACACCGGCAACAGCTACCTGCCGGCGCTCCCTGCGGCGCTCCCCGCCCTTCCGGCGGGCCCCTCTCCCGCCTACGGCTATCCCCAGCCGATGTATCAGCCCATGCAGCAGCCCGTCCCGCTGCAGCAGGCGCCCGCTCCGTACATCCCGCAGCAGGCGGTCGCACCGCGGGGCTACGCGCCCACGCAGTACCAGTCGCAGCCGTCGCGTCCGGTGCCCACCGGCTACGAAGCCATGCGTCCCGCCGCGGCACGTCCCGCCCCGGCGCCCGCACCCTACGAGGACCCGTACAACCGCCCGTACCAGAGCCGGGGGTACTGACGGGCCGGGCCGGCTTTTTTTGACCGGCCCGACTGACTGGTCGGACAGATCTGCCGACCGCCTGACGGTGCCGGGTGTCACCATGGGGCCATGTCCGAGCCTGTCGTGCATTCACTTCATGTCCACCCGGTCAAGTCATTGGCGGGGTGCGCGCCCGGTGAGGCGGTCGTGGAGCCGTGGGGGCTTGCAGGAGACCGCCGTTGGGCACTGGTCGACGCATCGGGCACGGTCCTCACCCAGCGCCGGTATCCGCGCATGGCCCCGGCGCGGGCCGAGCCGCTGCCCGGCGGCGCCATCCGGCTGACCGCACCGGGGCAGGTGCCGCTGACCGTCGCCGTGCCCGAGCCGCGGGACACGGTGGTCACGGACGTCTTCGGGGACAAGGTCGAGGCGGTGCCCGCCGAGGGGCCTGCCGACGACTGGTTCAGCACGTACCTCGGTGCGCAGGTCCGGCTGGTCCATCTCGACGACCCCGCCCACCGGCGTCCGCTCGATCCCGCGTACGCCCGCGCCGGGGAGACGGTCCATTTCGGCGACTCCTCACCGCTGCTGCTCACCACCCTCACCTCGCTCGACGCCCTCAATTCCCTCATCGCACAGGGCGATCACGCCGACGAGGGTCCGCTGCCCATGACCCGGTTCCGGCCGAACGTCGTGGTGGCGGGCACGGCACCGTGGGCCGAGGACGGCTGGCGGCGCATCGCCATCGGCGGGGTCACCTTCCGGGTGACCAAGCCCTGCGGCCGCTGCGTCATCACCACGACCGACCAGCGCACCGCCGAGCGCGGCAAGGAACCGCTGCGCACGCTGGCCCGTCATCGCCGCATCGGCGACCGGCTCGCCTTCGGCCAGTACCTCGTGCCGGAAGTGCCGGGACCGATCCGCCAGGGCGATGCGGTCACCGTTCTCGACGATGCGCCGGCCACGCCCTGACGCACCCGCCGGCCTGCGAAGCACCGTCCGTGCGCCCCTCGGCGGGGAACCCCGCACGAGACGGCCGCGTGCGACCGGTGACGCGGCCGCACCGCAAGGGTGACGTAGCTCTCTCTTCTCTCAACCCGCCCACATGCAGAGCCTCTCCGGGATATTACGGAACGGACACGGAAGGGGGGCAGCAGACCGTGCGAGCAGTTGTTGGCCTCTGGCGCTGGCGGCACAATCCGCTGTGCCGTGCCACCGATCTCCTCGAGGCATGGGTGGCGTTCGCCGCCGCCCTGCTTCTTGTCACCGCTGTACCCGTGGCCGGGTGGACAGCGGGTTCGCTCAGTGAGGAGTCCCTGCGCGAATCGGCACGCGTCCAGCGCCTGGGGCGGACGGCGACCAAGGCCACGGTGGTACGGCCGGCGCCCCACCCCAAAACCCCCGGCTTCGATCCCGAGACGGGCCGTTCCGAGGACGTCCGCAGTCTGGTCGTGGCGAAGTGGACGGCCCCCGACGGCAGTTCGCACACCGGCACGGTCACCACCCGGCAGCGCACGGCCCGCCCGGGCGACACCTTCACGATATGGACCGACGCGTCCGGCCTCCTGGTCCACCGTCCGATGGACCCGGCGTCCGTCCGGGTGCATGCGGCCCTCGCCGGCAGCGGCGCCGCGCTGATCGCCGGCGGCCTCGTGGAATGCGCGAGACGGCTCGCCGTATGGGGGCTGGTACGACACAGACTCGCCGACCTGGACCGGGCCTGGGCCGCGGTCGGTCCCGACTGGGGGCGCACCGGCGCAGGCAGCTGACCTGCTCCGTCCCGTCAACTCCGGCGCCCTGCGCGCGCTACGGTGGTGCGACCCCCACGGGGGTCCGGGGAGGCGTCCCCTCAGCGACGCGGCGGTGCACGAATCACGAGGTGGGGGCAGAGCAGCACGATGGCACAGGGCACGGTCCAGGTGACGCACACCGGCACATCGCGGTGGCGGCGCCGCACGGGCGAGTACGCCTCCCTCGCCGCCGCCCTGGAGGCCGCCGCCGACGGCGACATCCTCACCGTGGCACCGGGGACGTACCGCGAGAACCTCGTCGTCCAGCGGGCGGTGACGCTGCGCGGCGCCGAGGGTGCGGCGGGCTCGGTGCGGATCGCGCCGGCGGACGGCGTACCGCTCACCGTGCGTGCCTCCGCGACCGTCCAGGATCTGCATGTGGAGGGCCAGGACTCGGCCGCGCCCGCGCTCCTCGTCGAGGACGGCACACCCGAGCTGGCCGATCTGCGGATCGTCACACGCTCGGCAGCCGGCATAGAAGTACGCGGCGCCGCCCGCCCGACGGTGCGCCGTTGCACGGTCGACAATCCCGCGGGCGTCGGCATCGGCGTACTGGACGGCGCGGGCGGGGTGTTCGAGGACTGCGAGGTGGTCTCGGCCGGGCAGTCGGGAATCTCGGTGCGCGGCGGCGCGCACCCGCGGCTGGAGCGCTGCCGGGTGCACCATGCGTCGGGCGGTGGCCTGACCGTCTCGGGCGAAGGCACCGGTCTGGAGGCGATCGGCTGCGAGGTGTACGAGATCAAGGGCACCGGTGTGCAGATCGCCTCGCGCGCCACGGCCCATCTCACCGACTCGTCCGTGCACCGCACTTCGGGCGACGGGATCACGCTCGACACCGACGCCGTGCTGACCCTCTCCGACTGCGCCATCCACGACGTACCGGAGAACGGGATCGATCTGCGCTCGCGCTCGGTCCTCACGCTGACCCGCTCCACCGTGCGCCACTTCGGGCGCAACGGTCTGTCCGTGTGGGACCCCGGCACCCGCGTGGACGCCAACCGGTGCGAGATCCACGACAGCACGGGCGACTATCCGGCCGTCTGGGTCAGCGACGGCGCGAGTGCCGTCCTCGACTCCTGCCGGCTGCACGACGTCCCCGACGCGCTGTTCGTGCTGGACCGCGGTTCGCGCGCCGACGTCGTCGACAGCGACATCTCGCAGGTGCGCAACACGGCGGTGTCGGTGAGCGACGGCGCCACCGCGCAACTCGACGACTGCCGTATCCGAGAGGTCTCCACCGGTGCCTGGTTCCGTGACCACGGCAGCGGCGGCACCCTGAGCGGCTGCACCATCGACGCGGCGCAGACCGGAGTGATCGTCACCAAGGGCGCCGATCCGCTGATCGATCGCTGCACCGTCACCGCTCCCGCCGAAGCCGGTTTCTATGTCTCCGCCGAGGGCCGCGGCACCTTCCGCGGCTGCCGGGTCACCGGCAGCGGCGGTTACGGCTTCCATGTGATGGACGGCTGCCGTACCACGCTGAGCGGGTGCCGCACCGAGCGGTGCGCCCGCGGCGGCTACGAGTTCGGCGAGAACGACGGCCCGGTCGTCGAGGACTGCACCAGCGACGAGAGCGGTGTCCGGACCAAGGCCGAGCCCGCCGCCACCTCCGTGCTCACCGCCACGCAGTCCCCCGGTCTCCTCTCCCCCGTCCCGGGCGGGCGGGTGGCCCAGTCGCCACCCGAGGCCGCGGCGCCGGCCGGTGGCTCACGCGACTCGGGCGTGGTACTCGGTGAACTGGACGCTCTGGTGGGCCTGGAGAGCGTCAAACGCGAGGTCCGCAGCCTCACCAACATGATCGAGGTGGGCAGACGCCGCCAGGAGGCCGGGCTCAAGGCCGCCTCCGTCCGCCGCCATCTGGTCTTCACCGGCTCCCCCGGCACCGGCAAGACCACCGTGGCCCGGCTCTACGGCGAGATCCTGGCCTCGCTCCAGGTGCTGGAGCGCGGCCATCTCGTCGAGGTGTCCCGGGTGGATCTGGTCGGCGAGCACATCGGGTCCACCGCCATCCGCACCCAGGAGGCCTTCGAGCGGGCGCGCGGTGGTGTGCTGTTCATCGACGAGGCGTACGCCCTGTCGCCCGAGGACTCCGGCCGGGACTTCGGCAAGGAGGCAATCGACACACTGGTGAAGCTGATGGAGGACCACCGTGACGCGGTCGTGGTGATCGTTGCCGGTTACACGGCGGAGATGAAGCGCTTCCTGTCGGTCAACCCCGGTGTCGCCTCCCGTTTCTCACGGACCATCACCTTCCAGGACTATGTGCCGGACGAGCTGCTGCGGATCGTGGAACAGCAGGCCGAGGAGCACGAGTACCGCCTCGCCCCGGGGACGGACGAGGCGCTGCTGAAGTACTTCACCGAGTTGCCCAAGGGGCCCGCGTTCGGCAACGGCCGTACCGCGCGCCAGACGTTCGAGTCGATGGTGGAGCGGCATGCGGGCCGGGTCGCCGAGCTGGCGGAGACCAGCACCGACGACCTGACCCTGCTCTACCCGGAAGACCTGCCCGAGCTGCCGTGACGGCGAAGGGCCTCAGCGGGCCTGCCGGGGCACGGTCGGTCCGAGACGCTCCAGCAGCTCGCCGCGCTCGGCCGCGAACGCCGGATCGGCCTGGTAGTCGGAGTGTCCGAGGATCGGCTCGGGCAGCGGGTACCGGTCCGAACGCCCGTACACGACAGGGTCCTTGAGCTCCTCCCGGTCCACCTCGCGATGGCGGCCCTCGGCGGGAATCAGCACGGGTCCGCCGATCGGGTCGGTGTGCCGGTACAGATTGCGCCAGCAGTCCATCTGGCTGCGCAGCTCCCGCAGGGCATCCGTCCCGAAGTACGCCGGGAACCAGCGGCCGTACAGTCGCTCCAGCGGCGAGCCGTAGGTCAGTAACGCCACCCGGCGGCGGGTGGCCGCGGGTAGCTGCCACACGGCCGCGGCGGCCAGCACGCTGCCCTGCGAGTGGCCCGAGATGACGAGCCGTCCGCCGGTGCGGGCCGTCCAGGTGCACATGCGCCAGGTGAGATCGGGTACGGCGCGTTCCGCGTAGCAGGGCGGGGCGAAGGGATGGGCGGCCCGCGGCCAGAACGTGCCCACGTCCCACAGAATGCCGATGGTGCGCCGGGCGGAGGCGTCGCGATAGGCGCGCCGGCCCATGGTCACGAACAGTATGAAGCCGAAGCCGATCAGCCAGGAGCCCAGCGCCTGTGCGGTCCCGGCGGCGGACTCGGCGAGAGTGCCGCCGGTCCCGAAGGCGAGGCCCGGCACCTCACCGCTGACCCACGCCCCGCCGACCGCGCCCGCCCCGAGCAGCAGCGTGGCCCCGGAGACGATGCCGACCAGACCGGGTGCGGCGTCGGTGAGCGCGGCGCGTGCCCGGGTCCCCGCGATCCTGCGGGTGCGGACGGTGTCGGGCCGGTCCTCGCCGTAGTCCGACTCGACGGCCGGCCGCAGAGCGCGGGCGGCGAGCCAGGTGCGGACCACGAGGACCACGGCCGGCACCAGCAGCACGACGAGCAGGACCGGGATGACGGATGCCTGCCAGCTGAGCAGCACCGGGGGTCCGGGGATGGCCCCCTGGTCGTCCATCCCCGGAGTGCCCGAGCGGTCCAGCCAGTCCGCGACACGCTGGGCGACCCCGCCGGTCATCACCCCGCCGAGGGCGCAGGCGAGCATGGCGACGGCCGGGCCGCCGAAGCCGTGCAGGACGGTGCGGGGATGGCGCGCGCGGCGGTGCAGTGCCCGTGCGGCGACGGCGAGGGCGACGACCAGTGCGCCCTGGGCGAGGACGATGACACGGAAGGTGACATCGCCGGGAAGGGGGCCGGCGGAGGCCCAGCCGGGGCGTGACCAGGACGCGTACACCAAGGACAGGGCGAGCAGGGTGACGGCGGCGCCCGGCAGGTGGCGCACCGTCGCCTTGTCGAGCCGGGCGTCGAGCCGCTTCTCGCTGCGCCCCCTGCGCAGTACCACCCACAGTACGGCGAGCCCGGCCCCGGCGAGGGCGCCCTCGAGGAGCATGCCGCTGAGCTCCAGTACGCCGTTGTCGGCGCCGCGGTCGTGACGGGCAGCCGCTCCGGCGACCGCGGCGGCGACGGTCAGCACTCCGGCGGCGGTGTGCGCGGCGCGCAGCCGGGCGACCAGACGGCGGCCGTACCAGAACCCGGGCCGCCCGAGGGCCGGCCGTACGACGGGCTCGGCGGCGGACGCGGCATCCGCACCGGTCCCGGCGCGCTCGGCCTCCTCCTCGCCCTGGCCGTAGTCGTCCTCGACGTCGCCGCACGCCCGCCACTCGTCGCCGGTCGGCGGGCGCTGCGACTCGTACGCGCTCCACGTGCGGTTGGAGAGGTACCACAGCAGGGCGACCAGCGCTGCCGGCACGGCCGAGGCGAGGGCGAGGCGCCGCCCCGGCTGGGACCACCAGCCGCCCTGGGCACTGGACATGAAGCCGAGCCAGGACCGCTCGGCGCTGCAGTCGGGCGAGCCGGCGCACTGCCAGGCCAGCAGATCGAGCGCGACCTCGCAGGCGGCGGCGGTCAGCAGCACGGTGAGACTCAGCGCCACGAGCCGCACCAGCACCCCGTACAGCCGGGTGGTCCTGCGGAGCCCCGTGGCCCTCGGGCGCATCCAGTGCGCGAGGTTGACCACCATGAACGGAAGCAGCAGCAGCCACAGGGCCCGAGCTCCGTTGCCGGAGGTGAGGTTGGACCAGCAGTACGCCTCCCGGATGGGGCGCTCCCGGTAGTCCTGCGGGTGGCGCTCCGCCTCGGCGTCGTCGGTGCGCCGGTGGACCGCGGCCTTCTCGTCGCCGGTGATCCGCACCGTGCGGGGGTCGCGCAGCATGTCCTGGGGGGTGGCTCCGCCGACGCCGTGGACCAGCAGTTCGAGCGCCGGTCCCCCGCTGTGCGGTGCCTCGGTGTCGTAGGACGCCTCGGTGCCAGGGGTCACTTCTGTGACTCGCTCTCTCGATGGGAGGATCGATCGGTGCGCAGCCGCTCGGCGGTTCGTGGCCAGAATCCCGGATCGTGCCGGTTCGCCGCACGGCTCTCACGGAATCTCCCCCGAGCCCGTACCGCGGAAGCGCGTGCAAGGATGGGAAGCCTTGGCCACAGGCGACGTACAGCCACGTACAGCCCTGCGAGGCGAGGTACGGCGAGGACGGTACGGCGACGACACGGAAGGACCGGCCCCGGCGGTGAGCGACAACCAGAACCTGCTCGCGGAGCAGCGGCGCGCCCTGATCCTGGACGAGGTGCGCAGGCGCGGCGGGGTACGGGTCAATGAACTCACCCGCAGGCTCAACGTCTCCGACATGACGGTGCGACGGGATCTGGACGCCCTGGCCCGGCAGGGGGTCCTCGAGAAGGTCCACGGTGGCGCGGTGCCGGTAGTCGAGGCGAGCACGCACGAGCCCGGCTTCGAGGCCAAGTCGGCGCTGGAGCTCAGTGCCAAGGAGGACATCGCGCGGGCCGCGGCGCGGCTGGCGGTACCCGGCAGCGCGATCGCGCTGTCCGGCGGCACCACGACCTTCGCGCTGGCGCACCATCTGCTGGAGGTGCCCGACCTGACGGTGGTCACCAACTCCGTACGGGTCGCCGACGTCTTCCACTCGGCGCAGCGGGCCGGCGGGCCGGGCGGCCCGCGCCCCGGTGCGGCGACCGTCGTGCTGACCGGCGGGGTGCGTACACCGTCGGACTCGCTGGTGGGCCCGGTGGCCGACCAGGCCATCCGCTCACTCCACTTCGACATGCTGTTCATCGGTGTGCACGGCATCTCGGTGGAGGCGGGTCTGTCCACCCCGAATCTGGCGGAGGCGGAGACGAACCGGCGGTTCGTCCAGGCCGCGCGCCGGGTGGTGGTGGTCGCCGACCACACCAAGTGGGGGACGGTGGGCCTCAGTTCGTTCGCGCAGCTCACGGATGTGGACACCCTGGTGACGGACGTGGGCCTTTCGGCCGCGGCCCGCACGGAGATGGCGGAACACCTGCCGGGACTGGTCGTGGCGGGCGGTACCGAGGCGCAGACCGGGACCGCCGACGCCCAGGACGACTGAGGCGGGCAGGGCATGACGGTCTTTCGGATCACCCGGGCCACCGCCCTGCCGGCCCAGGCCTGCTGGCTGCGGGTGACGGACTGGTCCGCCCATGCCGCACAGATGCCGCTGACCTCGGCCCGGGTCACGACGCCCGCGCCGGCCGGGGTCGGCACTGTATTCGTGGTGCGCAGCGGGATCGGACGCTGCGGTTTCGACGACCCCATGGAGGTCGTGCGCTGGGAGCCGCCGCAGGCAGGCCGTGCCGGGGTCTGCCGGCTGGTCAAGCGTGGTCGGGTGATCACGGGCTGGGCGGAGGTCGAGGTGATCCCCGGGGGCCCGGACGGCGGCTCGGGAAAGGACAGCGACTCGGGCTCGGTGGTCGTATGGACGGAGGACCTGCGGATCCGGCATCTGCCTCGGCTGCTCGATCCGCTGGTGGCGCGGGTGGGCCGGCGGGTGTTCGGCCGCGCGCTCGACGGACTGCTCGCCCGGGTTCCGGCCGGCTGACCGACTGCCGAGGCGGCGGACGTCCGATCGACCGCCCGGGGGTGCGGACATCCGACGAGCCGCCCTATAGGGTGGCGGCCCCCGCCCCACCCCTGCGCTCCGCTGGAGGTACGCACCCATGGCACGCCGGCTGCGCCCCGTAGAGCTCGACTTCGTCGAGACCGCTCCGCTGCGGCTGGTCTTCTCCGCCGAAGTGGCAGCCTCCCCCTCCGCCGTGTACACAGCGCTCGCCGACGACGTCGCCGCCTGGCCGGCGTGGTTCACGGCCGTGACCGCGGCCCGGCCCACCGACGGGGGCTCGGGCCGTGAGGTCAGGCTCAGGGGCGGGACGGTGTTCGCCGAGCGGATCATGGCCAAGGAGCCCGGCACCCGCTACGCGTACCGCGTGGACGAGACCAACGCCCCTGGTCTGCAGGCGCTGTTGGAGGAGTGGCGGATGACCCCGACCGCGACGGGCACACGGGTGCAGTGGACCTTCGCCGCCGACGGGCCCGCGCCGCTGCGGGCCGTACTGCGGCTGGGCCGGGCGGGATTCGGGCGCGCCTTCAAGGACGCGGTGCGCAATCTGGACCGCAGGCTGGCCAGGTCCGCCGCGTCCTGAGCCGCCCTGGCCCACCGCGTTCCGGCTCACGCCGTACGCGGGCCGGTCAGCAGGACCAGTCGCCGCTCTCGAGGAACCGGTCGATGGCGGCCGCGTACGGGCGGATGTCCAGGTCCTGCCGCGCCAGCCATTCGTCGGAGTAGTACTTGTCGAGATAGCGGTCGCCCGGGTCGCAGAACAGGGTGACCACGCTCCCGCGCTGCCCCGAGGCCACCATCTCGGCGACTATCTTCAGCGCGCTCCACAGACCGGTGCCGGTGGAGCCGCCCGCCTTACGGCCGATGGCGACCTCCAGGGCGCGTACGGCCGCGATGCTCGCCGCGTCGGGCACCTTCATCATCCGGTCGATCGCTCCGGGTACGAAACTCGGCTCCATCCGGGGCCGGCCGATGCCCTCGATCCGGGATCCGCAGTCGCTCGTGGCGTACGGATCGCCCTGGGTCCAGCCGTCGAAGAAACAGGAGTTCTCCGGGTCGGGCACGCAGATGCGGGTGTCGTGCTGCATGTAGTGCACGTAGCGGGCGATGGTCGCCGATGTACCGCCGGTGCCCGCGGTGGCGACGATCCAGGCGGGTTCCGGATAGCGCTCGAGGCGCAGCTGCTGATAGATCGATTCAGCGATGTTGTTGTTGCCCCGCCAGTCGGTGGCCCGCTCGGCATAGGTGAACTGGTCCATGTAGTGCCCGCCGGTGCGCTCGGCCAGCGCGGCCGATTCCTCGTACATCTTCCGGGAGTCGTCGACGAAGTGGCACTGTCCGCCGTGGAATTCGATCAATCGGCACTTCTCCGCGCTCGTGGTGCGCGGCATCACGGCGATGAAGGGAACACCGATCAGCTTGGCAAAGTAGGCCTCGGACACCGCGGTCGAGCCGCTGGACGCCTCGATGACCGGCTTGCCGGGTCTGATCCAGCCGTTGCACAGCCCGTAAAGGAACAGCGAGCGGGCCAGGCGGTGCTTGAGGCTGCCGGTGGGGTGGGTGGACTCGTCCTTGAGGTACAGGTCGATGCCCCACTCGTCGGGCAGCGGGAAGCGCAGCAGATGCGTGTCCGCGGAACGGTTCGCATCCGCCTGGACCTTACGCACGGCCTCTTTCAGCCATGCCCGGTACTCCGCGTCGCTGCGGTCCACGTCGACGGTGGCCACCGCCTCGCCCGCAACCGTCTTCTCGACTCTGCTCATGTGCCCTGTTCCTCGCCTCGTCGTCCCGCCGCCACCCGGTCAGGCAGCGCCCGGGAGGCCTTGTCCCGCCCCGGCCGTCCATCCGCCCCCTTCTGCAACAGTAAGCCCCTCACCTGGGCAAACGTTCACTTTGGGGACCCATAGGGGTACCTTGGGAATGCCTTGCGGCGGCGGCCCGTTACGTGGTGGCACCATCCACACGTACTGGTGCACACGGCGCAGGTTGTGCAGACTTCCCTCAGAAGTCGCTGCGAAGGGGGCGGAGACACGATGGCTACGGCAGAGCCCGAGTTCAGTGCCACGGGCGTACGGATCGAGCGCTGGCCGCGCTCGCTCACCCGGGCCGGGCAAGTGCTGATCAAGGACGGCAGGCTGGCCCTCATGACCAGCTACGGCCGGGTGATCGAGAGCGCGCCGGTCCGCGCGGTGACGGCGGGCAGGCCGTGGTTCGCGGGCGACGACAGCACGGTCGCCACCCTCAACGGCAAGCGGTACCGCCTGACCATGGGCCAGCGCAACCACCGGCCCGACGCACGGGCCCTGGCTGGGCGTTTCCTCGACGCCGTGCGCGGCGCGGGCGGCAGCAGCTGACAGCGCGCCTGCACGCAGCGCGAGTTGCGGACCTGTGGGTGATGGTTCACGCTGGTCTCACGTCACTCAGGGTTCACCGGCGGTCACGCTGCGATCCAGCCCCGCCGGCCACATCAGCAGACGGCCGACTGCTGGATCCGTCCTTCGTCTTCTTCCGGAAACTCACTTCGGGGAGTCGCAGCCGTGATCAGCCAGCCAAGCAGGCACTGCACGGTGGAGCTCCAGGCCCTGCCGTCGCGGATCGGACAGGTCCGCAGAATCATCTCGGCGCAACTGCGCTACTGGCATCTCGATCCTCTGATCGACCAGGCAGCGCTCGGCGTCACCGAGTTGCTCACCAATGTCCACCGGCACGCTCAGCCGGACAAGACATGCATCGTCGACATCGAGCTGCTGCTCGACCGGCTCACCGTCTCGGTCCACGACCGCGATCCGCGGCTGCCGACCGTCGGGGCCATGGACGGCCTCGCCACCTCCGGGCGCGGTCTCGCGCTGATAGCGGCGGTGAGCGAGAGCTGGGGAGTCCGGCCGGAGGGCGACCTGGGCAAGGTCGTCTGGTTCTCGCTGCCGGCCGCCTACACGCCGGAGGTGTCCCTGCCCGGATACCCGGTGGTCTACGGGGCGACCACGACCGGCCCCTTCACCGGGACGCGGCCGCAGGTACCCGTACGGACAACCGTCTCCGGCTGACCGGACGGAAGGACGCGCGGGCCCCACGGCCCCGGCGTGGTCACCGCCCCCGTCAACGCAGGAGCTGCTCGGCCGCTGCCGTAGACCTTCGCGGCGTCGATCACCCGGGGCGGCGACCCGGGCCCTGCGATGGGGGGTCGGCGTCATACCGCACCGTCCTTGGGGGCACGTCCGAACTGCTCGTCCAGGACGGACAGCCGCCGCCAGTACTCGTCCTCGTCGATCTCACCGGCAGCGAACCGGCGGCCGAGCAGCGCGATCGGCGAGTTCTCGCCGGTGCGCACGCCGTGCCAGGGCGCGCGCCGGCCATGGACGATGCCGGTGCGGCGCAAGGCGGTGACGACGCCGATGACTACAGCCGCCCAGATCAGCGGGAAGAACAGGACCCACGGGCCGGGTCCGGACGCATGGGCGAGTGTGTTCACGATGGTTCAGCTCCTCGGTGGCGATGATGTTTCGTCGTTGATTCCGAGGTTCGCGCCGGCAGGCGCCGAAGTCGTCGTACGGCCAGCGGCAGTTCGCCTACCACTCCGGGAGCACGGAACGCACCCGCAGCTGCTTCCCCTGGGAGCGTGACGTGCCGCGCGGCGGCCTCGTCGGGCAGTTGACGACGGACCCCCGACCTGATGGCGAGCTGTTGTGCACCCCGGTCGACGGGACCGACGCTGCGTCGGCTGCGCGACCGGCTCGCGGCAATCGTGCGCGAGGGGCAGCAACGCGGTGCCCCGGGGGACACGCCCGCCCCGGCCGGTCGCGAAGACGATCGCGGCCGGCGGTAGCGGGCCGCCATGTGGCCGCCCGCGGTCCGCGAGGTGCCGCACGGGTCGGCCCCGGAGCGGGTCACGCCGGGCCGTGGGCGGCGCTGGTGAATGCCGGTGCGCACGGCAGGCGGACACGTCTGCCGTGCGCACCGGCCGATGCCGAACCGGTCACGGTTCGTCGTCCCGGCTCCCGGCCGCCGGAAGCGCACCGGTCGGCCCGGCGCTGCTGCGCCGGGCGTAGAAGCGGCAGATCGGCTCGGTGCTCAGCCCGTGCAGCACGATGCTGGCCATGACGGTCATCACCATGACGCGGGCGATGAAGTCCGCGCTCTCGTCGGGCAGATCGATGACCGCGAGTGCCCCGAACACGATGGAGGTCACGCCTCTCGGGCCCATCCAGCCCAGGAAGAGCCTGTCCGCGGGTTTCAGCCCCGTCCCCGTGAGCACCAGCAGGACGGGAAGCAAGCGGACCAGGGTGACGGCGAGCAGCGCGTAGAGGATGACCGAGACCTCGAGGCCGTCCCAGAACACGTTGTTGACGATCTGCCCGAAGAGGAACCAGAGCGCGAGGGTCATCAGGGCGACCAGATCGTCGGTCATCTCCACCGCGCTCTCGGGGAGCCGCCGCAGCGCCGGGGCGATGCACACACCGGCCACGAAGCAGGCGACGAATCCGTTGCCCCCCAGAGCGGCGGAGAGGCTGTACGCCGCCACCGGGACGGCGAGCACGCCCAGCCTCAGCGCCGACGGCTGGGTCCACCCGCGCGACCACGACAGGCGCAGTAGCCGGCCGGCCACGGAGCCGATGACCAGGCCGCTGACGAGGGCCCAGCCGGCTGCCTCGACCGCTGCCAGCAGCGCGCTCGCGTAGTCGGCATGGGCACCGTGCGATTCGGCGGCGACGGCGATGCACAGGAGGAAGACCGGCGAGACGATGCCGTCGTTGAGGCCCCCTTCGACGTTGAGGACCTCGCGCAGCCGGGAAGGGATTCTGCGGTCGCGGACGACGGCCGCGGTGGGGGCCAGATCCAGCGGCACGACGACGGTCGCCAGGACCGCGAGCAGCCACCCCGACTCACCGGGGAAGATGAGGAATCCGGCCAGGAACGCGGCGCACAGGGTGAGCGGCAGACCACCGGCGAGCAGGCGCACGACCAGATTTTTCTCCCGCCCGAGGATTCCGCCGGGAACCTCGATGGCGTCCACGAAGAGCAGCAGGGCCAGGACGACTTCCACCGCGTGCTCGAACACGGCCGTGTCGAAATCGAATCTGAGCGGGGGACGCGATCCTGCGGTCAGCGCGATACCGGCCACCATCATCGCGATGGGCGCGGTGATGCTCCATCGCGAGAGTCTGTGCGCGAGCAGCGACCAGACGAACAGAACTCCCGCGACGACCGCAACGGCAAGCATGGCACCCGCTTTCCTGCTCTGCGCACCCCCGCCTCGGGCAGAGCTTAGGGGCGCTTCACGCGGCCGTCGTCGACGCTGCCGGGGGTGTCACCCGTTGCCGCCGTCCGAGCCCCGAGAGCGGCTAGGTCCGGTGGTGCCTGCCGTGTTCCAGCATGAACTCGCGCTCCAGCCGGCGCCGGGTGAGCGCCTCGTGGATCAGCCGTCCCACCAGGGCGCCGGCGTAGACGACCACGCCGACGCCGACGAGCCAGGACTGGATGACGAGGACCGTCCCGAACGGCCCGT
The DNA here is from genome assembly GCF_036057275.1 of Streptomyces sp. NBC_00390. NCBI lineage: Bacteria > Bacillati > Actinomycetota > Actinomycetes > Kitasatosporales > Streptomycetaceae > Streptomyces > Streptomyces sp. NBC_00390. The sequence continues at coordinate 7,374,948 of NZ_CP107945.1, read as the reverse complement.
ACGTGACCGCGTTCGAGGCGATCAACGGGGAGAAGACCATCTGGGAGAAGATCCGCAGTCCCAGCATGAACAGGGCCGTGGTCACTGCCCCGGGGATCAGCGCCCGCCAGCGGACCCGGCCGCACAGCAGCAGCCGCTGGGACGCCCAGAAGAACAGGAACGTGCCGATCAGATCGCCCAGTGCCACGACCATGGTGAGAAGGACGGAGTCCTCCGGTTCGGGCGTGTTGACGAACGCGATCAGGGAGAAGATGAGCAGCGCGAGCCACACCACATGGCGCCACAAGGTGTGCCAGCGGGCCGTGGGCAGGTCCCACACCTTCTCGTAGCCGGTCTGTACGGCGGAGCCGAAGGTCAGTCCGAACACGGTGAGCGCGGCCAGGCCGAACGCCGTGGTGCGCTGCAGCGCCTGCCCCGGCAGACCGAACAGCCGCTCCACCTCGTCCTGGGACTCCTTCGACACGCCGAGCGCCGCGCCCATCCAGCGGGCGAAGCCCTGGCCGCTCGCCGGGTCGGCCGCGGCGACGAGGATCAGCAGCGGTACGAGGGTCAGAAAGCCGAGTGCGGCGAAGCCCATGGCCCGGTGCATCAACTCCATCTCGCGGGCGCGGTTCCAGCCCAGGCCCACGGGTGAGGCCTCGATCCAGTCGTACAGACGGAGGAGCCGTGGGTTCACGGTGCGATCCGGGCCGGAGGGCTTGTCGGTCATGGTCGTGGACTACCCGCAACCGCGGAGGGAGCCGTCCCTCGTGCCTCCGGACGGGTGTCGGCCACCGGTGCGGGCCGGGGACCGTGGGGGCGGGCCCGGACCGCCGGTACGCGGAGCGGGGCAGGCTCCCACCGCGGACCCGGCGCTGTCAGCTGAGGGAGCCGAGCGGGTCGTCCAGGACCGGCTGCCATGCCAGTTCGGCCGCACCCACCAGGCTGTTGTGGTCGAGGGTGCAGGCCAGGATGGGAACCCCTCCGCTGCGGCCCCACAGGCTGCGGTCGGCGACCACGGCGCGCAGCCGGTCCGGGGCGGCGTCCAGCAGGTCGCGGTGCAGTCCGCCGAGGATGATGCGGTCCGGGTTGAGGATGTTGACCAGCCCGGCGAGCCCGAGGCCCAGGCGGTCGATGAGTTCCTCGGCGGCGGCCCGCACGGCCGGATCGCCGTAGTCGGCGCGCAGCAGTTCCCGGGACTGTTCCAGGAGCGAGACCTCGGGGCCGGGATCGCGGCCCGCGGCCGTGAGGAAGGCGAGCGGGTCGGCCTCGACATCGAGGCAGCCGCGACTGCCGCAGTGACAGGGACGGCCGTCGGGGGTGACGGTGAGATGGCCGACCTCGAGGGCGAGCCCTGAGCTCCCGGTGTGCAGACGGCCGTCGAGGACCAGTGCGCCGCCGACACCGCGGTGGCCGGTGGCGACGCAGAGCAGATGCTGTGCCCCCCGTCCGGAGCCGTGGCGGTGTTCGGCGAGTGCCGCGAGATTGACATCGTTGCCCGTGAACGCGGGTCCCTGGATTCCGGCGGCGTGTACCTGCTCGGCGAAGATGTCCCGTACCGGGGCCCCTGCCGGCCACGCCAGATGCAGCGGATTGAGCGCGGTGCCGTCCGGCTCGGCGACCGCGGAGGGCACGGCGAGTCCGGCGCCGACGCAGCGCCGGCCACTGGCGCGCAGCAGGTCGGCGCCGGCTGCCACGACCTCGCCGAGCACCTGAGCGGGGTCGGCCTGGACCGTGACACAGCCGGGCGCGGTGGCGACGGTACGGCCGCCGAGTCCGACCAGGGCGGCGCGGAATCCGTCGGCGTGCACCTGGGCGGCGAGGACGACGGGGCCGGTGTCGTCGATCTCGAGGCGGTGCGAGGGGCGGCCCTGGGAACCCGCTGCGGCGGTGGGCCGGGAGTCGACGCGGATCAGGCCGAGGGCCTCGAGTTCGGCGGCCACGGCGCCGGCGGTGGCGCGGGTGACGCCGAGTTCGGCCGTGAGGACGGCGCGCGTCGGGGCACGGCCGGTGTGCACCAGTTCCAGCGCAGGGCCGAGTGCGCTCCTGCCCCGTTCCAGCTTTGCCCGCGTCGTCGCGTTGCCGTTCATGAAGGCGAGTCTCCCATGATCCCGTCGCTCGTCCGCCGCCTTGTACGGAACGGCCTCCGCCCCCTATCCTGACTTTGTGCCGCTCATAAACAAACTCAGGACGGCCGCACCGGGGGGACCCGGCAGTGACCCTGCCCCCACCCCCCTGTCCCGCCTCCGCATCGCGCTGACCGTCTTCTTCGCCCTCGACGGCTTTCTCTTCGCCGGCTGGGTCGTCCGCATCCCCGCCATCAAGCAGCAGACCGGATCGTCGGCAGGCGACCTGGGACTCGCGCTCCTGGGGGTCTCCGCCGGAGCGGTGGTGACGATGACCCTCACCGGACGGCTCTGCCGCCGCTACGGCAGCCATCCGGTGACTGTGGCCGCCGGCATGCTGCTCGCGCTGAGCATGGCGCTGCCGCCGCTCACCCATTCGGCCGCCGCCCTCGGCCTGGTACTGCTGGTCTTCGGCGCCGCCTACGGCGGGATGAACGTCGCCATGAACAGCGCGGCGGTCGACCTCGTGGCCGAGATGCGACGGCCCGTCATGCCCAGCTTCCACGCGGCGTTCAGCCTCGGCGGGATGCTGGGTGCGGGGCTGGGAGGGCTGGTCGCGGGCGGGCTGTCCCCCACCTCCCATCTGCTCGGCCTGACCGTCGTCGGGCTGGCTGTCACGGCCGCGGCCGGGCCGGTACTGCTGCGCCACCCCGCACCGACTCCCGCCGGCGGCGCGGACCGGATCACGCCCCGCCGGATGTCGGGCCGCACGCGTCGGCTCGTTCTGCTCTTCGGCGTGATCGCGCTGTGCACCGCGTACGGCGAGGGGGCGATGGCGGACTGGAGCGCGCTCCATCTGGAGCAGGATCTGCACGCCCACCCGGGCGTCGCCGCCGCCGGCTACTCACTGTTCGCCCTGGCCATGACCGCCGGCCGGCTGTCCGGCACAGCCCTGCTGGAGCGCCTGGGTCAGACCCGCACGCTGGTCGCGGGCGGCCTGACGGCCGCCGCCGGCATGCTGCTCGGCGCGCTCGCGCCCGGCGTATGGGCGGCTCTGCTCGGTTTCACCGTGACCGGCCTCGGCCTCGCGAACATCTTCCCGCTGGCGGTGGCCCGCGCGGGCGCGCTGGCCGGACCCGCCGGCGTGGCCGCGGCATCGACACTCGGATACGGCGGAATGCTGCTGGGCCCGCCCGCGATCGGCTTCCTCGCCGACTGGTTCTCACTGCCGGTGGCCCTCACGACGGTCGCGGCGCTCGCGGCGGGCGCGGCACTGATCGGTTACGGAGCCCGGCACGCCACGCCCGCGGCCACGAACGCGCACCAGCCTCAGCCGGCACATCGGCCGGCTGTCCTGGTGGACGGCACCGACGAGCCGTCACTGCGCTGACCGGCTTCCGTGCCGGACGCCGCGGAACCGGCTGCCGCCGGATGCCGAGCCGGTCACCGGCGAGCGGAGTTCGCGCCGATCCGGCGAACTCCGCTGTCACACTGCGGCCGCCCCGGCCCCGGGCTGCTCCACGCCCGACAGCATCCGGGAGAGCACCGCACGCTGAACCGGCTGCACCTGGGCATGGCGGGCCCGGCCCTCGCCGGTGAGCCGTACGCGCACCCCACGCCGGTCCTCGCTGCACATGCCCCGGGTCACCAGGCCGTCCTTCTCGAGCCGTGCGACCAGGCGGGACAGCGCGCTCTGGCTGAGATGGACGCGGGACGCGAGCTCCTGGACGCGGTACGAGCAGGCATCGCCCTCGGCATCGGCCGGAATCTCGGCGAGCACGTCGAGCACCTCGAAGTCGCTGGCGCCGAGTCCGTGCTGGTGCAGCTCACGGTCGAGTTCGCAGGTCGTACGGGCGTGAAGTGCGAGAACGTCCCGCCATTGCTCCACGAGCGCCCGCTCGGACTTCGTTGCTCCCATGACCGCACGTTAGCAGAAAAGCGGCACTTTGTTGCACGAGAATTAAATGCACTTGCATTGAATGCATGTGCATGTAGCGTGCTGCACATGACCACACCGATCGCCGTCCCCGATACGCAGGAGCGCTGGAGCCCCCGTCTGTGGGGCACGCTGCTCGTGCTCTGCGCCGCGATGTTCCTGGACGCCCTGGACGTCTCGATGGTGGGCGTCGCCCTGCCTTCCATCGCCACCGATCTCGGCCTGTCCACCTCGACCCTGCAGTGGATCGTCAGCGGCTACATCCTCGGCTACGGCGGACTCCTCCTGCTCGGCGGCCGCGCGGCCGACCTCCTCGGCCGGCGCCGCGTCTTCCTGATCGCCCTCGCCGTCTTCGCGCTCGCCTCCCTGCTCGGCGGGCTCGTCGACTCCGGACCGCTGCTGATCGCCAGCCGGTTCATCAAGGGCCTGAGCGCCGCCTTCACCGCACCCGCCGGCCTCTCGATCATCACCACGACCTTCAGGGAAGGCCCGCAGCGCAACCGCGCCCTGTCCATCTACACCACCTGCGCCGCCACCGGATTCTCGATGGGCCTGGTGCTCTCCGGGCTGCTCACCGAGGTGAGCTGGCGGCTGACGATGCTGCTGCCCGCGCCCATCGCCCTGATCGCGCTCATCGCCGGCCTCCGGCTGATCCCCCGCAGCAGCCGAGAGGACTCCGGCAAGGGATACGACCTTCCGGGCGCCGTCACCGGCACGCTCTCGATGCTGCTGCTCGTCTTCACCGTCGTCCAGGCTCCCGAGGCGGGCTGGGCCTCGGCCCGAACCCTGCTGTCGTTCCTCGCCACCGCCGCGCTGCTCACCGTGTTCGCCACCATCGAGCGGCGCAGCGCCCACCCGCTGATCCGGCTGGGCGTGCTGCGCTCGGGCAGCCAGATCCGGGCCAACCTCGGCGCCGCGTTCTTCTTCGGCAGTTACGTCGGCTTCCAGTTCCTCGTCACGCAGTACATGCAGTCCCTGCTCGGCTGGTCGGCCCTGCAGACGGCACTGGCCTTCCTGCCCGCGGGCGCGCTGGTGGCCCTGTCGTCGACGAAGATCGGCTCGGTCGTCGACCGGTTCGGCACACCGCGGGTGATCGCCACCGGGTTCTCGCTCCTGGTGATCGCCTACGCGCTCTTCCTCCGCATCGACCTCTCGCCGGGCTACGCAGCGGTGATCCTTCCGTCGATGCTGCTGCTCGGCGCGGCCTGCGCATTGGTCTTCCCTTCCCTCAACATCCAGGCCACCAACGGCGTAGAGGACCACGAACAGGGCATGGTCTCCGGACTGCTCAACACCTCGATCCAGGTCGGCGGCGCGATCTTCCTTGCCGTCGTCACCGCGGTCGTCACAGCGGGTGGTGACACGGGCCGCTCCCCGCAGGAGGTGCTGGACAGCTTCCGCCCCGGCCTCGTGGTGGTCACCGTTGTTGCGGCGGGCGGCCTGCTGATCACGCTGACAGGGCTGCGCACGCGCCGCCGTCAGCACAGCGTGCTGGTGGCGAAGTCCGCACCGCGGCGCGAGCCGTATCAGCGTGGTGAAGCGGCTCCTCCGCTTGTCGGCACTGCCGGCAGTGAAGCGGGCAGGGCCGGGCGGGAAGCAGCGGCGATGCCTCCTCGCGAGGAGGACTGACGACACCGCCGGTGCCTGTCTCACAGCCCCGTCCTGGGTGGTTGCGTCGGCGGGTCGGGGTCTCCGCGTGTTCGCGGTACTCACAGCGCCGGGAAGCCCACCGCGATCCGGACGAGGTCCGCGTCCGCGACGTGGCCGGCCCGCTGCGGGCGGGCTCGCGATGTGGCTGCCGGACCGGCGCCGGAAGCTCAACGAGTCCGGCGTGCCCGCCGGTTCAGGCGAGGGATCCGGTCGAAGACCGCGGCGAGCCTGGCGGCCTGGTCGAAGAGTGTCGCCGGGCGGGAGCGGTCGCCGTCGAGGTGGGTGAGGGTTTCCATGCCGAGGTAGAACGCAACGGACGCGCTCGCCAGTACGGGTACGCGCACGATGGACGCGAGGGGTTTGCCGCGCAGCAGCGCACTCAGCAGTTCCTCGGCCAGCGCCTCCCAGTTCCGGGTTTCGAGGGCCAGTTGGGCGGCCAGCCTCGACCCGGGCCTGGCGCCGGCGTACAGCTCCTGAACGGCGGCGATGTGCCCGCTTTCGGTGTCCTCGTCGTAGAGCTCGCGGAGCCGTGCGACCGTGGGCACGGCCCGGTCCGTCCCGGACAGCTCTGCGCGATAGCGCCGTATCCGGGATGCGCTGGTCCGGGCCAGCGCCGCCACCAGCAGATCGTCCAGGTCCGAGAAGTGGTAGTAGATCACTCCGGGGGCGAAGCCGCCGGTCTGGGCGATCGCCCGCGCGGTCGTGCCTCCGTAGCCGTTGCGCACCAGGCAGGCGAGGGTCGCGTCGAGGACGCGGTCACGTGTGTCAGACAACGCGCACCGGCCGGACCCCGTGGGCGGCGAAGTGGCCTTCGAGCCGGCGCGAGAGCTCCGGCAGGTGATGGCTGGGCACACGCGGGTAGAGATGGTGCTCCAAGTGGTAGGTGAGCTCCAGGAAGACGGCGGGGATGATTCTCCCGCGCAGGGTGCGGGTCTGGGTCAACGGGGTGTCTCCGTAGTCGTGGTGCGGCAGGTACACCGTCAGGAGGGGGTACACCCAGCTCCCGACGATCGCCATCACCGTATAGACCAGCACTCCTGGCGTGTGGGGCAGGAGCAGCACTCCCCCGCCGAGCGCGGCGAACGGGGCCGTGGCTTCCGCGAGGAGCCAACGGCGGTCCTGTCCTTGCCGGTAGGACCAGAACCACAGGCGCACGAGGAACACGGGGCCGTAGCAGACGGCGCCGAGCAGCGACAGCTCGGCCGGGTAGCCTTCCGGGTCGTCGGGGTGCGGGAAGATCCGGTGGTGCTGGGTGTGCGTGGACCGGTAGGCGTGCCCGCTCTCCAGCAGGACCAGCCCCATCGCGAACAGCGCCCAGTCGGTGGCGCGGGGAGACAGGCCGATCGTGCGGTGCACGACGTCGTGGGTGACGGTCACCACGGCGACGAAGACGCCGAAGACGATCACGGGAGTCAGCCACCACCAGCCCAGCCACACAGCGCCCGCAAAGCACAGCACTCCGACGCCGGGACGGGACAGGGCGACGATCCGCTGCCAGCGTGTGGTGACGAGGAGATCCTCGCCGAGCTCCGCCAGGGTCGGCAGACCCGGTGCCGGGGCCCCTGCCGTCCGAGGCGGCACGGCGGGCGGTACGACCGGTGGTTCGGGCCCTGTGGCCGGATCGGTCGGGGTCATCGGGACCGTCCCTTCTCCCTCAGCATGCCCTCCGCGACGATGCGGCTGCCCAGCACGCAGGCGACCGTGCCGAGGCCGGGCCAGGTCGAGTCGCCGACGAGCCACAGCCCCGGGCCGCCGAGATCGTGCGGTACGGCGTGCTGGTTGGTGTTGCGCAGATGCTGGCGCGCTCCGCCGACCGCTCCGCCCGGACGGAAGCCGAACCGTTCGTAGCTGCGGGGCGTTCCGGTCTGCGCGAACACGGCTCGCTCTCCGAGGCGGGGGTACACGCGCCGGGCCAGAGCCACCAGTTCTTCGCCTGCTTCCTTCTTGCGCTGTTCGTAAGCGCTCCGGTCGAGGCCGCGCCAGGCGGCGAGGTCGGTGTGGGTGGAGATCATCACCGCTCGGTGGCCGGGCGGGGCGCTGAGCGCGTCGCCGGGCGCGGACACGGAGACGAACATGTTGTTGCCGTCGCCCAGGGGACGGTCGTACGCCTGCAGTACCTGATGGTGCGTGAGGTCCTGGCCCGCCACCTCGGACTCGGGTACGCCGAGGAAGACCACGGTCGCACCGCCCAGCGCGTCCGCGTCCCGTTCCAGGTACGTCCGCAGTCTGCGGGCGACCGGGAGCCCTGCGCAGATCGTCGCCGTGGTGGCGGCGGGGACCGCGCAGACGATACGGCGGGCGTGCACGACGCCTCGGCGGGTGGTCAGCCGGTAGGCGCCGGGGCCGCCTTCGACGCGCGCGACGGGGCAGCCCACCCGGAGCGAGCCGCCGAGGCCCCGGTAGTGCTGCACGAGGACGCGCCAGAATCCGTGCATGCCTCCGGTGTGCCGGCTGAGTCCCGCGCCCCGGATGGTCACCCCGAGCGCCGCGTTGATGAGGGGCGCGTCGTCGACCGTCGTGTGCACGGTGTCCTCGACCAGCATGCCGAGCAGCCCCACGAGCGCGTCGTCGCCACGCAGGGAGTGGTCCCGCAGGGCCTCGCCCAGGGTTCGGTTCAGGTGGCGGGCGAGCCGTACGCCGGGTATGCCGACCGCCCGCAGGTCGTGGAGGGCGTCAGCGGGCCGGCGTATCGGCAGTCGTACGCCCCTGCGGCTGGCCTGCCAGAAGGTGTGTGCCAGTCGGTCGAGCAGCGCCCAGAAGCGGCGATGGTCCTCGCTGTCGCCGAGTTTGCGCAGCCGTTCCTCGTGCCACGCGGTCTGATCGCGGTGCAGCACGACCTCACGGTCCGGCAGAAAGGCCCGGTAGCCGGGCAGTTCATGCGCGTCCAGCGGCGGTATGCCCACGGTTTCGAGCAGTTCGCCGCCGACACCACCGGGGCCGAAGTCGACCAGAGTGGTCGCGCCCACGTCGAAGGAGAAACCCCGCTTCCGGTAGTACCCGGCGCAGCCGCCCGCGTGGCCGTGTGCCTCCAGCACAAGCGTGGACAGTCCGGCCGCCTGCAGCCGCAGCGCCGTGGCCATGCCCGCCATACCGCCGCCGATCACCGTCACGTCGGCAGGCTCGCGGGCGTTCTGAACATCTGTTCTGAACATCCGTTCAGGGTGGGCCAGTTCATCCTTCGAGTCAAGAGTTCCGACCTGTCCGAAGAGACGCATTGGAACCACCTCGCCCGTCTTGCGCACCTCGGTACGATCACCGGTCACACACGGGGGCACAGCCGCGCAGGGGGCGGCGATGGGCGGCACCGTGCACAGAGGCAGTTGGCGGTTGAGGGCCGCAGTGTCAGGAGCCGCGGCGGCAGTGCTGCTCGGCGGCTGCAGCGCCGGGGCGGTCGTGTTCCGGCCACAGCAATGGGGCCGGGGCTTCAAGGCACAGCAGCCGGCCCGGAGCGCACCGGGCACCGTCGCCGTACTCGACGGGCCAGTGCCGATGGCAGTGCCGGGCGCTACCCAAGGGCGATCCGACCTCCACGCCGACGCCCGCTCCTTCACCGCGGCGTACCGCGCGCGGTTCGGCGAGCACCGCGGCTGGTACGCGGCGGAGGCGTTCGACGCCGCGCTGTTCCTGGCCGAGGTCTGTGCGAGGAAGGGCTCTCCCCTGGCGGAACGGGGCGCGATCGTGCGCCGCATGGCCGAGGTCGGTCAGCGCGGCATCAGCCGGACGATCGAGTACACCGCGGACAAGGGCTACAACAGCGACGCGCTGTTCCTGTTCCGTACCGTCGACGGCGAGTTCGACTTTCCGGGCAGTACCAGGAAGCGGTCTCATGAACCGGCCGCATCGACGGAGTCCCCCGCCGCAAGGCGTGCTTCTGCGGTGAGCGCGACGCTCGTCGCCGGGCGCACATACGCGGGAGCCCTGTGGGGAACCTGTGGCGCCGGGCGTGTCCATGGCAGTGTTCTGCTAACTTCCTGACGGTTGTGACCTGGCCGAATTTCCCTGTCCGGAAAGTGCGTCGGGGTCGGGGACGCGGGAAACGGGGGAAGGCCATGACCTCTGCGGAGGGCTACCAGGTCGGGCACAAGGGCATGTCGGGCCAGGCCGGCGAACTGGACGGTTCCGGCAACGACGTGGGCAAGATCCGCAAGGCCGTCGCCGGCACGATGTGCTACACGCAGGACGCCCTCGGCGGCTCCGACACCGGACCCGCGTTCAACGCGTTCGCGGCCGCCTGGGAGGCCGAGACCAAGGTCCTCGAAGCGGCTCTGCACGAACTCGCGGACAAGGTCCGCCTCTCCAGCCACGCGTACCGCGGTTCCGACATCGGTGTCCGTACGGGAGCCCGCTCCGTCTCCGTCGGCTCGGCGGCCGACGCGGGCGTCAGCACGATGCCGGCCCACGCCCAGCGCCCGTCCGCGCTGACCGCCTACTGACGGGGCACGCGTCCATGACGGAATCCACGAACGACCGCAGGCAGAAACTCGACGGGCTGCGCGAGCGCATCTCCTCGGCCGGCAGCAAGAACGACCTGATCGACGCGATCGAGGCCGCCCTCGGCGTCTCGGCACCGGTCGGCGACCCGAAGGTGATCGAGGCCCTGGGCAAGCGCTACACCGGCCGGACCGACGAGGCCGACGCGGTGAGCGAGCGGATCAACAAGATCGCCCGCAGGGGTCTTCCGCAGGTCTGGGTCGGCGACACGAGCGTCCTCGCCTCCGACGTGGTGGGCGCCGCCTCCCGCGACGCCCAGCAGATGATCAAGGCGTTCCAGGGCGGCGGCAAGGCGCTGATCGCGCTGTCCGACGCGCTGGAGACCGCGCAGACCAAGGACGGCACCGGCCGCGGCAAGCTGCGCGAGGCCCGCACCATGCTCGGCGGCAAGGACGGCTTCTTCGACGACTGGCACGAGGACGACGACGAGGAGGAACTCCGCCTGCGAGCCCGCTCGCTGGCCTCCCACGGCGTCGACGACCTGCACACGGCGGCCGCCGAGGCCGACGACGCCGCCCGCGTCGCGGCCCGCGACCTCAACAAGTTCGCCGCCGAGGCCCGGGCCGGCCAGATGGACACCGACGAACTGACCGCCGCCGACCGCCTCGCCCTCGCCGACACCGGCAACGTCCGCGGCGACGCCGAACTGAACGAGATCCTCAGCGCCAACGACCTCGAACGCTCGGGCCGCGCCATGGACAGGCTCTCGACCGCCGAGCAGACCCGTATGGAGATCCTCTTGGTGAGCGCGTCAAGCCCGCAGGAGAAGGCGTACCTCATGAAGGCCCTCGCCGCGGGCTACGGCATCGGCGAGGTCGAGGAGTTCGGCGGGAAGATCCACGGCAAGGACCCGGCGTGGCTCCAGCAGCACCTGACGCCGATCACCACCGGCATGACCCCGGGGCGGAAGGGGAAGGAGGACCAGAAGTTCGGTGACGAGAATTGGTCCCAGGACGACGCGACGTGTGTGCCGTCCTCGACGGTCACCGCGCGCGCCCTGGTCGACCCGGTTTACGCCCTCGAGCTCACCGGCGGTCCCGACGGCCAGGACAATGACCCCGATCACTTCCGCGAGCGCCTGCACGACGAGCAGTTCCGGATGAACGAGGAGGGCGACGGCGGTTACGACGGCTGGTGGTGGGACCGCCACCCTGCCGGCATGGACTCCGACGGGCAGGAGGAGATCTCGAACAAGGAGATCGGCCCGCACACCGGCGGCAAGTACGACACGCAGGAGATGGACGGCGCCGACGACCGGCGCGGTGTCCTGCCCGACATCGAGAAGTCAGTGGCCGATGGCAGGCCGGTCCCCATCAACATCTCCCGCAAGGACGAGAACGGCGACTGGGTCGGCCACAGCCTGGTGATCGTCGGGCAAGAGGACGGGAAGCTACAGGTCTACAACCCCTGGGGCACCACCGCGTGGGTGAGCGAGGACGACTTCATCAACGGCGACCTCAGCGCGGCCACCGATGACCGCTACTCCAAGGCCCACCACGGCGATGTCGAAACCGTCTACATCGAGCGGAACTGAGGGTGTCCATGCGCTCTTCTCTGCGTACGGCGCCCGTGCTGGCCGCCCTGCTCCTCGTCCTCACCGGCTGCGGCGCCTCCGAGTACGAGACCGACGAGCGGACCATCTCGGTCGACCATGGCGAGCAGTTCACGCTGAAGGTCCCGGCCAGCCCGGAGCTCGGCCAGAACTGGTACCTGGCGGATCCGAGTCCGGACCCGGCAGTCCTGGAGTACCGGGGCTTCCGCGAGGACGACAGTGCCAGTGACGGAGCCCAGTTCTTCGACTTCACGGCACTCTCGCCCGGGAGGGCGACGGTGAAGCTGCTGTTCTGCCCCTACGCCCGGTGCGGCAGCGCCGACGAGGTCGCAGCGTCGCCGGTCCCGACGGCCACGAGCACCCCGAAGAACGCGGACCAGGAACCCGCCTACTACCTCTATACGATCACCGTCCGCTGAGCCGGACCGGAACGGAACGACGATGGTCCACGACCCCTCCCCGCGTACCGACGACGAGGTGCTCGCCGCAACCGACATCGAGGCACTGCTGCGCCACGGCCTCAGCCGCGACACGTTCCGCACCGCGCTCTTCGGCGACGGTGCGATCGCCGCCGCCGTCACCCTCGACCGGCTCGGAGTGCTGCCGCGCTCGGTGACGTACGTCGCGAAGATCGTCCGGGCCGGCGGCCTCGCGTACGCGGCCGGGCTGGCCGAGCCCCTGCCGTCGGGTGCCGCGTCCGCATGCCTGCGGGACTGGCTGGAGACCGCCGCGCACGTCGCCGGCACACCGGATGACGAGGCGCGCGCCGCACGCTGGCTGGACACGGTCGCCGAGCTCATCGGCCTGCGCCGCGGCAACCGGGCAGGGGTTGTCCCGTAAATGATCTCCAGCGTGCTGGGGGACCTGCCATCAGTGACTGAGTCCCTGGCAGGCGGCTGGGACGGCGAGCGACGTGCTCGGCCGGCGGCTCCATGGAGCAGGAGTACCCCCTCGTCCGCGATGTCTTCCCCGACAGCGACGGGTCCGCGCACGGAGCGGCAGGGACACATGAGAGCAAGGGCCACCCGCCCAGCGGGCAACTTGGAGCGGTAGTGGCTTTCTTGTCCGCCGACCGTCGCCCTGTGAGACTGCGGACATGGAGCGACGTACACAGGCAGAACGGGACGCGATCACGGTCGAGATCGGCTACGCGCTGGTCAGCGGGTTCGTGGTCGCGGGGCTGACGTTCCTGGGGATCGCCGGACCGACGACGGTGTTCGCCCTGCCGCACGCCGCGGAACGAGGACTGGTCGTCGGCGGCGCGGTCGTGGGTGCGGTCGCTTTCGTGCTGCGCGTCGTGCACGTGCTCTGGCGGTTCGCCCGCACTCCCGATCAGCCCAGCCAGCCGGGCCGCACCAGCCCCGACTCATAGGCGAGTACGACGAGTTGGGCTCGGTCGCGCGCACCCAGCTTCACCATCGTGCGGCTCACATGCGTCTTCGCCGTGAGCGGGCTGACCACAAGCCGGCGGGCGATCTCCTCGTTGGACAGGCCGATGCCGACCAGTGCCATCACCTCGCGTTCCCGTTCGGTGAGTTCACTCAGGCCCTCGGCATCGGCCGGCGCCTTCGAGCGGGCCGCGAACTCGGCGATGAGGCGGCGCGTGACGCCCGGCGAGAGCAGCGCGTCCCCCTCCACCACCGCCCGTACGGCGCGCAGCAGTTCCTCCGGTTCGGTGTCCTTGACCAGGAAGCCGGAGGCGCCCGAGCGGATGGCCTCGAAGACGTACTCGTCGATTTCGAAGGTGGTGAGCATGACCACCTTGACCTCGTGCAGCCGCTCGTCCCCGGTGATCCGGCGGGTGGCGGCCAAGCCGTCGAGGACCGGCATCCGGATGTCCATCAGGACCACGTCCGGGCGCAGTTCACCGGTCAGGCGCACCGCCTCCTCGCCGTCGCAGGCCTCGCCCGCCACCTCGATGTCGTGCTGGGCGTCGAGCAGGGCCCGGAAGCCTGCCCGGACCAGCATCTGGTCGTCGGCGAGCAGTACGCGGATCACGTCGTCTCCTTCTGCTGCACGGGCAGATCGGCCCGTACCCGGAAGCCGCCGTCCGGCCGCGGACCCGCCTCGATCGTGCCACCGAGGGCGGCGGCCCGCTCCCGCATTCCGGCCAGGCCGTTGCCGCTGCCACCCGCGTCCGAACCGGTGGCCGGCCCTTCGTCGTCGATCTGCAGGCTCAAGCCGCCCGGCGTGTGGACGATCCGCACCCGCGCCGTACGGGAGCCCGAGTGCCGCACGGCGTTCGTCAGCGCCTCCTGGACGATACGGAACGCCGCCAGGTCGGCGCCGGGTGACAGGGGCCGGGGTTCGCCCTCCACGGCGACATCGACGCGCAGGCCGGTACTCGCCGCCTGTTCGACCAGTTCGGGGATGCGCGCGAGGCCAGGGGCGGGGGCGCGCGGGGCGGCGCCCGGCGCGCGCAGGGTGTCGAGCACCTGCCGCACCTCGCCGAGCGCCTCTTTGCTCGCCGCCTTGATGGTGGTCAGGGCGGTCCTGGCCTGCTCCGGATCGCTGTCGAGCAGCGCGAGGCCGACCCCGGCCTGGACGTTGATGACGGCGATGGAGTGCGCGAGGACGTCGTGCAGCTCGCGGGCGATCCGCAGCCGTTCCTCGTCGGCGCGGCGCCGCTCGGCCGCGGCACGCTCGGCGCGCTCCCTGGCCCAGACCTCGCGGCGTACGCGGACGAGTTCGGCGGCCGCCAGGATCGCGACGACCCAGGCGGTGATGACCAACTCCTGCGCCCAGGGCGCGGCGTCGTCGGTGCCCGGCGGCAGAGAACGGTAGAGCCAGTGCGCGATCAGCAGATGCCCGGCCCACAGCACTCCGAGCGTCCACCAGGCGGCCCGCCGGTGCCCCGAAACGACGGCGGCGAAGGCGGCCACGGCGATGATGAGGAAGACCGGCCCGTACGGGTATCCCCCCGCGAAGTACACGAACGCGGTGGCGGCGACGCCGAGAAGCACCGCGACCGGGTAGCGGTGGCGGAACAGGCAGAGCGCCGGGCCGACGAGCAGCAGGACACGCGCGAAGGCGTCGAGGGGCTCCCGGTCCTGGCCCTGCGCGGCGAAGTGCGTCCCGACCATGACGAACACCGTCAGCGCCAGGGTCGACAGCCAGGGCAGCCGCCCGCCCTCGCGCCGCTGCTCCCAGTGCCGAAACCGCGGTGGCCCGCCCTGTGACCAGGGAGGACCGCCGCAGATACGTGAGCGCTGCTCTTCCATACGGCCACGCTAGACGGGGTCGGGACACGCGGGCGTCAGCCGAGCGTGGCGATCACACGTACTCCCGGTGGAGTACGGCCCCGGGAGCGGCGGCCGCGTCAGAGGCCGCGACGGCCTTCGCCGGTCCCGTACGGAGGCAGGGGCATCGACGTCCTGCACGGGAACAGCGGCATCGGCCGGCTGTACGGGAACATCGGCGTCGACAAGCCGGCGGACCGCCGTCCGTTCACGCCTTCAGCTCCCGCCCGCGGGTGTGAGCGTCGCCCCTCCGCCGACGGCGTGCCGGGGCCGCAGTCCGACCTCGTGCGCGAGGCGGTCGGTGGCATGGGCGAAGAAGGCTTCCCGGTCCTCGACGATGCGATGGAACTGGCCGAAGATCTCGAAGGAGATCAGCCCGAAGATCTCCGACCAGGCGGCGACCAGGGCCACGGCGACGGCAGGCGGCAGATCCGGGGCCAGGTCGGCGGCCAGGCGCTCCGCCTCGGGCCGTAGCCGGGGGGTGAGGGGCGGAAGGGCGATGCCGGCCGCACGATGGGCGTCGCGGACGATCGAGATGAGCGCGAGTCCGACGCGGGAGGCGGGGCCCACGGTGTCCTTGGGGGCCTGGTAGCCGGGGACCGGGGAGCCGTAGATCAGCGCGTACTCGTGGGGGTGGTCGAGAGCCCATCCGCGCACGGCGGAGCACAGTGCACCCCAGCGGACGAGGGGGTCGCCACGGTCGGGGACAGCCGCCACGGCCGACTCGGCGGCGGCGCCGACGGCGTCGTACGCGTCGACGATCAGGGCGGTCAGCAGATCGTCACGGCTCGGGAAGTAGCGATAGAGGGCGGAGGAGACCATGCCCAGCTCGCGGGCGACGGCGCGCAACGAGAGCTTGGCGGCCCCCTCGCGCGCCAGCTGTTTGCGCGCCTCCTCCTTGATGGCGGCGGTCACTTCGATACGGGCCCGTTCCCTGGCCCCCCGGATGGTGCTCATGCGAAACAGTCTCTCACGATTCGGAGCACTGACCAATAACGAGAGCATTGCTCTTGCTTTTGAGCACCCGTCGAGTGCACACTGCTCTTAAGAGAGAGCAGTGCTCTCACGACATCGCCGGGTCCCCCGACAGGAGACAGTCATGCCGCAGACGCACTACATCCGGCCCAACCGGTTCGACACGGTCGTGAACACGTTCATCGGCTGGCTCACCCGCCGCGGCGTCAGCGTCATGGGCACCGCGGAGCTCTCCGTCCGCGGCCGCTCCAGCGGCGAATGGCGGCGCATCCCAGTAAACCCGCTCCCCTACGAGGGCGGCCCGTATCTGATCTCCGCCCGCGGACACTCCCAGTGGGTGCGCAATCTGCGGGCCGCGGGCGGCGGGCAGCTCCAAGTCGGCCGCAGGACCCAGCAGTTCACGGCGGTGGAGCTGCCGGACGAAGATAAGCCCGCACTGCTGCGCCGCTACCTCGAGCGCTGGGGCTGGGAAGTCGGCCGCTTCTTCGGTGACGTCAACGCGAAGTCGACGGACGAGGAACTGCTCGCCGCCGCGCACAAGCACCCGGTCTTCCGTATCACCGTCACGAAGTGAACGTCGCTCCGGCTCAGTCAGTTGCCGACTGCTGACCCGGTCGAGTCGCCCGCCGAGTGGTTGCCGGACGGCTTGGCGGAGGCGATCCCGCTCCTGGCGGAGAGCGGCCCCGCGCTGCGCACATCTGCCGCGTGAGCCCAGCGGGATTCGCCGACGAGCGGCAGTGCTGGTGTCAGCCGATGTCGTCGCCGGACGGCACTCTTGACTCGCTCTCGCTCGCCTCTTCCTCCTCGTCGCCACCCATGACGTCGAGCAAACGTTGCCGCGCCTGCTCCAGACGACGGGCATAGTCAGGCATGAAGATCTCGACGAGCGACTTGTCCAGGGTGCCGGAGATCGCGTAGATACCTGACCAGACAGCACGATCCGGGACGATCGCATCGAGCTTGCCGGACTTCATCATCACTTCATGGAGCCAGTCCGAGAGTACGAACGCTTGATCGTGTGTGAGCGTGATGACCACCGGTTCTTCGTCCACGCGGTCAAGGTACGCGACGGTCCGGCGGGGCTACGCGGTGCCGGCGCTTCGGGCCTCGGGGCACCGAACCCGAAAAGGCGCGTCGTACTTGTCGGCGGTTGGTCCACGTACGGCACCGTGGCCGCAGCCCGCCGGCCGGCGGAGGCATGGGAGTAGCTCTGCGCTCCGTGCGGACGAAGGCCGCGGCTCGCCTGCCGGGCAGCGCCCGCCCGGTCGGCGCCCGGCGGGGCCAGGTGCCGGGCAGGCAGCCATCGGCAGGCTGCCCGGCGGGGCCAGGTGCCGGGCAGGCAGCCATCGGCAGGCCTGACGGCCCCGGCTATGCCCGCTTGTCCAGCGTGTCCAGCGCCCGCCTGGCCAGTGAATGCGTCCGCACCAGCCCGGCCAGCGACGTGGACCCGCGGGTGATGTCCGCGAACGCCTTCCACGCCGGACGGAAACCGGTGATTGCCGCATGCAGCAGTACCGGCCTGCGCTCGAACACGGCGAGCATCCGCCGGCCGACCGCCATCTCCACGCCGAGCCCCGCCTTGATCGCGAAGGCGTAGTTCAGCGCCTGCCGACGGGCGTCCACGCCGTCATGGGCCTCGGCGATACGCACGGCCCACTCCCCCGCGAGCCGCCCCGACCGCAGCGCGAAGGAAATGCCCTCCCTGGTCCAGGGCTCCAGCAGTCCTGCGGCATCACCGCACACCAGCACCCGGCCCCGCGACAGCGGCGAGTCGTCGCTGCGGCAGCGCGTCAGATGGCCCGACGAGATCGCGGGCTCGAAGCCCGCCAGCCCCAGCCGGGCGATGAAGTCCTCCAGATAGCGCTTGGTGGCCGCACCCTCACCGCGCGCCGAGATCACGCCGACGGTCAGTGTGCGTCCCTTGGGGAACACCCAGCCGTAGCTCCCCGGCATCGGGCCCCAGTCGATCAGGACGCGCCCTGCCCAGTCCTCGGCGACCGTCTCGGGAACGGGAATCTCCGCCTCCAGGCCGAGGTCGACCTGATCCAGCTTCACCCCGACGTGAGCGCCTATCCGGCCGGCACTGCCGTCCGCACCGACGACCGCGTGCGCCAGCACCGTCTCGCCGCCGGACAGCACCACGGCCACCGTGCGCCGGTCGGGGACGGCCGGGCCGTGCTGCTCGACGCGGGAGACGCTCTCGCCGGTGCGCAGCACCGCGCCCGCCTTCTGCGCCTGCTCGACGAGCCCGGCGTCGAAGTCGGGGCGGTTGATCAGCCCGAAGAGCATCCGCTTGGAGCGCCGGGTGCGGGCCAGTCTGCCGTTCAGGGAGAAGGTGACGGCATGGACCTTGTCCCGCAGCGGGAGTTCGAAGCCAGGCGGAAGGCTGTCGCGCGAGGGGCCGATGATGCCTCCGCCACAGGTCTTGTAGCGGGGGAGCTCGGCCTTCTCCAGCAACAGCACCCTGCGGCCTGCGACCGCGGCCGCATAGGCCGCCGAGGCGCCCGCAGGGCCTGCGCCGACCACGACGACGTCCCACACCGCGGGGTCGCCCAGCTCATTCGCCGCCGCTGCTCCGGTGGCATCGTTCTCGCTGCTCACGATGTACTTCTGCTCCCGATCCGCCCTGTGGCCATGCTCAGTCCGCATCCTACGGCGCGGCCCGGTCCCTCCCCCTGTGGGAGGATCGGCCACACTTTTGCTGTACACCCATTGCGTGCACACCTCGCACAACGTCGCACCCACAAGGAGCGTGCCCATGACCGCGAATCCGATCGCAGAGACCATCGCCTCGCTGATGCCCCGCGCCAAGGCGGAGCTCACGGAGCTGGTGGCCTTCCAGTCGGTCGCGGACGAGGCAGTGGCGCCGCGCAGTGAGTGCGAGGCCGCCGCGAACTGGGTGGCCGGTGCGCTGCGCGCCGAGGGATTCGAGGACGTGGCGCTGCTGGACACCCCCGACGGTTCGCAGTCGGTGTACGGACTGCTGCCCGGCCCGGAGGGTGCGCCGACCGTGCTGCTGTACGCGCACTACGACGTGCAGCCGCAGCTGGACGAGTCGGCCTGGATCAGCCCGCCGTTCGAGCTGACCGAGCGGGACGGCCGCTGGTACGGGCGCGGCGCCGCCGACTGCAAGGGCGGCTTCATCATGCACCTGCTCGCGCTGCGCGCCCTGAAGGCGAACGGCGGCGTGCCGGTGACGGTCAAGATGATCGTGGAGGGCTCGGAGGAGCAGGGCACCGGCGGTCTGGAGCAGTACGCCGAGGCGCACCCCGACCTGCTGACGGCCGACACCATCGTGATCGGCGACACCGGGAACTTCCGGGTGGGCCTGCCGACGGTGACGGCGACGCTGCGCGGCATGACCATGATCCGCGTCCAGGTCGACACGCTGGAGGGCAACCTGCACTCGGGCCAGTTCGGCGGCGCCGCGCCGGACGCGCTGGCCGCACTCATCCGCGTACTGGACTCGCTGCGCGCCGCGGACGGCTCGACGGTGATCGACGGGCTCGAGGCACAGGCCCAGTGGGACGGGGTGCAGTATCCCGAGGAAGACTTCCGCCGCGACGCCAAGGTCCTCTCGGGTGTGGGCCTGACCGGCAACGGCACGGTGGCCGACCGTATCTGGGCGCGGCCCGCCGTCACCGTGATCGGCATAGACTGCCACCCGGTGGCGGGTGCCACTCCGTCCATCCCGGCGAGCGCCCGTGCGCAGATCAGTCTGCGTGTGCCGCCCGGTCAGGACGCCACGGAGGCCACCAAGCTGCTGTTCGCCCATATCGAGAAGCACACGCCGTGGAACGCGCGCGTCTCACTGGAACAGGTCGGCCAGGGCCAGCCGTTCCAGGCGGATGTCACCAGCCCCGCGTACACCTCGATGGCGGAGGCGATGCGGGTGGCGTACCCGGGTGAGGAGATGCACTCGGCCGGGATGGGCGGCTCGATCCCGCTGTGCAACACACTTGCCGCGCTGTATCCGCAGGCGGAGATCCTGCTCATCGGGCTGAGCGAGCCGGAGGCGCAGATCCACGCGGTGAACGAGAGTGTCTCGCCCAAGGAGCTGGAGCGGCTGTCGGTCGCCGAGGCGCTGTTCCTGGTCAACTACGCGGAGTCCAAGAAGGGTTGAGCGGCGGGTTCAGCGCTCGGCGAAGATCGCGGCAAGCGTAGTTGCAGGTGGCGGGCGTGCGCCGGTGGGTACGGTCACCGCATGGACTTCCTTCAGGTACTGCCGCAGCTGCACATGTTCCGTTTCCCGATCGGTCAGGCGTACTTGTGGCACGACGGGGACGAACTGACGCTCATCGACGCGGGGAACCGGGACTCCGCGCCGCTGATCGAGTCGGCGATACGGGGCGCGGGCCTGGATCCCGCCGGCCTTCGCCGGATCGTGCTGACCCACTGCCACCGTGATCACGTGGGCGCGGCCGGGGAGCTGGCGGAGCGGTACGGCGCCGAGGTGCTGGCGCACCGCCTCGACGCACCGGTCGTACGGGGCGAGGAGCCGGTGCCCGAGCCCGTGCTGCTGGACTGGGAGGTCCCGCTGTACGAGCGCGGGCTCACGGTCCCGCCCGCCCCGCCGACCCGGGTGGACCGCGAGCTCGAGGACGGTGACGTGCTGGACTTCGGCGGCGGGGCCGTCGTGGTGCACTCCCCCGGCCACACCGACGGATCGATCGGCATCCATCTGCCGTACCAGGGCGTGCTGTTCACAGGAGACTGCGTTGCCGGGGTCGGCCAGGTCATGCTGGGCGTCTTCAATGTCGACAGGGCCGCGGCGCAGGTGTCGATGCGCCGCCTCGCCTCGCTCGCGCCGTCCACGGTCTGCTTCGGGCACGGTGACCCCCTGACGGAAAACGCCACGGCCCTGCTGCTGGCGTCAGCCGACGGGGATGCCGGCCTCTAGGTTGAGTACGGTCCCGCGCTCGCGGGCCCGCAGCGCCCAGCGCAGCCGTTCGTAGCGGGTGGGCGGCAGCAGTTGGGCGGCCTCCTGCTCGCTGACGAACCTCCAGCCGCGCAGCTCCGATCCGGGCAGCCTCACCTGGCCGGCGTCGCCTTCAGGGAGTCGACCGCCGTCGAACAGCAGCCGAAGTCCGCCGAATCCGGGCGGCCGGGGCGGCTCCCAGTCGACCACGAGAAGGTTCGGCACCTCGTCGAGTTCGATGCCGAGCTCCTCGGCGACCTCACGCATCCCGGCACGGGCCGGCGCCTCTCCGCGCTCCACGACACCGCCCGGGAACTCCCACCCGGGCTTGTAGGTCGGGTCGACGAGAAGCACGCGGTCGTGGTCGTCGAAGAGGAGTACGCCCGCGGCGAGTGTCTCGGACGTCGGTTCAGGCGTCTGGACGATTTCGCAGGCGGCGGCCGCCCCGGTCCGGACCGCCGTCGCGATCTGCCGCGCGGTCTCGTGCGGGTCGATACGGCTGGTGTCGATGACGTGCGCATCGCCGGTGATCCAGCCGAGCGCGGCACGGTACGGCTCGATGTGGTCGAACGCCCACTGCCGGAAGCGTTGGTCGCCGTCAGGGGTGTCGGGCACCTCGCGCCCGGCTATCCGCTCACGCAGGATCGTTTCGTCCGGGCAGAGCAACACATGGCGCACGGCAATGCGGCGGGAGGCGAGACCGCCGAAGATCTCGTCGCGGTACTCCTGGCGCAGCAGCGTCATCGGCACCACCAGTACGCCGCCGAGCTCGGTCAGCAGTGCGGCCGCCGTGTCCACGACCAACCTCCGCCAGATCGGGAGGTCCTGGTAGTCGTCGACCTCGTCGAGCCTCTTCCGCGGCAGCAGACATCGGACGCCGTCGCCGACGAGCTCGGGATCGAACAGTGTGCTGTTCGGGATCAGATCGATCAGTTCGCGCGCGGTACTGGTCTTGCCCGCTCCGAACGCACCGTTGATCCAGACGATCACGGTTCCCCCTCTTCTGTTGCCCACAGTGGATTGCCCGCAACACCCTGCCACGGAAACCCGGAACGGGAAGAGGCCGCGTCCTGCGTGGTCGTCCTGTCACGACCGTCATCCGTCCGCGTGTCTGCCGGGGCGCCGCGGGGCGCCACGTCCGGCCGACCCGTGACCGCCGTGCCCGCTCCGGCTCTTTCCCCCTTGGGTCAAGACCGACGTCAGCCCCGCGGAGGCGATCCGTCGAACCGTCTCCGCCGGGGCGCAGAGCCCGTCACGCCCCGGCACCGGCCCCTCCCCCTTCGTCCGCTCACACTGATGCCGGTTCCGGTTTCAGGGCCTCGATGCCCCACCTGATCAGCAGGTCGCAGTCCTCCTGACCCGTGACGCGATGCAGCTCCAGGAAGACGTGCCGCGCGGCTTCCATACGCCCGTTGTCAGCGGGGAATCCGCTGTGTTCGAGGGCGCGGGCGAGGTGGTCGCTGTACGGGCCTGGTCCGCGGTCGGGCTGGTGGTACGCCTTGCTTGCGCTCTCCGCGCACCGCAGCAGCCCGAGAAGGTTCACTGCCCCGATCGTCATGTACAGGAAGTCCAGGAGACGCAGGCCGATCTTCACCTCGTTCCGGCCGGGGTCGGTCACGCCGGTGTCGCGCTTGATCACCTCGGTGAGGGCAAGGCTGAAGTCTGCGGGGTCTTTGCCGAAGCTCATGAGGGTTTCATAGCGGCTTCCCCGGCAGCGCCGGGGAAGCCATGCCCGGGAGGGCCCCGCTTTCACCCCTTGGTCGAGCCGAGCGTCAGACCCTCGATGAAGTGCCGCTGCAGCAGCAGGAACACGATCAGCGTCGGCAGTGCCACGATCACCGACCCGCCGCGAGCAGGTTGTAGTCGGTGAAGAGCTGACCCCGGAGATTGTTGGTACAGGGCAGACGTCGGCGCGGGATACCGACAACCCCCTGACCTGCGTTCCGATCGGTTCCGTTGTGTTCCGATGATGGGTTGATCCGAGGTGGATCCGGGGAATTCTGAGACTCCCCATCCACTCCCCCTCCCCAGATTCTCCCCAGCTGCTCCCCCGAAACAGGCCCGTGTCCAGGGCGTCTACAACAGAAAGCCGCCCCGGTCGGTCGACCGGGGGCGGGATCCTCGGCTGAGGGCGGCTCCAGGTGCGAGCGTCCGCCAACCGGGTGACCCTGGTGAAAGCGCCCTGACCCCCACACACCAGGGAGACACGATGATCAAGATGCTGCACGACAAGGGCTTCCGCAGCGAACACGCCTACACCGCAGCCTTCATGTCCATCGGCTTTTCCATCTTCACCTGGGCAGCGTCCCTCAAAGTCGAGCCGGGCGCCGGCCTCGATCGCGCCGACCGGTGGGGCATCTTCGTCGGCGAATGGGCGCCCACGTTCTTCGGACTCGGACTCGCCCTCTCCCACTACGAGCAGCAGGACGGCACCCTGACCGCCAGCGTTCGTGACATCCGCGAGGCGAAGGCGCAGGAGCGTCAACAGGAAGCCATGTAGCGCGACATGCGCCTGCCCTCCCGTGGGGAAGCCGGGAGGGACGACACCCCGCCCGGGACGGATCCGGGCGGGGCAGGGGGTAGTGGCAGCCCCGACGGGGAGGCAGGGCCACCACGTGGTGCGCACAGCATGCGCCCGGATCCGGCCATCGGCATAGACGTGTGGCGGGAAAACATCGAGCGCGCGTCCGGCGACTGGCCGCCGGGTACGACACCCTGAGTCCCAGGAGGTGCGGCGTGAACTGTCCCCGATGCGGCGGCTCGGCACAGCAAGGACCGAACGGCCAATGGCTCTGCCCGAACTGCGGGCCCATCGCCACCACCCCACCCACCCCCGACGGTAGGGTCCGACCATGACCGGACGGCCGGCCGAGCCTGACAGCTCGGAAATCACGCGAACCGAATGCACCCGCTGCGGCACTGAGATCTACGGCATCGACGGCCGGTACTCGTGCCCCCTTTGCGGGTGGGTGAACCACTGGTCCGAAGGGCACAACGTCCTGCCCGGCGGGGGCGAAGACCCGGACCTGCCCGGCCGCGCATAGCACGAACGCCCGCCCCGGTAGCAGGGGCGGGCGGTCGGTCTTGGCGGTCGCGCCTCGGTGGGCCATCGCCACTGTGCACGGCACGTAGCCCCGTCACCGGCGCCTCGCGCAACAGGACTTCAGTGTGGCACGACAGAGCCCCTGCTGACGGGGGACGTACAGCAGGGGCTCCAGCCACCACGCTACTCCGCGGCGGCGACAAACTCGGCGGACCGGCAGGGTCAGCGCATAACGTCGGAACGGCGCTGCTCTTCAAGCAGGAAGTCGACGAGTGCGCCGAGAAACTTCACTCGGTGCGGGTCTGTGATCCCCCACATCTCGGCGAGCTCCGGCACCGTCAGGTTCTTGCGTGGCGCCTCGCTGAGGTTCGTCTCGGGACTGATGATGCCGTGCAGGACGAGGAGTTCCTCGACAGGCATGTTGACCGCATTGGCCAGGGCCTCGAGGCGGTATGCGTCCGGCATGGTCTGGCCCGCCAGCATCCGCCCGACGCTGGACTGTGTCATCCCGGTACGGCGCGCCAGCTCCTTCTTCCCGCCCCCGCGCGGGCTGTCGATGTCGTAGCCGGCCGACCGAGCCGCCTCAGCGACGCGCTGCCCGAAGGCCTGGGCTCGGGCCGCCCTGTCGTCGTCGGTCATTCGCTACGCCCTTTTGCTTTGTCCGCGGCTGAGGCATCCGGTGGCCCAGGCAGGGTCACCGCATCAGGACCGGCCGCTGACGAGCGGGGCCCTCCCCCCGTGGCCTGCGAGCAAAGCGGCGGCCGCCGCGCCCACGAGCCCGGCGTCCGTACCCGTCAACGCGGGCGCCACCTCGATCCGTTGCACGAAGGAGAGCGCGGCGTAGTCGCGCAGGGCACGCCGCAGGGGGGAGAAGAGCACCTCGCCCGCACCGGCCACTCCCCCGCCGATCACCGCGATGTCGATCTCGACGAGCGTCGCGGTCGCGGCGATTCCGGCGGCGAGCGCCTGCGCCGCACGCCCGAAGGACGCGAGGGCCACCGGGTGGCCGGCCCGCGCGGCGGCCGCCACGGCCGCGGCGGAGGTGTCGCCGTCGGGGCCCGGCACCCAGCCGCCCTCCAGCGCGCGGCGGGCGATGTTGGGGCCGCTGGCGATGCGCTCGACGCACCCGCGCGATCCGCACGGGCACAGGTCGCCGTCCAGGTCCACGCTGATGTGGCCGATGTGGCCGGCATTGCCCGTGGGGCCGGTGTGCAGGGACCCGTTCAGGACGAGGCCGCCGCCGACGCCTGTGGAGACGACCATGCACAGCGCGTTGTCGTAGCCGCGAGCCGCGCCCTGCCAGTGTTCGGCCGCCGTCATCGCGACGCCGTCGCCCACCAGCTCGACCGGCAGTCCGCCGACGGCCCGGGAGACCCTTGCCACCAGCGGAAAGCCGCGCCAGCCCGGGACATTGACGGGGCTGACCGTACCGGCGGACGCGTCCACGGGGCCCGCGCTCCCGATCCCGACCGCCGTGACACCCGCCCAGAGCGGAGACACCGACAGTTCCGCCAGGACGACCTCGACCGCCCGCATCACCGTGTCGCCGTCCTCCCGGGCCGGTGTCGGGCGCTGTGCACGCAGGAGAAGCGTGCCGCTGCCGTCCACCAGCGCACCGGCGATCTTGGTACCGCCGATGTCGAGCGCGGCGACGAGGCTGGTATGCATCGGTGTGCGTTCCCCCGGAGAGCTGTCGGAGCTGCGGTTTCGATAACAGTCTCCATTCCCCTGACAACGTTGTCCAGGGCCTATGCTCGACGCCACACCGTCATATATGCCTAATGCCGGCCCCGGACGGCAGGCATCGACATCAGACAGGACAGCGCACTGTGGCCGACTCCACCCGTCCCCTGCCGCCGGGGAGCCCTCGAGGCCCCGAACCCCGCTACGGCAACCGGCCCACGATGAAGGATGTCGCGGCGCGGGCGGGAGTAGGACTCAAGACGGTCTCCCGGGTGGTCAACGGGGAGCCGGGTGTCACCCCCGACACCGAGCGCCGGGTGCAGGAGGCCATCGAGTCGCTCGGCTTCCGCCGCAACGACAGCGCCCGGGTGCTGCGCAAGGGCCGCACCGCGTCGATCGGCCTGGTGCTGGAGGATCTCGCCGACCCGTTCTACGGTCCGCTCAGCCGTGCCGTGGAGGAGGTCGCCCGGGCCCACGGAGCGCTGCTGATCAACGGATCCAGTGCCGAGGACCCCGAGCGTGAGCAGGAGTTGGTGCTCGCGCTGTGCGCACGCCGGGTGGACGGCCTGATCGTCATCCCGGCCGGTCACGACCACCGCTATCTGGAGCCGGAGATCAAGGCCGGCATCGCCACCGTGTTCGTCGACCGCCCCGCGGGCCAGATCGACGCGGACGTCGTCCTCTCGGACAGCTTCGGCGGCGCCCGCGCGGGCGTGGCCCATCTGATCGCGCACGGTCACCGCCGGATCGGCTTCATCGGTGACCAGCCGCGTATCCATACCGCCGTCGAGCGCCTGCGCGGCTACCGCGCCGCGATGGAGGACGCCGGGCTCGCGGTCGACGACGCGTGGGTCTCGCTCGGCTCGACGGCCCCGGAGCGGGTGCGGTCGGCCGTCACCGCCATGCTCGAGGGAGCGGAGCCGGTCACCGCGATCTTCGCCGGCAACAACCGGGTGACGGTGACCGCGGTACGGGTCCTGGCCGGCCACGACAGGCAGATCGCCCTGGTCGGCTTCGACGACATCGAGCTCGCCGACCTGCTGGGCATCACGGTCATAGCCCAGGACGCGGCTGCGCTCGGGCGTACGGCCGCGGACCGGCTGTTCCGCCGGCTCGACGGTGCCGCCGAGGAGCCGTCACAGGTGGCGCTCGAAACGGTGCTGATCCCGCGCGGCTCCGGCGAGATCCCGCCGGCCGGCTGACGCGCCGTCGCGCGCATCCCACGGCCGGGGTGCGCGCACGGCTCGGGCCGACCGTCGGACGCGGCACCGGCGTGTCGTTGCCGCCACCCGGAGGTGCACGTCACCGACGGGGACCTGGGCCTTCCCGCCCGGCCCGCCGCCCTCTCCACCGACAACTCCCGTGCTGCGCGCCCGCGTTGTTCAACAGACGGTTGTCACCGTGCTGTTGCCGTCAGGTCTCCGCGACGAGGTGCGGCGTACGCGTCGAGCTCCGAGCGCGACAGGCCGGTGAGCCGGGCGACTTCGGCGGTGTCGAGTGCGCCGCAGTCGATGCCGCGCAGCAGATAGGAGCTGAGCGCCTTGGCGGTCGCCGGCTCGTCCATGACGTCGCCGCCGGCCTGGTTGGCGTAGGCGGCGAGGCGCGCCGCGGCCTGCTCGAAGCCTTCGCGGTAGAAGGCGAACACGGCGGCGTAGCGGGTCGGGAGATGACCCGGGTGCATGTCCCAGCCCTGGTAGTAGGCACGGGCCAGGGCCCGCCGGGTGAGGCCGTAGTGCAGCCGCCAGGCGTCGTGGACCTTCTCCGTCGGGCCGACCGGCAGCACGTTGGTGGAGCCGTCGCTGACCCGCACGCCGGTGCCGGCGGCGGCGACCTGCATGATCGCCTTGGCGTGGTCGGCAGCGGGGTGGTCACTGGCCTGGTAGGCGGCGCTGACGCCGAGGCAGGCGCTGTAGTCGAAGGTGCCGTAGTGCAGCCCGGTGGCGCGGCCTTCGGCTGCGTCGATCATCCGGGCGACGGTGGCGGTGCCGTCGGCGGCGAGGATGGACTGACTGGTCTCGATCTGGATCTCGAAGCCGATCCGGCCGGCCTGGAGGCCGCGGGCCTTCTCGAACTCCTCCAGCAGCCGCACCATCGCGCTGACCTGCTCGGCGTAGGTGACCTTGGGCAGGGTGAGCACCAGCCCGTCCGGCAGGCCGCCGGCCTCCATCAGACCGGTGAGGAAGATGTCGAGGGTGCGGATCCCCCGGTCGCGTACGGCGGCTTCCATGCACTTCATGCGGATGCCCATGTACGGGGCGGCAGTCCCCCGGTCATACGCGTCGGCGATCAGACGTGCGGCGCGCGCGGCGTCGGCGTCTTCCTCACGCCCCGCGTAGCCGTCCTCGAAGTCGACGCGGAGGTCCTCGACCGGCTCGCGCTCCAGCTTGGCCCGTACGCGTGTGTACACGGGCCCGGCGAGTTGGTCGGACAGGCCGAGGACGCGGGCGAGCGAGGCCGCGTCGGGAGCGTGCTCGTCGAGGGCCGCGAGGGCCGTGTCGCCCCAGGAGCGGATGGTGTCCGCACCGAAGGCATTGCCTGGTACATAGACGGTGTGGACCGGCTGGCGAGTGCCGGGGTCTCCCGGATAGCGGCGGGCGAGCTCGGCGTCCACCGGCGCGAGGGAGGCGCTGATGCCTTCGCTGACCGCACCGGCGAGGCTTGTCGCCACCTTCTCCTGCTGCCCCATTCCCGCACCCTCCGCACACTCTGTTTCCGCTCAGCGGAATCAACATTCTGTTGAACGAAGTTAACGGGCGGCCATGACCTGCGTCAATGGTCCCTCACAACGGCCAGGGGCCGCGCGGTGAAGATCACCGTGCGGCCCCTGTCGCGGACATGTGCGGGTCAGCCCTTGCGGGTGTTGACCTCGTCGGTCAGCTGCGGGACGACCTCGAAGAGGTCGCCGACCACGCCGTAGTCGACCAGGTCGAAGATCGGGGCCTCGGCGTCCTTGTTGATGGCCACGATGGTCTTCGAGGTCTGCATACCGGCCCGGTGCTGGATCGCGCCGGAGATACCGGAGGCGATGTACAGCTGCGGCGAGACCGACTTGCCGGTCTGGCCGACCTGGTTGGTGTGCGGGTACCAGCCGGCGTCGACGGCGGCGCGGGAGGCGCCGACGGCGGCACCGAGCGAGTCGGCCAGCGCCTCGATGATCGCGAAGTTCTCGGCACCGTTGACGCCACGGCCGCCGGAGACCACGATCGCGGCCTCGGTCAGCTCGGGGCGGCCGGTGGACTCACGCGGGGTGCGCGAGACGACCTTGGTGCCGGTGGCCTTCTCGGAGAACGACACGGCGAGCGCCTCGACCGCACCGGCGGCCGGGGCGGCCTCGACGGGAGCCGAGTTCGGCTTGACCGTGATGACCGGGGTGCCCTTGGAGACGCGGGACTTGGTGGTGAAGGAGGCCGCGAACGCGGACTGCGTCGCCACCGGGCCCTCGTCGCCGGCCTCGAGGTCGACGGCGTCGGTGATGATGCCGGAGCCGATGCGGACCGCGAGACGGGCCGCGATCTCCTTGCCCTCGGCGGAGGACGGCACGAGCACGGCGGCCGGGGAGACGGCCTCGTACGCGGCCTGCAGCGCGTCCACCTTCGGCACGACGAGGTAGTCGGCGAACTCGGCGGCGTCCGCGGTCAGGACCTTGACCGCGCCGTGCTCGGCGAGCGTGGCGGCGGTGGCCTCGGCGCCGGCACCCAGGGCGACAGCCACGGGCTCACCGATGCGGCGGGCCAGCGTCAGCAGCTCCAGGGTGGGCTTGCGGACGGCGCCGTCCACGTGGTCGACGTAGACGAGAACTTCAGCCATGGGACTTCTTCTCTCCTGCTTGCGAAGTGTGAGGGGCGGTTGGGGTGATGACCGAAGCTCAGATGAACTTCTGGCTCGCGAGGAACTCCGCGAGCTGCTTGCCGCCCTCGCCCTCGTCCTTGACGATCGTGCCGGCGGTGCGGGCCGGACGCTCGGCCGCCGAGTCGACCTTGGTCCAGGCGCCCTCGAGGCCGACCTCGTCGGCGTCGATCTCGAGGTCCTCGAGGTCCAGGGACTCGACCGGCTTCTTCTTGGCGGCCATGATGCCCTTGAAAGACGGGTAACGGGCCTCACCCGACTGGTCCGTCACGGACACGACGGCCGGCAGGGACGCCTCGAGCTGCTCGCTCGCGGTGTCACCGTCACGGCGGCCCTTGACGACACCGTCCTCGACCGAGACCTCGGACAGCAGGGTGACCTGCGGGACACCCAGACGCTCGGCGAGGATCGCCGGCAGCACGCCCATGGTGCCGTCGGTGGAGGCCATACCGGCGATGACCAGGTCGTAGCCGGTCTTCTCGATCGCCTTGGCCAGCACCAGCGAGGTGCCCATCACGTCGGAGCCGTGCAGGTCGTCGTCCTCGACGTGGACGGCCTTGTCGGCGCCCATCGACAGAGCCTTGCGCAGCGCGTCCTTGGCGTCCTCGGGGCCGACCGTCAGCACGGTGACCTCGGCGTCGTCCGCCTCGTCGGCGATCTGCAGCGCCTGCTCGACCGCGTACTCGTCGAGCTCGGACAGAAGGCCGTCCACGTCATCACGGTCGACGGTCAGGTCATCGGCGAAGTGCCGGTCGCCGGTGGCGTCGGGCACGTACTTCACACAGACAACGATCCTCAGGCTCACGCCGGCTCTCCTACTGCATCGTCTCTACTGGAATGCCTTGTGAACGCAGCATAGGCGTCCGATGGGGCGGATCCCGGTCGGGGCGGGCCGCGCTCCGATCGAAATATTACTCGTCAGTACATCGGGTGTTTTCAAGGTAAGCAAGCGCTTGGCGCTGTGACCTTGCCAACGCCCCCAGCGTGCCATTCTCCGGCGCCGCGGGGGAACTTTCAGTCCCTCAGCGCGTTGAAGCGTCCTTGGTGGTAGAGCAGGGGCCGCCCCGCCCCGGCGGGGTCGCCGACGACGGCCTCGGCGATCACGAGCCGATGATCCCCGGCGGGTACGCGGGCGACGACACGGCACACCAGCCAGGCGAGCACGCCGTCGAGCACCGGTACGCCCTCCGGGCCCGTACGCCAGCTCGTCGGCGAAGCGAACCGGTCGGCCCCGCTGCGCGCGAAGGTGGCCGCCAGCTCCTGCTGATGCTCGCCGAGCACGTGGACGCCTATGTGCTCGGCCTCGGCGAGCACGGACCAGCTGGAGGAGGAGGTCCCCACCCCGAAGGAGAGCAGCGGCGGGTCGGCCGCGACGGAGGTGAGCGAGGTGGCGGTGAACCCGACCGGGCGGGCGCCCTGGGCCGTGATCACCGCGACGCCGGCGGCGTGCCTACGGAAGACCGACCGGAGCAGATCGGGCGAGGCGAGCTGTGTCGTGCCGAGATCGGGCGAGGCCGTCATCGAGGAGTCCTTCTGCGGGAGATGCGAACGGGGTGGCTGCGACTGCCCGGTCAGCCGGACAGCGCGCACTCGCGTTCCGGGCGAGGTCCACATGAGCCCGCCCGTGGAGAAGGAGAATCGGTGGCACAGCGTCAGACTGACGATTGTCCGCGCGTGCAGTCAAGTGCGCACCGGAATGTGGGACCAGGGTCACGCAAAGTCAGAACACCCGGCCGAGGGCGGCGATCACATCCGCCTTGCGCGGCTGGCCGGCGGCTCTGGTGACGATCCGTCCGTCGGCGTCGAGCACGAGCACGGTGGGTGTCTTCATGACACCGAGCTCCCGTACCAGCTCGAGCCGGTCCTCGGCGTCCAGCTCCACATGGACGACGCCCTCGACCATGCCGGCGATGTCGGCGAGGGTGCGCCGGGTGGCCCGGCACGGCTGGCAGAACGCGCTGGAGAACTGCACCAGCGTCGCCCGGCGTCCGAGCTCCGCACCCAGTTCGCCCACGCCCAGGCGCCGCTCCGCGTCCCGCTCCCGCACCTTCAGCCTCCCGTTGCTGCGCCGCTGCCACAGCCCGAAGGCGCTCGCCGCCGCGAGCACCGCCACACACACCATGAGTCCGGACATCCCAGGGTGCAGCGTTCACAGGACCGCAAAGATTCCCGGCGTCCGGGGCCGGATCCGGTGCGCGATGCTGTGCGGCATGGACATCGACGTCAGGGGGCCGCGCTTCGGGGCCGCCGTCACCGCACTCGTACTCGCCGTCGTACTCGTCACGGGCAGCGATCTGCTGCTGGCCTGGCAGACGCTCTGCTTCGCCGTGGGCACGGCGCTCGGCGTGCAGCGCACTCCCTACGGATGGCTGTTCCGTACCGCCGTGCGCCCCCGCATCGGTCCGCCAACCGAGGTCGAGTCGCCGGCGCCGCCGCGTTTCGCGCAGGCCGTCGGACTGTTCTTCGGCGTGCTCGGCCTCGCCGGGCCGGCCCTGGGAGCCCAGTGGCTCGGGCTCGCCGCCGTCGGCTGCGCGCTGGCCGCGGCCTTCCTCAGCGCCGCCTTCGGGTACTGCCTCGGGTGCGAGGTGTACCTGCTGCTCAGGCGGGCGACGCAGATGAGTCGGTGAGGTGAACCAACGTGACGTGACAAGAATCTCGCCCACACAGGG
Organism: Streptomyces sp. NBC_00390; assembly: GCF_036057275.1. Lineage (NCBI taxonomy): Bacteria > Bacillati > Actinomycetota > Actinomycetes > Kitasatosporales > Streptomycetaceae > Streptomyces > Streptomyces sp. NBC_00390. Next base: position 7,342,901 of record NZ_CP107945.1, on the reverse strand, counting down.
CGCCGGGACTGGTCTACGCGCCGTACATGGGGCACGATCGGCCCGATGCCGAAAACCTACGGCTGCGTAACTTCCGCCGGGAGAACCCTCCCCGGGCACGACGAAAGGGTCCTCCTCAGATGGCAGAGCTCGTCTATCGGCCGGTCGTCGGTGCCGCCCTCACGATGTTCAAGGCACTCGACCTGAAGATCGACATCCAGGGGTCACAGAACATTCCGCGGTCCGGCGGGGCGGTGCTCGTCAGCAACCACATCAGCTATCTGGACTTCATCTTCACCGGTCTGGCCGCGCTGCCGCAGAAGCGCCTGGTCCGCTTCATGGCGAAGGAGTCCGTGTTCCGGCACAAGATCTCCGGTCCGCTGATGCGGGGCATGAAGCACATCCCGGTGGACCGTAAGCAGGGTGAGGCGGCCTACGCCCATGCCCTCGACTCGCTGCGCTCGGGCGAGATCGTCGGTGTCTTCCCCGAAGCCACCATCTCGCAGTCCTTCACGCTGAAGTCCTTCAAGTCGGGCGCCGCCCGGCTGGCCCAGGAGGCCGGCGTGCCGCTGATCCCGATGGCGCTGTGGGGCACCCAGCGACTGTGGACCAAGGGCCGCCCGCGCAACTTCTCGCGCTCCCACATCCCGGTGACGATACGAGTCGGCGAGCCGGTCGAGGCCCCGACGGACCAGTACGCGGGCGCGATCACCCGGCGTCTGCGCGAGCGGGTGCAGGAGCTGCTCGAGGCCGCGCAGCGCGCGTACCCGGTACGTCCCAAGGACGCCCACGACACCTGGTGGGTACCGGCGCACCTCGGGGGTACCGCGCCGACACCGGCCGAGGTGCGCGAGGCCCGGTAGCGGCTGCCGCGGGGCGTGGACGGTGATCTGCGCCCCGGGGCTCAACTTCTCCAGCGACTCGGCGAGTTCGGTGGCTGCGGCCTCCAGCTCGCCGCTCGTCGTCGGGGCCATGCCCTCCAGCAGGAACAGCGCGTTCACGGAGTGCTCGGTGAGCCGGGTGCGTACGCCCTGGCGCCAGTTCCAGCGGCGGCAGGTCACGCCTTCCTCGTCGCACCAGACGACCTCGCCCGGCTCGGGGTGGTCCACGGCCTGCTCGCCGCCCGCCGTGGTGACGAACGGCTCCTGCCCGGTGGCACGTACGAGCCGCATGCCGCCCACGATGTGGTCGGTGTCCTCGCCGCCGACCGGAATCAGGTGGGCCACGCTGATGGCGTTGTAGAGGTCGACGAGCGCGTTGATGCGCGGCAGCCCGCCGTCGGCGAGGGCGCGCCTGGCGAGCGCCTCCGCGGAGTTGCGGGTACGGGAGGGCTTGGCCCCGAAGGCCGCGTAGGCCTGACGCCATGCCGCCATGTGGGGGTCCTCGTGCGGGGCGCGGCCGTCCAGGCGCGCGGCCAGCCGGCCTGCGGCATCCTCCAGCAGGGCCGAACTGTCCTCACTGCTGGGCCCGTTGACCACTCCTCGGGCCTCCACGGCAATGTGCACGAATCCGGGCGCGATGGCCCTGACCTGGTCGGAGACGGTGAGCGTGAGTGTCATGGCCGGCCTTGCCTCACAGTTCGGCGGGGTAGCGGAGCCACAGGGACTCCAGGTCCGACGCACTCCGGAGGGCTCGCAGCACCGCCGGGTGCGGTGCATCATATGCTACTGGATAGTCCATCTCACTGGACTCCGGTCGCACGGGAAAAGCCAGCCGCTCACCATCGAGCGAGAACTGCGCGTCGATTCCGGGCTTGTTGCCGCGCGGATCCTGCCGCACCCACCGCCCGGGCCCCGGCAGCCGCACGGCGACCAGCCCATGGACCACACTCAGCCGCTGATAGCACAAGGCGGTGGGGATGCCCTCCGCGCGCAGCAATGCTGTGAGCGCGTGCGCCTTGGCGCAGCAGATGCCGGTCCGGTGCCGCAGCACGTCCGAGGCCCGCCAGGTGACGCGCGGATCTTGAGTGTCAAGCGAGTGCGGGATGGTGTCGCGTACGAACTCGAAGGCCGCTTTGGCGTATGCACATTCATCGACCGCCCCGGCTCGAAGAGCGGCGGCCGTCTCCCGCACCAGCGGGTGTTCATGGTCGATCGACTCGTCAGCGGCGAGATATGCAGAGAGTTGAGGGACGCGCTGGATCATCTCCATGCCCGCCGACCTTAGAAAAGCGACCGGCCGGAAGTCAATGACTTTCCGGTCGGCCGCATGTCTATGCATCGCGCGTCAGTGCGCCATCTCTTCCTTCAGTGCCTGGACGAAGGAATCGACATCGTCCTCGCTGGTGTCGAACGAGCACATCCAGCGCACATCACCGGCCGCCTCGTCCCAGAAGTAGAACCGGAACCGCTTCTGCAGCCGCTCGCTCACATCGTGCGGCAGGCGGGCGAAGACGGCGTTGGCCTGTACCGGGTGGAGGATCTCCACGCCGTCGACGCTGCGCACGCCGTCGGCGAGCCGCTGGGCCATGGCGTTGGAGTGCTGTGCGTTGCGCAGCCACAGATCCTTGGCCAGCAGCGCCTCGAGCTGCACCGACACGAAGCGCATCTTGGAGGCGAGTTGCATCGACAGCTTGCGCAGATGCTTCATATGGCTGACCGCGCCCGGGTTGAGCACCACGACGGCCTCACCGAAGAGCATGCCGTTCTTGGTGCCGCCGAAGGTCAGGACGTCGACGCCGACGGCGTTGGTGAAGGCCCGCATCGGGACGTTCAGCGACGCCGCGGCGTTGGCTATCCGGGCTCCGTCGAGATGGACCTTCATCCCGTGGCCGTGCGCGTGGTCGACGATCGCGCGGATCTCGTCCACGGTGTAGACCGTGCCCAGCTCGGTGTTCTGGGTGATCGACACGACCTGCGGCATGGCCCGGTGCTCGTCCTCCCAGCCCCACGCCTGCCGGTCGATGAGCTCGGGCGTGAGCTTGCCGTCCGGGGTCGGTACGGTCAGCAGCTTCAGCCCGCCCATCCGCTCCGGCGCGCCGCCCTCGTCCACGTTGATGTGCGCCGTCTCGGCACAGATCACCGCACCCCAGCGGTCGGTCAGCGCCTGGAGCGCGGTCACATTGGCGCCCGTGCCGTTGAAGACCGGGTAGGCCTGCGCACCCGCCCCGAAGTGACTGTGCATCAGCCGCTGGAGATGGTCGGTGTACTGGTCCTCGCCGTAGGCGACCTGGTGGCCGCCGTTCGCCAGGGTGAGCGCAGCGAGGACCTCGGGGTGGGCGCCGGCGTAGTTGTCGCTGGCGAAGCCCCGTACGTCGGGGTCGTGGTGACGCCGGGCGTCGGTCTTCACGGTTTGGGGGTCAGCCACAGACGCTGTCCATTCGCTTCCTTGGCGGGCCGGTCCCACACTCCGGCGATGGCCTCGGCCAGTTCCTTCACGTCGGTGAAACCCGCGAACTTCGCATTCGGGCGCTCGGCGCGCATGGCGTCGTGCACCAGTGCCTTGACGACCAGGATGGCAGCCGCCGCCTTGGGGCCTTCCTCGCCCCCCGCCTTGCGGAAGTCGTCGGCGAGCGCGAGCGTCCACGCCTCGGCGGCCGACTTCGCGGCGGCGTAGGCGGCGTTGCCCGCGGTGGGCTTGCCGGCACCGGCCGCGCTGATCAGCACGAAGCGGCCCTTGTCGCTGCGCAGCAGACCGTCGTGGAAGGCGAGCGCGGTGTGCGCCACCGTGCGGACCAGCAGCTTGTCCAGCAGATCCCAGTCGGCCATGTCCGTCTCGGCGAACGAGGCGCTGCCGCGCCAGCCGCCGACAAGGTGCACCAGTCCGTCGATCCGGCCGAACTCCTTCTCGGTCTTGTCCGCCCACTCGCGTGTGGCGGCCAGATCGAGGAGGTCGACGGTGTCCCCGGTGACGGTGGCGCCGCCGTGCGCGTACCTGGCCGCGTCCACGGCCTCCGCGAGACGCTCCGCGTTCGCGTCCGATGCGACGACCGTGGCGCCGGCCTCGGCCAGCCGCAGCAGGGCGGCACGGCCCGCAGGCCCCGCCGCTCCGGCAACCGCAATCACTGCGCCGTCCAGGGTGCCGTTCGTGTTCATGGTCGTCGCCTCCTGGGTGGAAAGGTTCACGCGGCTGCTCCGGAGGCGCTGTGTCCGGTGATCCCCTTGGTGGAGGCGATCACGTTCTTCAGCTTCTTGGAAAGCGCCTCATAGAACATGCTCAGCGGAAACTCGTCAGGAAGCACATCGTCCACGAGCTTGCGGGGCGGCTGGTCCAGGTCCAGGGCGTCGGGACCCTTGGCCCAGCGGGAGCCGGGGTGCGGGGCGAGGTAGGCGGAGACCAGGTCGTACGCGGCGAACCAGTGGACCAGCTTGGGGCGGTCGATGCCGTCGCGGTAGAGCTTCTCGATCTCGGCGCAGAGCTGGTTGGTGACCTGCGGGGCCCGCTGCCAGTCGATCTTCAGCTTGTTGTCGGTCCAGCGCACCACGTCGTGCTTGTGGAGGTACGCGAAGAGCAGCTGGCCGCCCATTCCGTCGTAGTTGCGCACCCGGTCGCCGGAGACCGGGAAGCGGAACATCCGGTCGAAGAGCACCGCGTACTGCACGTCGCGGCCGTGCTGGTTGCCCTCGGACTCCAGCTTCACGGCCTCCTTGAAGGCAGTGAGGTCGCAGCGCAGCTCCTCCAGGCCGTACATCCAGAACGGCTGCCGCTGCTTGATCATGAACGGGTCGAAGGGCAGGTCACCGTGGCTGTGGGTACGGTCGTGGACCATGTCCCACAGCACGAAGGCCTTCTCGCAGCGCTCCTGGTCGCCGACCATCTCGCGAATGTCGTCGGGCAGCTCGAGACCGAGGATGCGAACGGCCTCGTCGGTGACGGCACGGAAGCGGGCGGCCTCGCGGTCGCAGAAGATGCCGCCCCAGGTGAAGCGCTCGGGGGCCTCGCGCACGGCGATGGTCTCAGGGAAGAGCACCGCGGAGTTGGTGTCGTACCCCGCGGTGAAGTCCTCGAAGGTGATGCCGCAGAACAGCGGGTTGTCGTAGCGGGTGGCCTCGAGCTCGGCGAGCCACTCCGGCCAGACCATGCGCAGCACGACAGCTTCCAGATTGCGGTCCGGGTTGCCGTTCTGGGTGTACATGGGGAAGACGACCAGGTGCTGCAGGCCGTCCACCCGGTTCGCGGCGGGCTGGAAGGCGAGCAGGGAGTCCAGGAAGTCTGGGACGTCGAAGGCGCCGTCAGCCCACTTCTTCAGGTCGCCGACGAGCGCGGCGTGGTACAAGGCGTCGTGCGGGAGCAGGGGGGACAGCTCCTCGACAGCGGCGATCAGCCGCTCGACCGCGTACTCGGCCGCGGCGCGCACCGGGGCACCCTCGGCATCGAAGTCGATCGAGCCATCCTTGGACTGCCAGGGCCGGATCTCCTCGACGGCGCTCTTGAGCTTGGGCCAGCTCGGGTGGTCCACCACGCGGGTGGCGTGGGATATGCCCTTCGCAGCCACGTCCTGCACAAGAATTTCCGTCATGTCACTTCCTTCACGGGAGAACCTCGCGTCAAGACACCGTATCCATCGCGCGTTCTTTCATACAAGTAGAGCCAGGGGAAATTATCCTGCCTGTTCCCCTGATCACAACAATTCTTGCGGCAGGACCCCGGGACCGCGGTGGCTTCCTTGCTCCCGCCGACATGTCAAGAGCGGGAGTGACGCGCCCACGGGCGAGTGACACAGCAAGCGGCTGTCGAGGCTGCGGGGCCGTGCGGAGCCCGGCCCCGCAGCCTCGACAGCTCTGCGCAGGGGCGGTTCCATCGCCGGTGCGGGCCACTAGGCTGCGTCCTTGCCGCGTGGGCGCCGGGCGCGCCCGCGCGCGAGCCGCCGTCGACGGAAGCGAGAGAATCTTGACTTTCTTCACCATCGGTCATCGCGGGGTCATGGGCGTCGAGCCGGAGAACACCCTGCGTTCCTTCGTCCGCGCCGAGCAGTGCGGCATGGACGCCATCGAGCTGGATCTGCACCTCAGCAAGGACGGCGCGCTCGCCGTCATGCACGACGCGGACGTGGACCGTACGACCGACGGAAAAGGCCCCATCGCCGAGAAGACACTCGCGGAGCTGCGGGAGCTCGACGCGGGCAAGGGCGAGCGGGTTCCGGTCTTCGAGGAGGTGCTCGATGCGGTCCGCTCCCCGCTCCAGGCCGAGATCAAGGATGTGGCGGCGGCCCGGGCGCTGGCCGATGTGATGCACCGCCGCGATCTCGTGCACCGCGTCGAGGTGTCGTCGTTCCACGACGAAGCCGTCGCCGAGATCGCGACCCTGGTGCCGGGTGTGCGCACGGTGCTGATCGCCAGCCGCTGGGGCTCGGACATCGTGGACCGTGCGAAGGCGGTGGGCGCGCTCTCGCTGGCGCTGAACATCCGCCGCCTGACCCTGGAGACCGTGGAGCACGCGCACGCCGAAGGGCTCAAGGTGATCGGCTGGGTGGTGAACACCCAGGAGCACCTGCGCCTGGTGCGCGCCTTCGAACTCGACGGAGCGACCACCGACTTTCCCGAGATCAGGCGCACGGGGCGGTTCACGGCGTAGCAGCCGGCACGCGGCGGGGCGGCCGGGCCCGGGGCCGCGCACGGTCCCCGGCCGGGTGTCCTAGGACAGTTCCTTCACCAGCAGCTCGAAGGCGAGATCGTCGCGCCGCGGGATGCCGAAGCGCTCGTCGCCGTACGGGAACGGGCTCAGCTCTCCCGTACGGCGGTAGCCGCGCCGCTCGTACCAGGCGATCAGCTCGTCCCTGACCGATATCACCGTCATCTGCATCTGCCGCACGGCCCACAGCTCGCGTGCGCTGCGCTCGGCCTCGGCGATGATCCGGCGGCCCAGGCCGGCGCCCTGGAGTTCGGGGCGCACCGCGAACATCCCGAAGTAGGCTGCGTCGCCGCGGTGTTCGAGCTGACAGCAGGCGATCGGCACACCGTCGCACTCGACGATCATCAGCCGGCTGCAGGGGGCGGTGATCACCGCGCGTACGCCCTCGGGGTCGGTTCGCTGCCCGCCGAGGATGTCCGCCTCCGTGGTCCAGCCGGCCCGGCTCGCGTCGCCGCGGTAGGCCGACTCGATCAGCGGGACGAGCACCTCCACATCCGCCTCGACTGCGTCGCGGTAGATGAGTTCGGCGGTGTCCCGGGGCGGGGCGGTGTCCATACGGTGCGTCTCCGTTCCACTGGATGCGGCTCCGTCGAGAGTAACGGGGCGCTCCTCGGGCCTTCGGGGCGGTACGCCCGCGGGTGGGTCTGTGCCCCCGCCGTGCTCCCCCCGTACACCCGTGCGCTCGTGTACGACGCGCGGCGCCGGGCATCGACACCGCGACGGCGTTGTCGGGGGAGGTGCCTGTGCACGGACCTGCGATGTCCGGCTGGCTGCTCGTGTCGCTGTGCACCGCGAGCGGGGCGTACTGCCTGGTGCGGATGCGCAGTTGCTCGGGAGAAGCGCGCGAGGCAGCGGGAGGCGAGGCGCTGATGAGCTTCGGCATGGCCGCCATGGCCGTGCCCGTGGCCGTGCTCGCCCTGCCGCGGTGGTGCTGGATGCTCTTCGCGGCGCTCTTCGTCGCCGCAGGGGTCCGCACCGCATGGCCCGGCCGGCGCAGCCACCGTCATCTGCACCATCTCGTCGGCTGCCTGGCCATGGTCTACATGGCGCTGTCGATGGCCCCGGGCGGCGCGGGGCACCCGGCGCCGGGGCACACCACCGCGGGCGTTCCACTGCTCACCGGCGCGCTGCTGGTCTACTTCGCCGGCTATGTGCTGCGCTCCGGAGTGCGGCTGATACCGCTCCCCTCCCCCGCGGGCGGGCCGGTCCCGCCGGCCGTCGCCTGGGGAGCCCGTCCCGAACTGGCGCAGGCCTGCAGACTCTCCATGGGCATCGCCACGGTGGCGATGCTGCTCGCGCTCTGAGCGGCGGCACAGCGCTCTCGCCCCGGCCCGGCGCGGCCGAAGCACGGCGCAGCACGGCCGAACCGTGGCGTGCATCACTTGACGCGCGCGGCCATACCCGTGAGTAGCCCCGCGCTCATAGGCTGGTTCCCATGGTGGTCTCCCTGGCACTGCTGCTGCTCGGCGCACTTCTCGCCGTGGCGGCCCCGCGTCTGGTGTCACGGGGGGACTGGCGGGAGCGCGAACCGGTGGTGGCGCTGTGGGTGTGGCAGTGCATGGTGGCCACCGTGCTGCTCTCGTTCGCCCTGTCCATGACTCTCAGTGCGGCAGCCGCCTGGCAGCTCGTCCGCGGCCATGTCTTCGCGCCCGCGCCGCACGGCGTGGTGGAGGCCTATGCCCTGGGCTCGAACGGGCCCTGGTCCGCATTGCTCGCGGTGGCGCTGGCATGCTGCGGCCTGTGGACCGGCGCGATGCTCACCCGGGAGATCCGCCGAGCGCAGACACGGCACCGCAAGCGCCGCGCGGAGCTGCTCGTGCGCGCCCCGCTGCTGCCGGGCGAAGAGCCGGGAGGCGAGCCGCTGGTGGTCCTGGAGGGGGAACGCCCCGAGGCCTGGTGGCTGCCCGGCAGCACACCGCAACTGGTCGTCACGACGTCCGCGGTGCGCCGATTGAAGGGGCTCCAGCTCGATGCCGTGCTGGCGCACGAGGAGGGCCATGCGCGGGCGCGCCACGACTGGCTGCTGCACTGTTCCGCCGCGCTGGCCAACGGGTTCCCGCAGATTCCGGTGTTCGCCGCGTTCCGTGACGAGATGCACCGGTTGGTGGAGCTCGCGGCGGACGATGTGGCCTCACGGCGCTTCGGCCGGCTCACGGTCGCGCTGGCGCTGGTCGAACTCAACGAGGACCGCGGAGTGTTCGGACCGTGCCCGACGCCGGACGCCGAGCTTCCACAGCGGGTCAACCGGCTGCTGGCCCCGGTGCCCCGGCTCACCACGGGCCGCCGGTTGCGGCTGACGGCGGCCGCGGCGCTGGTCCCCGTCATTCCGTTGCTGGTGGCCTTCGTACCGGGCCTGCGCGCGCTGGGATAGATCCGGGACTGCGATTGGGCAGGATCGGTGCATGCACTCCGCTCGCCCGGCCGCCGCGCGGCCCACACCGTCCCCGCCGCCGCACTCCCCGGTCACCGTCCCGGCCCGTACCGCCCTCGTGATCGCGGCCCTTTCCGTGATTCTGGTGGTACCGGTCGCCGTCGATTGGTTGCCGCTGGTCTCCTTCGACCGGGCCGTGAGCGACGCCCTGCACCGCTCGGCGGTGGCCGAGCCCGGCTTCACCCGGGCCAATCGGGTGTTCTCGGACTGGGTGTGGGACCCCTGGACGATGCGCGCGCTGGTCGCGCTGGCCGCCGTATGGCTCTGGCTGCACCGTGAGCGGCTGCTCGCGATGTGGGTCGTCGCCACGAGTGCGATCGGCACCGCCGCCCAGCAGGGTCTGAAGGCCGCCGTGGGGCGGGAGCGCCCCTCCTGGCCGGACCCCGTGGACTCGGCGCGCTACGCGGCGTACCCGTCCGGTCATGCGATGACCGCGGCGGTCACCTGCGGGCTGCTGCTGTGGCTGCTGCGGCGCCACGGGGTGGACGGTCAGCTGTGGGGCTGGTGCGTCGCGGTCGCCGCGGTCTCGGTGGCCGGGGTGGGTTTCACCCGGGTCCATCTCGGCGTGCACTGGCCGACGGACGTCCTGGGCGGCTGGCTGCTCGGGGTGTGCCTGGTGGCCGCCGCCGTCGCCTCGTACGAACAGGTGGCCTTGTCCCGGGGCCACTGACCCCGGAAGGATCGACGGCATGACGATCAAGGCAGTCCTCTTCGATTTCTCCGGCACGCTGCTGCGCATCGAATCGACGACGTCCTGGCTGCGAGCCACGCTGGCGGCGCGCGGCGAGACCTGGCCCGAGGCGGAACTGGTCCGCTGCGCCCATGAGCTGGAAGTCGCGGGGGCGCTGCCGGGCGGGGCGTCGCCGATGCGGCTGCCGCAGCGGCTTTCCGCCCTGTGGGCGACCCGGGACGAGAGCTCCGAGCGTCACCGGGCCGCCTACACGGGCCTGGCCCGCCAAGTGGCGCTGCCGGACGAGGATCTGTACGACGCGCTATACGACCGCCATATGACGCCCGCGGCCTGGCGGCCCTACCCCGACGCCGCCGAGGTGCTGCGCGGACTGCGGGAGCGCGGGGTGGGCGTCGGGGTGGTGAGCAACATCGGCTGGGATCTGCGGCCGGTCTTCCGCGCCCATGGACTCGACGCCCTGGTCGACGGCTACACGCTGTCGTACGAGCACGGGGTGCAGAAGCCTGACGCCCGGCTGTTCCGCGCCGCGTGCGAAGTGCTGGGCCGCAATCCGGGCGAGGTACTGATGGTGGGAGACGACCGGCGGGCGGACGGCGGAGCGGTGGCCGTGGGATGCGCGGTGCACTTCGTGGACCATCTGCCGGTCGACGAGCGCCCCGCGGGGCTTCGCCCGGTGCTGGAAATCGTGGACCGCGGCGGGGCCGCCGCGTCCGCGGACGGCACGGGAGCACACTGAAGGCATGAGAAGCCCACCCGAACCGGACGATCCCCCGCGTCGCCCGGTTCGGGCAGCAGCCCGCCTCACCGGACCCTGACGGGTCCTGGACGGGATGCGCTGAATATACTGGCTCGGAGCCAGTCAACGCAGGAGTCCAGCATGTCCCCGCGGAGCGCATCGGTCAATGAAGAACTTCGTCGGCGTTCCCGGGAGCGGCTGCTGCAGGCGACGTGGGAGCTGGTCGACCAGCACGGATACGAGGCCACGACGCTCGGCGACATCGCGGACCGGGCGGGCTGCGCCCGCGGACTGGTCTCGTACTACTTCCCGGGAAAACGTCAGCTGCTGCAGTCGGCCGTGCACCGGCTCATGCATCTGACGCTTCAGGCCGCTCTGGAACGCGAGCCGCGCACGGACGACGGGCGGGAGCGGCTGGCGCGCGCCATCGACGCCATCCTCGGACTCGCGGCCGACCGTCCGGTGCTCATGCGTACGCATATGGCGGGAATCCTGCAGGCCGACGGATTCGTCCAGTGCCCGGAGCAGCAGCGACTGGCACATCTGCTGCGGGACACCGTGGAGCGCTACGGATCGCGGGACATCGACACCGACTATCCGCTGCTGCGCGCCCTGCTGATGGGCGCGGTCGTCGCGGTCCTGCTGCCCGGTGCGCCGATGCCCCGCGCGCGGCTGCGCGCGGAGCTGTTCCAGCGGTACGGGCTGGACTGGGAGCTCGGCGTGCCGCCGGGTGGACCGCCACCCGGCGGCACGCCTGTTCAGCGCCGGAATCAGTCGTCGAAGTCGTCGAAGTAGTCCGGCTGGGTCTGCACATTGAGCTCGTGCATCCGTACCCACCTGCCGGCGTCGGTGCGCCGGTCATTGATCTTGAGTACGTCGAAGCCCTTGGCGATGTCGTTGGAGTAGATGTAGCCGTTGTAGTAGTACGCCGACCAGGATCCGCCGGTGGTGAGCGTGGTCGCGCTGACCGGACCGCGCTCGAAGTAGCCGATCTCCTTCGGCTCGGCCGAGTTGGTGAAGTCCCACACCGAGACGCCGCCCTGGTACCAGGCCTGCACCATGATGTCGCGGCCCTTGACCGGGATCAGCGAGCCGTTGTGGGCCACGCAGTTCTCGGTGTTTGCCTGGTGCCGGTCGATCTTGAAGTAGCTGCGGAAGACCAGCTTGCGCCGGTCGCCCTTGCCGACGATGTCGTAGATGCCGTCCGCACCGCGGTTCGGGCCGATCTCGGCGTTGCAGGTGGCGCCGACGCCACCACCGAGCTCATCGGTGAAGACGACCTTGTTGGCCCGCTGGTTGAACGTCGCCGAGTGCCAGAACGCGAAGTTGACGTTGTCCTGGACCTGGTCGATGACCCTCGGGTGCTCCGGATCCTCGATGTCGAACAGGATGCCGTCACCCATGCACGCGCCCGCGGCAAGGTCCTTGGAGGGCAGGACCGTGATGTCGTGGCAGCCGGTGGTCTTGGAGACGCCCGGGTTGGCCGGCCCGCCGGGGTTGCCGCCGCCGTCGGGACCCTCCCCCGGGAAAAGCACCGGGAAGTTCACGATCGCGGCCCTCTCGGGGGCCTTGCGCGGCACCTTGATGACGGAGATCCCGTCGTGCGGCGGCTGGCAGTCCGGGAACGCGGCGTTGGGCGAGTACGAGGAGACGTAGACGTAGACGTTCCTGCGCTCAGGCACGAGGGTGTGCGTGTGCGAGCCGCACGCGGTCTCGACGGCGGCGACGTACTTCGGGTTGCGCTTGTCGCTGATGTCGAAGATCTTCATGCCCTCCCACGACGCCTTCTCCGTCGCCGGCTGGGACACGCTGTTGCACGAGTTGTCGCTGCGTGAGGAGTCGGTGGACAGGAAGAGCAGGTCACCGGAGACGCTGATGTCGTTCTGCGATCCGGGGCACAGCACCTGCGCCACGGTCTTCGGGGCCCTGGGGTTGGAGATGTCGAAGATCCGGAAACCGTCGTAGTTGCCGGCGAAGGCGTACTTGCCCTGGAAGGCGAGGTCCGAGTTGGTGCCCGGCAGCGCCTCCTTGGGGATGTTGGCCAGATGCTGGATGTTGTCGCTGTGGACGACCTCGTCCACGCCCGGTATCTCGCCGCTCGTGAGCGCCGCTCGGGTTTCGGCCGCCTGGCTCGAGGAGACCTTGCCGCCGGCCGCGGTGTCACCGGGGTCCGGGATCGCGGCCGCGGGTCCCGCGGTCAGCAGTGTGGCGAGCAGCCCGGCCGCGGCTGCGGCCACGCCCAGACGTCTGCGCCGCACTCGGGTGGTGTGCAACAGGGTCACTGCGTCCTCCCTTGTATCCGTTCGTAGTTGAACGGTTCACGGACCCCGGCAGTATGTTCCCTTGCATGCACATCTCAACAGATGGCAACACAGACGTAATGAAGGTTTTTGATCAACTCCACTCGCAGGCATGCTAGGACGGTCACCGAAACGACCAAGTGCCACAGGAGGTCTCCGTGTTGAACCGCAGCAAGACCCCGTGTGTCCGCCGGTCGGCCGTCGCAGCCGCGGTCGCCGGTGCCGTACTCGCCCTGGCGGCCTGCGAGTCGGGATCCGGCTCTGACGCCAAGGCCAAGGAGGGTGCCGGCCCCGCCGTGGTGGCGCCGGGAAAGCCGGGTGAGCCCGCCAGGACGCTCTCCGCCGAGGAGGCGGCCGAGGCCGCCCCCGACGACAGCCCCAACTCCGCCGACTTCACCTACGCGCGCATGATGATCACTCACCATCGGCAGGCGATCGAGATGACCGCCCTTGCGACGGATCGCGCGGAATCCACACAGGTCAAGCGGCTGGCGGCGCGCATCGCCGCCGCTCAGCAGCCGGAGGTGGATGCGATGGAAGGTTGGCTGAAAAACAACGGTGGGGAGAAGGCAGGGGGCGGGCACGACCATGGCGCGATGCCTGGGATGGCCACAAAGGCCCAGCTGGCCCAGTTGCGCGCGGCCAAGGGCGAGGCTTTCGACCAGCTCTTCCTGACACTGATGATCACCCACCACCAGGGCGCCGTCACCATGGCGGTCGAAGTCCTCTCGGACGGGAACAACGTGCTGGTCGAGGAGATGGCCAACGAGGTGATCGCGCAGCAGACGAGTGAGATCGGCCGGATGCAGCAGATGTGACACGACGTGGGCGTGACGACACGGCCCGGCATCTGCCCAGCACCGCGCGCCGGTGCGATGCTGGAATCCCCTTCGGGAAGGAGCGCCGGCCGTGCTTCGTGTCGCCGTCGTCGGATCGGGACCCAGCGGGGTCTATGCCGCCCAGGCCCTCACTCAGCAGTTGCGGGTGCCCGAGGTGCGCGTGCACATCCTCGACCGGCTCCCCTGCCCGTACGGTCTGGTGCGCTACGGGGTCGCACCCGACCACGAGAAGATCAAGTCGCTGCAGAACAATCTGCGCTCCGTACTCGAGGACGAGCGCATAGAGTTCATCGGCAATGTCGAGGTGGGCGCGCACGGCATCGGCCCCCGGGAGCTGCTCGAGCTCTACCACGCGGTCATATACTGCGTCGGGGCCGCCCAGGACCGCAGGCTCGGCATTCCCGGCGAGGATCTGCCCGGCAGCCACTCGGCGACCGAATTCGTCGCCTGGTACAGCGCCCACCCCGATGCCGTCGCCGGCGACTTCGCTCTGGGGGCACGTTCCGCGGTCGTGATCGGCGTCGGCAACGTGGCCGTCGACGTGGCCCGGATCCTGGCGCGCGGCGCCGACGAGCTGCGGCCGACCGATGTCCCGCAGGGCGCACTCGGCGCACTGGAGGCCAGCCAGGTGCGCGAGGTGCACATGGTGGGCCGACGCGGCCCTGCCCAGGCCAAGTTCACCACCAAGGAGCTGCGCGAGCTCGGATCCCTGCCGTCCGCCGACGTCCGGGTGGAGCAGTCGGACCTGGCCCTGGAGCCCGCGTACACGACACAGGACACCACCTTGTCCGCGGCCGCCCGGCGCAATCTGGAGGTCGTACGGGGCTGGGCCACGCGCCCGCCGCAGGTACGGCCGCGCACGATCCGGGTGCGCTTCTTCCTGCGGCCGGTGGAACTGCTGGAGCGGGACGGCAGGGTGTCGGGGGTGCGTTTCGAACGGACCGCGCCCGACGGCGAGGGCGGAGTGCGGGGCACGGGCAGCTACGAGGACCTCGAGGCGCAGCTGGTGCTGCGGGCGGTGGGGTACCGGGGCGTGCCCATGCCCGGACTTCCCTTCGACGCCGCCCACGGCACGGTCCCGAACGCCGGGGGCCGGGTGCTGCGGGAGGGCGAGCACGCGCCCGGCGAGTATGTGGCCGGGTGGATCAAGCGCGGCCCTACCGGTGTGATCGGCACCAACCGCCCGTGTGCCAAGGAGACCGTGTCGGCGCTGCTCGACGACGCGCCGCAACTGGCGCTGCGCACGGTTGCCGACGACCCGCTGGCGCGGCTGCGCGAGGCGGGGCACCGCCCGGTGCAGTGGCCGGGCTGGCTGGCCATCGAACGGGCCGAGGCGGAGCTCGGGCGCACGCTGGGCCGGGGTTCGGTCAAGATCGCGGACTGGTCCGGCCTGCTGGCCGCCGCGGACGCCGGCAGCAGGTGACGGCGGCGGCCCCGAAGGGCCGGCGGCGGTGCGGCGGGTCCAGGGCGCCGGTACCGGCCGGCTGCCCCGGGGTTTCACGGCCGCCCTGCCCGGGTTTCCCGCGCCCGATGAATTCCGGCTTCCCCACAACCGATGAATTCCGGCCGCGCGCCAGGTCTGACATGCCGGGCCGATCTGCGCCGAGAAGCTGCCCGCAGGCCGCTGTCAGTGGCCGGGTGCAGACTGGCCCGTATCCAGACACCGGCGTCCTGGAGGCATGAGGCCATGACTGACGTACTTCTCACCGTGGGCACGCGCAAGGGGCTCTTCATCGGCCGCAGGAGCGGCGGCGCATGGGAGTTCGACGGCCCGCATTTCAATGCGCAGGCCATCTATTCGATCGGTATCGACACCCGCAGGACCGTGCCCCGGCTGCTGGTCGGCGGCGACAGCACGCACTGGGGTCCGTCCGTGTTCCACTCCGACGACCTCGGCACGACATGGGTCGAGCCCGGGAAGCCCGCGGTCAAGTTCCCCAAGGACACCGGCGCCTCTCTGGAGCGGGTCTGGCAGCTGCATCCCGGCCCCGATGCCACACCCGACGTGGTCTACGCAGGCACCGAGCCCGCCGCGCTGTTCCGGTCCGAGGACGGCGGCGAGAGCTTCGAACTCGTACGGCCGCTGTGGGAGCACCCCACCCGCTCGCAGTGGGTGCCGGGCGGCGGCGGTGAGGCGGTGCACACGGTGGTGACGGACCGCAGGGACCCCGACTCCGTCACTGTCGCCGTGTCGACGGCCGGCGTCTTCCGCTCCCGGGACGGCGGGGCCAGCTGGGCGCCGTCCAATCACGGGGTCTCGGCGGTCTTCCTGCCCGACCCCGACCCGGAGTTCGGGCAGTGTGTCCACAAGATCGCGCAGGATGCGGGCGATCTGGACCGGCTCTACCTGCAGAACCACTGGGGCGTGTACCGCAGCGACGACGCGGGAGCGAACTGGACGGACATCGGGGAGGGCCTGCCGTCCGACTTCGGCTTCGCGGTGACCGCCCATCCGCACCGCACGAACACCGCGTACGTCTTCCCGATCACGGCGGACGCGGACCGTGTCCCGGCCGGGCGCCGCTGCCGCGTCTACCGCACCACGGACGCGGGCGGCAGCTGGGAGGCGCTGTCGCACGGGCTGCCCGAGGGCGACCATTTCGGGACGGTGCTGCGGGACGCCATGTGCACGGACGATGCGGACCCGGCAGGCGTGTACTTCGGCAATCGCAACGGCGAGGTGTACGCGAGCGCGGACGACGGGGACAGCTGGCAGCAGCTCGCCTCTCATCTGCCCGACGTGCTGTGCGTGCGGGCGGCGGTGTTGCGCTGAACACGGGCGGTGCGGGGGTGTCCCAAGTGGAAGCACTGTTCCGCAGGCCTTGCCGTCCTCGGCCGGACACACGACTCGCTGGTCGGGGCCCCAAGGGGGATGACTTCGGGAGAGTCGGGGCCGACACCTGCCCCCGAGGCCAGAAAGGTCTTGCAGCCCCAGCGAAATTCGTCGGTGGGCTGCCTCCGGCCCCTCCCCACCGCCCCCAGCGGCTCCACCGCCCTGCTCATGTCCCCCAAGCCAAAGAGCATGCCCGCCGCGCGCATGCTCGCCGAGAACTACGTCTTCCTTGTGCGACCGCCTGCGGTCCTGGAGGTCTTCGACCGTATGGTCCGGGCCTGGCGGTCTGCCCGGGCACGCACCATCACCGTGCTGAGCATCGCCGAACTCGCCGAAATCTTCCGGGCCGAAGACGCACTGCCGTCACAATGGCTGCCGCTCCTGGAAGCCATCCCCGTCAAACAGTGGTGCCAGTTCACCGCTGCCACCTGCGAGCCCCGGGACCAAGCCATGCCCGAGGTCCGCATGGATTGGGCCGTCAACACCGAGCACGACCAAGGCGCGTACAGCCGCCTGCTGCACATCCTGTTTTCGCCTCGGAGTGACAGACCGGCCGCATAGGATGCGGCAGACATAAGTGATCCCGACGGTGCAGCAACACCGCCGGGATCGTCTGCCAGTCGTGAAGGGACTGACGTGACCAACACTCTCACAGTGGCGACAGAAGTAGCACGCCAAGCAGTGCGCCCCGGTCAAATCCGCGCCGTTGCCTACCTCCGGGTATCCACCGAGGAGCAGGCCAAGGGCTACGGCATCGCCTACACGGATCGCGCCCGGGTCGCTCGTCAACGGACCCCCGGCAGACGCTTGAGGCGATCCTGCACAAGGCCCGTACGGGCTGCACGTGGCGCAATCTCCCTGCCCAGTACGGCCCCTTCGGCTCCATTGCTTCAGCGTTCATCCGCTGGCACCGCTCAGGCTTGTGGGACCGGGCAATGGAAGCGCTGGAAGGGGTGCCCGGGACGCCGCTTCCGGGCGAGATCCACTTGCCTGCCTTGCAGGTGGAAGGGCGCCTTGACCCAAGGCTGCTCATTGGCACACAAGTGACACCTGGAGACAGCCGCTCGTGGCACCACGACCATTGAGAGAAATCGTCGAGCCCGGATGGGCCGAAGCCCTGGCTCCCGTGGCCGAACGCATCGCAGCGATGGGCGACTTCCTGCGTGCGGAGATCGCCGCGGGCCGCACCTATCTGCCGGCCGGACCTCATGTGCTGCGCGCATTCCAGCAGCCGTTCGACGAGGTGCGTGTCCTGATCGTGGGGCAGGACCCCTACCCCACACCAGGGCATGCGATGGGACTGAGTTTCTCGGTCGCGCCCGAGGTGCGGCCGTGGCCGCCGAGCCTGGACAACATCTTCCGGGAGATGAACGCGGATCTGGGACATCCCCGTCCCGCCAACGGGGATCTCACCCCCTGGGCCGGACAGGGCGTGCTGCTCCTCAACAGGGCGCTCACGACCGCGCCCCGCAAGACCGGCGGGCACCGTGGCAAGGGGTGGGAGGAGGTCACGGAGCAGACGATCCGGGCGCTGGTCGCCCGGGGCAAACCTCTGGTGTCCGTGCTGTGGGGCCGCGATGCCCGCAATCTGCGGCCGCTGCTGGGCGATCTGCCGGCGATCGAATCCGCGCACCCCTCCCCCATGTCCGCGGACCGCGGCTTCTTCGGCTCGCGCCCGTTCAGCCGTGCCAACGACCTGCTGCTGCGCCAGGGCGCCGAGCCGGTCGACTGGCGGCTTCCGTGAGCTGGGTGCTCGGGGTCGATTCGGGCGGCTCCGGCCTGCGGGTGGCACTCGCCGACGTGAAGGACCCGCAGCGCGTCGAGACCGTCGTGTCGCGTACGCCGGTGCGTACGGGCCCTGGTGGGATCGACGCCGGGCACCTGCTCGAGGAACTGCTGCCGATGGCGCGCGGCCTGCTGGAGCGCGCGGGTACGGGAAAAGACGCACCGGCTGCGATGGTGATCGGCGCCGCGGGCATGGCGACGCTCGGTGCCGGCTTGCGGGCCGAGCTGCCAGTCGCGCTGCGTGGTGCGCTCGGGGTCCGGCGTCTGGGCCTCGCCACCGACGCTGTGACGGCGTACGCGGGCGCTCTCGGCCAGTCTCCGGGTGCCGTGGTCGCCGCGGGCACCGGCATGGTCGCACTGGGGACGGATCTGGCTGTCTGGCACCGTGCCGACGGCTGGGGCCATCTGCTGGGCGACTGCGGCGGCGGCGCGTGGATCGGCCGGGCGGGTCTGGAGGCGGCGTTGCGCGCCCACGACGGGCGGCGGGGCGGCTCGCCGGCGCTGCTGGCCCGGATGGAGTCGGTGTTCGGGCCGGCGGCTCAGCTGCCGGGGCTGCTGTATCCACGCACCGACCGGCCCGCGATACTCGCCTCGTTCGCCCCCGAGGTCGCGGAGTGCGCGGGCGAGGATCCGGTGTCCGCCGGCATCCTTGCGCGGGCCGCCGGACATGTCGCGGAGGCCGCCGCTGCCGTGTGTCCACCCCCGGGCCAAGTGCCCGGCGGCTGTGAAGTCGCGCTCACGGGTGGGCTGTTGAAGCTCGGCGAGCCGCTGCTCGCTCCGCTGCGGGCCGAGCTGGCAGCCCAACTTCCTTATGCGCGGCCGGTGTCGGCAGCGGGTGATCCGCTCTCCGGCGCCCTGCTGCTCGCCACCGCACTCGCCTCGGACGGGCTGCGGCTGCCGTCGCATCCGACGATGCTGTCCGTCCCGGCAGAGCCGGCGGACTGAGACGTACCGCATCCACGGGATAAATATGGACAGATGACACGTGACCGCCCCCTCCCCGAACAGTCCCGCCGGCAAAACCAGTAGCATGCGGCGCCATGAGCTCCCCCACTGGGCCGGCACCCGGCCTGCCTGTACGAATGCCGCGACCCCGCCAGTCCGGTCGGCACCGCCGACCGGAACCCGTGGCGGCACCTGAGGGTGCGCCCGTGCTCGTGCTCGCCGTGCCCGGCGCGGCCGCGCCCGCCACGCGCAGCCTGGCCGAAGAGGTTGTCAGCATCGCGCGGTCCGAGCTGCCCGGCCTCGAGGTCGGCATCGGCTACCTCGACGGCGACGATGCCGAGTACCCCACGCTCCAGTCCGTGCTGGCGCACACCGCCGCCCGGCGCACCGAGCGGTTCGAGATCGCCAAGGCGGCAGGCCGGGAGGTGGCCGAGCCCGAGGGTCCCGCCGCCGTCGTGGTGCCGCTGCTGGCCGGCCCGGACAACGCGACGATGCGCCGTATCCGTCAGGCGGTCATGGACAGCCGTGCCACCGCCGAGCTGACCGATGTCCTCGGCCCGCACCCGCTGCTCGCCGAGGCGCTGCATGTGCGCCTCTCCGAGGCCGGTCTGGCCCGCGCGGACCGTGCCCGCCTGTTCACCGTGGCCACCGCTGCCGACGGCATCATCCTGGCCACGGTCGGCGGCGAGGAGGCGGTCCAGGCCGCAGGGATCACCGGAATGCTGCTGGCCGCGCGTCTGGCGGTGCCGGTGATGGCCGCCGCGCTCGACCAGGAGGGCGCCGTGCGCGCGATCGCCGAGCAGCTGCGCGGCTCGGGCTCGGCCCAGCTGGCGCTCGCGCCGTACCTGGTCGGCCCCGAGGTCCCCGAGGGGCTGCTGGACGCCGCCTCCAAGGAGGCGGGCTGCGCGGCCGCCGAGGCGCTGGGCGCGTACCCGGCGATCGGCAAGCTGGTGCTGGCGCAGTACTCGACGGCACTCGGCATCGCGCCGCAGCCGCACGGCGGCCAGCAGCGCTGACGCCGGCAGATGCACGAAGGGGCCCTGGCCGGCCGGCGGAACACGGCCCGGGCCCTTCGCGCTGCTGCGGCAGCTCCGCGGACCCCTGCCGCACACGGCGCAGGGGCGTGTCCGACACATGGCGCCGTCCGTCCGCAGGGCGGGGTGCGCGGCGTCCGGTGCGTGCAGTCGCAGGGCGGTGGGGGTACCGCCCGGCCGGAGGCCGGGGGAGGTCGTCCTCGTACTGGACGTACTCGCACGACTCCGGCAACGCAGCTGGGGGTACCCCAGGCGAAGCTCCGGGGGAGTGCGTGCCGGGTGTCGCGCGCCAGACGGGATGCGTCGGACACGGCCTGGCGGCGCGGAGCAACCACGAGCGGCGCGGAGCAACCACGAGCGGCGCGGAGCACCACGGACACCCTTGCGGGAGCCACGTGACAGCCGGCACGCGCGGCCTGGATACCCGGGCGCACCCCGCGGCCGAGGACTGCCGTGCAGGCCGGGGACCCGCGGGTTCACAGGCCGGGCCGTCCAGCGAGCGGCCCCTGCCGTCAGACGAAGATCACGCGGGATGCGGCGGGCACGGCCAGCGAGCCGGCACGGTGGGGAATGCCGGTGGCTGGGTCGAGGTCGAACCACGTGACGTCGCCCGAGCGCTCGTTCGCCGCATACAGCCGGGTGCCCGCCGGGTCCAGGGTCAGATCACGCGGCCAGTGGCCCCCGCACGGCACCGAGGCGACCGCCTCCGCCTTCTCCCCGGTCTCGTCGAGTGCGAGGACGGCGATGGTGTCAGTACCGCGTACCGCCGCCCACAGGTGGCGGCCGTCGTGCGAGACGACCGGCGCCGAGGGGTAGGCGGGGCCGTCGGAGCTGTCCGGGAACAGCCGCCGCTCCCCCACGGGCTCGAGCGCCCCGCCCGCCGCGTCCCAGCGGCACAGGGTCACCGTCGGTTCGAGTTCGCCGAGCACATAGGCGTGGCGCCCGGCGGGATGGAAGGCGAGATGCCTCGGGCCGGTGCCGGGCGGCAGCGCGGTCTCGCCGTGCAGCGTCAGCTCTCCCCGCTCGGCGTCGAGTGAGCAGATGCGCACCGAGTCGGTGCCCAGGTCGACGCTGAGCACCCACCGCCCCGACGGGTCGGGCAGTACCTGGTGGGCGTGCGGGGCGAGCTGGCGGGCCGGGTCGGGGCCCGTACCCTCGTGGCGCAGTACGGCGCTCGCGGGCAACGGGGTGCCGTCTGCGGCGAGCGGCAGCACGGTGACACTCCCGGAGCCGTAGTTGGCGGTCAGCAGGTGACCGCCGGCCACCGCGAGATGCGTCGGTGCGTCCCCGCACACGGCCACGGGTGCGCAGATCGGGCGCGGCAGCGGCCCCGCGATGTCGTAGGCGGCCACCGTCCCCTGTGCCGTCTCGGAGACCGCGTAGAGGACCGGGCCGCCCTCTGCCGTGGGCCCGGCGGCGAGATACGACGGGTCGGGGACGGCATCGCCTGCCCCGGTCTCGGTCAGTGCTCCCGTCCGTGGATCCACCTCGGCCGCGACGATACCCCGCCCGCCCGCCGAGGTGAACGACCCGATGAAGGCCCGCCCCGCACCTCTGTCGCCCACAGCGTCCTCCCCTTCGCCCGCGCCAGATGCGCGCGCACGAAGCCCGACGGTAGCAGGCGGTCTAGACCAAATTGGATCACAGGTCGAACTCGCCGCGGGCGCGGGCAGCCGCCTCGGGGTGGTGGACGTAGGCCGGACGCGACTCGGCGGTGTCGTACGTCCGGTGGAAGACGGGGGTCGCCGAGCCCGAGATCGGCGGCACGATCCACGACCAGTCCGCCCCCACGCCGCGGCCGTGCCTTCCCTCCCGGTCGATATGGGTCAGGAAGCGGCGCGATTCGGTGTGGTGGTCGGTGACCGTGACGCCCGCGCGGTCGAAGGAGTGCAGCACCGCACGGTTCAGCTCCACGAGCGCGCGGTCCTTCCACAGGGAACGGTCGCTCGCCGTGTCGAGGCCGAGGTGATCGGCGACACGGGGCAGCAGGTCGTAGCGGTCGGTGTCGGCAAGGTTGCGGGCTCCGATCTCGGTGCCCATGTACCAGCCGTTGAACGGGGCTGCCTGATAGCAGACTCCCCCGATCTCCAGGCACATGTTGGCGATGGCGGGCACGGCGTGCCATCGCAGCCCGAGGCCTTCGCACCAGCTCTCCTCCGGGTGCTGCAGCTGCACTTCCATGACGGAATCGGGCGGCAGCTCGAACAGCCGCGGCTTGCCGTCGCCGTCCTCGATGACCAGAGGCAGCAGATCGAAGGGGGTACCGGGCCCGCCCGGCCAGCCGAGCCGGAGGGCGAGGTCGGTGAGTCCGGCGTTGCGCGGGTCGCCGACGACGGACCCGGGCTCGGTGCCCGTACCGGGGCCGCCGGCGTAGCCCGCGTAGCGGACCAGCTGTTCGTTCCAGATACGGGGTCCCGGGCGGTCGGGGGCGTCCGGTGCGAAGACCGTGATCACAGGGCGGATCCGGCCGCCGTTGGTGGCCTGACGCAGATGCCCGACCGCTTCGGCCGCCACGCCGTCGGCGTCGGATATGTGCCGCCGGTCGCGTACCTGCAGCGAGCGCCAGTACAGGCGGCCTATGCAGCGGTTGCTGTTGCGCCAGGCGACGCGGGCACCGTGGGCGAGTTCGGCGGGGGTGTGGACGTAGGTGCCGGTCGCCTCGATCTCGGCCAGTACGGCGGCCGTCCGGACCTGCGGGTCCCCCGCCGCGGGGTTCTCGGCGTGGTGCAGCCGGATGAACTCCTCCGCCTCTGCCCGCAACCACGCAGGGTCCGCCGTCGCGGTGTGCGGAGCGGAGTGGGTGGCGGCTTCCGGGGCACGGTCCGGCGGGGCATGGCCGGCGGGGCACCGGGCAGCGGGCACGGACCCGTCCGCGACCCGATCGGACGCTGGGCTCGGGGTCAGCGCCCGGCGAAGGGCTCGAAGCAGGGACTTCCGCATGATGCCGCACCTCTGAGGTCCTGGGGGACAAACAGGATGCCGCTGTGGCTACCCTTCGCGCAGGCAGATCCACCCTCTGTATGCAGAGTAAAACCACCTCATACGCCATGTTCTGCGCATGTCGCTGGTCAGGCAGGCACCAGAGGGGCTCGCGGCGGAGTGCGAAGGGGCGCATCCAGCCCGGCGAGCGCCCTCTCCAATCCGTGCAGATGACTCAAGGCCGCCTCCGCGCCGGGGTGATGACGCGGGACGGACACGGGGACGACCTCCACCACCGTCGTGGCGGTCACCGGGCTCGGCGGCACGAGGGCGTGCACGGCCGCTTCCACCCGGGCGCACGCCGCCGCGAGGCGGGCATCGTGCGAGGCCTGCGGGTCCGCGGTGACCCCGGCCAGCCCGCGCACCTCGCGCGCGCAGTCGTCGAGCAGTGCGATGACCTGCCGGGCGCGCGCCTTGCGGGCCCGCAGCGGGCTGAGCGGGTGGACCAGCGGCGCGAGCGAGAGGCGTACCCGGCCCAGCAGCAGTTCCAGTTCGGCAGCGAGGGGTGCGGGGTCCGCGCTCTCGTCCCCGGCGAGCCGCCGGGCCGCCGCGGTGGTACAGCCGTGCACACAGCTCACCGCGCGCCGGATCCAGGCGTCGGTCGCGGCATGCGTGGTGACGGGCAGGATCAGCGCGACACCGAGAGCGGCGCCCAGCGCGCCGACCGCGGTCTCCTGGAAGCGCAGCAGGAGCAGCCCGGGATGGAGCACACCCAGCAGGCCGTAGAGCAGCCCGGCCATGACGGTCACGAAGAACATCATCCAGCTGTACGAGGGGGCCGCCGTGTAGAAGATCCCGAAAACACACACCGCGACGAGCACGGCGGTCGGGGCGGGGGCGCCCGCGACGGGAATCGCGATCAGCAGGCCGGCGGCGATGCCGGTGACCGTGCCGAGGACACGCCGGAAGCCGCGCACGAGCGTCTCGCCGCGCGACGCGGTGTTGACGAAGATCCACCAAGCCGTACCCACGGCCCAGTACCAGCGCTCGGGGGAGATGAGCTGCCCGACGGCCAGTGCCACGCCGCAGGCCGCCGTCGCCTGGAAGGCCTGCCGGGTGGTGAGCCGGGCCAGTCCGCGTCCCGGCAGCGGGGCAGGCTGCGCGGGCGGCGGCGTACGGCGCTCGATGCACCACAGCCCGAAGCGGACGGCCGATGAGGCCGCCAGGGCGAGCGCCACCGAGGCGTACAGCTCCGGCAGCTGGGCCGGCAGCGCCTGCAGGAACTGGGTGACGAAGAACATCATGAAGGCGAAGATCCCGAGCGCGTGCCCGCGTGGGCCCCAGCGCCTGGCGTAGACACCGCAGAAGATCACGGCCAGCCAGGCGGCGGCGCGCAGCAGCGGCTGCCCGTGGAGGGCGGTGGCGAGGGCGAGCACGGGAAAGCCGACGGCGGGAAGCAGTGCGGTGGTGCCGGCCTGGCGGCGCACGGTGGGGTCGGCCACGGTGAACAGTGCCAGAAGGGCCGCGAGGCCGCCCGTGACGGACGCGATCAAGGAGAGCCCGGCCATCTCGGCAGCGGCCACGGCGAGGCCGACCCCGAGTACGGCGCGCGCCGACACCCGCAGGCGCAGGCGGCCCGGGTCGGGCGCGCTGAACATCTTTTTCACGCCGGTCACACTCCACACGACGGTCGCCCCGCCCCCTTCCGATCGACGCGCCGTGCGGCGCTCCCCACGGCATGGCAAAGGCGCCGCGGGTCCGGTCCGGCTCCGTCGCCGGTCCGGCGCTGCGCAGCGCCTGTCTCCGAAAAGGAAAGCATCCTTCCGGTCAGTGGCTCAACCGGGACCGATCCTGCTGTGCCATTGGTACCGCAGGAGGCTGCGGATCAGGACCAAGGCAGGGCCAACGGACCACGACAGCCCGACCCGTCCGGTCCTGGCCCGATCCCGCCTCCCGATCGCATCCTCGGGACACTCCCGCCACAACGGCTCGGCGAGCGCAACGATGGCGAGACCACTGGCCCGACCGGAGGCACAGCCACTGGGCCATCGGTACAGTCGGAGAGAGCTCATCGGGACCAGGGAAGGCCGTCTGACCATGGCAGTGGACGCGCTCGACACCCGCATTCTGCGACTGCTGATCGAACAGCCGCGCACCAGCGTGCGCGAGTACGCCCGGATACTCGGCATCGCCCGCGGCACACTCCAGGCCAGAATCGACCGGATGGAGCGTGACGGGGTGATCACGGGCACGGGCCCGTATCTCTCCCCCGCCGCGCTCGGGCATCCGGTGCTCGCCTTCGTCCATATCGAGGTGACCCAGGGCCACTTGGACGAGGTGGGCGACGCGCTCGCGGCGGTGCCCGAGATCATCGAGGCGTTCTCGATCACGGGCGGCGGGGATCTGCTGACCCGGGTCGCCGCGCGGGACAACGGGCATCTCGAGGACGTCATCCAGCGGCTGATCAATCTGCCCGGCGTGGTGCGTACCCGCACGGAGATGGCGCTGCGTGAGCGGGTGCCGCACCGGCTCCTGCCGCTCGTGGAGTCGGTCGGCCGGGCGGCCGGACCATCGCGCTGAACCTGCGCTCGGCAGGCCTGCCGGCATGGGCACCGCACACACCACGTCGGTCAGAGGGCGCGCCCCGGACCGCCTGACGGCGGCCGGGGCACTGCGTAGGCCCGTTGACCGAGTGTCAGGCTCCGGCCCGCTTGACCTTGTCGAGATGGGCGAACACCACCACGTTGTCCGTGTAGCCGTTCTTCTTGTCGTACGAGCCGCCGCAGGTGAGCACACGCAGCTGCGGAGAAGCGGTGTCGGCGTACACGCGCTCGTTGGGGAAGTTCTTCTTCTCGAACGTCTCCACGGAGTCGACCTTGAACGTGGCGACGGAGCCGTCCGCGCGGGCGATGTCCACCGTGCTTCCCGGCTTGAGCGAGCTGAGTTCGAGGAACACGGCCGGTCCGGTCTTGGTGTCTACGTGGCCGGCCACGATCGCGGTGCCGCGCTCACCGGGGGTGACGCCCCCTTTGAACCAGCCGGCGAGGTTGCTGTCGTTCTCGGGTGGTGCGTCCAGCGCCCCGGACTTGCCGATGGACAGCTGGGTGAAGGGAGCGTCGACGTCGATCTCCGGGATCAGGATCCGCTTCGGCACGGACCGCGGCAGCAAAAGGGCGGGCGATGCGCTGGGCGCGGCACTCGTGGGTCCGGCGGGGGCAGGTGCGACGGAGGCGGCGGCCGCGGCGGCCGGAGGCTTGACCTGCCCGGAGGGGTTGAGGGAGTTGAAGACGAGGAGAAAGCCCAGCCCGACCGCTGCAGCGGGCCACAGCAGGGCGCGGCCGATGGAACGGGTGACGGGCGGTGTGGCGGGCGGCTGCTGAGCGGCCATGCGAGCGTGCCTTTCGGGTGAGGGGCGCGGGCGGGCGAACCGACTGGGGCGCAAATGCCAATGGCCGCGGCCACCGCCCGTGAGGGCGGCGGCCGCGACAGGAATCGGACTGATGGTGGAGGGATCCGATCAGGCCGCCGAAGCGCCCGAGCGACGGCGCATCCGGTAGGCGCCTACACCGAGACCGCCGATGAGGAGCGCCGAGCCTGCTGCCATGCCGCTGCCGGAGAGGGCAGTGCCACCGCCGCCGTAGTCGCCGCCACCGTTCGGCTTGTCGTGGTCGTCCTTCTTGTCCCCGTAGTCCTTGTCGTGGTCGTCCTTCTTGTCCTTCCAGGACTTGCCGTAGTCCTTGTCCTCGTCCTTCTTGTCGTCCTTCCAGGACTTGTCGTAGTCCTTCTTGTCCCCGTGGTCGTCCTTCTTGTCGTCGTCGTAGTCCTTCTTGTCCCCGTGGTCGTCCTTCTTGTCGTCGTCGTAGTCCTTGGCCACGAGGCCGGCAAGGGCACCGCCGCCGTAGTCGCCGCCACCGTTCGGCTTGTCGTGGTCGTCCTTCTTGTCCCCGTAGTCCTTGTCGTGGTCGTCCTTCTTGTCCCCGTGGTCGTCCTTCTTGTCGTAGTCCTTCTTGTCCCCGTGGTCGTCCTTCTTGTCGTAGTCCTTCTTGTCCCCGTGGTCGTCCTTCTTGTCCCCGTGGTCGTCCTTCTTGTCGTCGTCGTAGTCCTTGGTCACGAGGCCGGCAAGGGCACCGCCGCCGTAGTGGCCGCCACCGTTCGGCTTGTCGTGGTCGTCCTTCTTGTCCCCGTAGTCCTTGTCGTGGTCGTCCTTCTTGTCCCAGTCCTTCTTGTCGTAGTCCTTCTTGTCCCCGTGGTCGTCCTTCTTGTCGTAGTCCTTCTCTTCGTCCTTCTTGTCGTAGTCCTTCTCTTCGTCCTTCTTCTCGTAGTCCTTCTCTTCGTCCTTCTTGCCGTAGTCCTTCTCTTCGTCCTTCTTCTCTTCGTCCTTCTTCTCGTAGTCCTTCTCTTCGTCCTTCTTCTCGTAGTCGTGGCTGCTGGAGGAGGAGCTGTCCTTCTCCCAGTCATCGGCGGAGGCGATGGCGTATGCGGCCGGAGTCGTAATCGCAAGGACCGCGGTGACTGCGGCCGACGCGAGGAGGGTGCGGGCAGAGCGCATGGATGCACATTCCTTTCGCCGCGACTGCGGAGACCGACACTTCATCGGCTCATCGGATCGCAGGGGCGACATGATTCACCGTCAGCCCGATTCAGCCCGCGCACCACTCGAGAGACCGGCATTCGAGGGACGTCTTGGGCCCATGGAGTGAGAAGCGACGGATAGTCACCCGTTGGACGGCACGCCACGCCGAGTGGAGGTTTGGCCTGTCACCACACACTTGGGTGCACTGACCGTGCCCCAGCCACGGCTGCCCGGTCGCACCGCGGTACGTCCTCACGCCGCCCGGCTACAGCGCTCCCGTCACGTCCGACAGCCCGCCCCGCAGTCTCTGGGCGCGCAGCACGAGCAGCATCTCGAAGCGTCGGTCGGGATCGTCGATGACATCCCCCCACAGCTCCCGGATCTGGCGCAGCCGGTAGCGCGCCGTCTGCGGGTGGACCCCCAGGCGGTGTGCCACCTCGGGCGCCCCGCCCGCGGTCTCGATCCAGGCGAGGAGCGTCTCGGCCAGGCGCCGCGCCTGCACGGGGCCCGCACCCTCCAGCGGTGCCAGACAGCGCCGCGCCACCGCGTCGATCAGCTCCTCCGACGGCAGCAGCACGAGTTCTTCGGTGCGCTCGGTACAGTGCAGGACCTCACCGCCGGGCAGCAGGTCGTCCTCGATCAGCTGGACGGCCGCCTCGGCCCAGCGCAGCGACTTCGCAGCGGCTGCCAGCGGGACCGGCGGGCCTATGGCACCGGACCAGCCGGCCGTGGCCCGGCGCAGCATGTCCGAGCGGCCCGCGGTGTCCGGCTCAGGGATGACGATGCGGGGCTGCTCGCTCTCCATGTCGAGGAGGATGCCCTGGCCCACGGCCGGCGCGACGGCCTCCCTCGCGGGCCGCATGAGCACACCCACGGCGATGGTCGCGGGAAGCTCCCAGCCGATACGGGCGGCCCGCTCGGCCAGGGTGCCGACCGGGTCGGTGCGGTGTTCCACGAGCAGGAGGTCGATCAGCTGCCTCTGAAGACGAAGGCGTTCGCTCGCCCGGCGGGCCGCGGACTCGGCGTAGCCCCGGACCGACTGTTCCACCAGCCCGTCCAGATATTCGAATCCCGATTCTGCGAGTTCGTACATGGCGGGGGCGGCGATGTCGACCTGCTGACCGATCTCGGCGAACCGACGCCAGGCGAGCCGGACACCGAGCCGGTAGATGGCCTGGAGCGAGTCGAGGCTGCGCCCGCTCACGCCTTCGCCCCGGCCGAACTCCTGGAAGACCTCGGTCGGCACCCGTGGCTTGCCGGTCCCCGACGTGAGGTTGTGGACGAAGCCCTCGATGGCGCGATGGATCCCGACGAGCGCCATGGGTTCGCCGGACTCGTCCTCCACGAGTTTGAGATGCGGGTACTCGTGGCGTATCTCGCGGAGGATCTCCTGAGCCAGGCCGCCGGCACCGGCCAGCGCCAGGGAGGCGAACTGCTCGACCTGCGGCTGTGGCACCTCGCGCCAGGCGGGGCGTGTCATCGGGACGGCTGTGCGGTGTCGTAGCTGATCAACGGGACGTTCGGCTGGTCCGGGGTGGCGTCGAGCAATGCCACGATCCCGAAGGCCGTGCCCACGGCCAGCACGGCGGCGATCGCTGCGGTGGCCACGGCTGCGAACAGTCTGCGCATAGTCGGGTCAGCTCCTCGCTGGAGACGATCCCCACCCCGGCAGCCGGCCCCACCGGCTGAACGCACAGTGTTGACAGTACATTGACATTTCGTCAAGTAGCCGCCTACTGTCGTGGCGCTTGAGGGCTGACCGGCCCGGGTCCGTGCGTCTCCAGACGAAGTTCTTCGACTCAGGAGTGCCCGGATGCGCCGTACCGCTGCACCGTCGTCCCTTTTCCTGCTGGGAGCAGGCGTCTTCCTGCTCGTCCTGGCTCCCCTTCTTGCGTGGTACGTCCAGCCGCAGGCCGAGCGCACACCCATCGACGTCGACACCACCACGGTCTTCACGGGGACCGGGAGCTACTTCGACACCTCCAAGGTCAAGACCGTGCACGGCAGGACCATCACGGTGACCCGTCAGGTGCGGGGTGACGTGGCCGACAGCGAGAAGAGCGGTTACGCGGTCTGGGACGTGTCCACCTCCGTCGACAGCGACAGCACCCTGCCCGCCTCCGACACACGGGACTCCCTGCAGTGGACGCTGGAGCGCTGGGTGACGGACCGCGCCAGCAATGAGCCGGTGCACTGCTGCCGGGAGACGCCGGTCTTCGACGGAGAGGCGTACCTGAAGTTCCCCTTCGATGTGGAGCGGCGCTCCTACCGCTGGTGGGACAGCACGCTCGGCGGGGTGGTGCAACTCCGCTTCGCCGGAAGCAAGAAGGTGCAGGGGTACGCGGGCTACCGTTTCACCGGCACCGTGCCGCCGACCAGGACGGGGGTGCGCCAGGTACCGGGACGGCTAGTCGGGAAGCCGAGGACCCCGCAGATACTCGCCGAGGAGTGGTACGCCAACAGCGGGATCGACCTGGTCGTGGACCGGCGTACCGGCCGTATCATCTACGCGGCCATCGGGCCGAGGAAGACCCTGCGCGCGCCTGGGGCGGACAAGGACGCGGTGGTCCTCCTGGAGAGCAAGCGGATCGCGTTCACGCCCGCGACGCAGCGCCGGCAGGTCGATCTCGCCTCCGCGGACAGCAGGCAGCTCGCCCTGCTCGGCAAGACCGTTCCCGTGGGCGCGGCCGCGGCAGGAGGGGTGCTCGCTCTGGCGGGCGGTGTGCTGGTGGCGCGAGGGCGCCGTCCGGACCCGGCTCGTCCGCATGCTCACTTGATGACGAGTCAGGGCGTCTGAGGTCGCCAGAAGTTGTCATACCTGTGAGTAGCCGCGCGCCGAACACGTGCCGAAAACTGTCTACCCCCACCAGAGCACGGCCCCCCGGTCGCCCTTTCCCCTCACTCCCCCACTCCCCCCACCTCTTTCCCCTCCGCACCCTGACACGAGTTGGAGCACCCATGCCCCAGCACGTACCTCCCCCGCTGCTCGAAGCAGAGCATGACCCCCACAGATCTCGTCACCGCAGCAGGCCGCCCGCCGTACCGGGAGTCCCCCCGTCCCCCGGACGTATCGTCTTCCTCGCCCACCGGGACCTGGGCAACCCGGCAGCCGGCGGCTCCGAGCTGCTGATCGACCAGCTGGCCCTGGGCCTCACGGCTCACGGCCACGAAGTCACCCTGCTGTGCGGCGGCCCGGCCGTGCACCGCCCCTACCGTGTCGTGTCCGCGGGAGGCCCGCTGGGACACTACGTGAACGCACGGTCCGCCTTCGCCCGGCAGGTCGGTGAGTGCGACCTCCTGGTCGAGGTCTGCAACGGAATGCCGTATCTGGCTCCGCTGTGGCACCGCGGCCCCACGCTGTGCCTGGTCAACCATGTGCACACCGAGCTCTGGGACATGCGCTTCCCGGCTCCCGTCGCCCGCGCCGGCCGACTGCTGGAGCATTGGGCCCTCGCGCGGGCCCACCGGGGCAACCTCCTGGTCGCCGTCTCCCCTTCCACGGCCGGCGCCCTCCGGGCGATCGGGGTCCCGGACCGGCAGATCCGGGTGGTGCCCAACGGGGTCCACGAGCCGGGCGTCCAGAGCCCCCGGTCCAGGACCCCGCTGTTCCTGGCTCTGGGCCGGCTGGTCGACTACAAGCGCATCGATCTGCTGCTGCACCTGTGGGAGCGGGTCCGGCCCGTCACCGGCGGCAGGCTCGTCATCGTCGGGGACGGCCCTGAGCGCACGCGGCTCGAGCAACTCGCCGGTCCTGACGTCGAGTTCGCCGGACATGTGTCCGAGCCGGAGAAGCACCGCCTGCTCTGCGAGTCCTGGATGCTGCTGCACCCGGCGGCCGTCGAGGGCTGGGGACTCGTCGTGACGGAGGCCGGCGCCCGGGGGACACCCACCGTGGGTTTCGACGTACCCGGTCTTCGCGACTCGGTCGAGGACGGTGTCACCGGCGTCCTGGCCAGAGGCGAGTCGTCGTTCGCCGCGATGTGGTGCGCACTGGCACTGGACGACGAACGGCGCGAAGGTATGGGCAAAGCCGCGGCGGAGCGGGCCTCCGCGTACCGCTGGAGCAGCACCGTACGGCAGTTCAGAGCGGTCGCCGCCGAAGCGATGATCGGCGCGCGCACGTGAAGGACCCATCCTTCCGCCGCTCCCTCACCCTCTTCCGGGCGTTCATGCGGGAACAGGCCGACCCGGCTTCCGCATACGGTCTGCTCGCCCGTGACGCGGCCGACCAGGTGGAGCGCTACGTCAGGCTGAAGGGCCGCGTCGTCGTCGACATCGGTGGCGGCAGCGGGTACTTCACCCGTGAGTTCCGGCGGCGCGGAGCGCAGAGCTATCTGTTCGAGCCGGACCCGGCGGAACTCGCCGCGGAACCCGCCGAGGGAACGGTCGTCGCCGACGGCTACCTGCTGCCGCTCGCCGACGCCACGGCCGATGTCTGCTTCTCCTCCAATGTGCTCGAGCATGTGTCGGATCCACGGACCTTCCTCAGCGAGATGGCGAGGGTGACCCGGCCCGGGGGCCTGATCTACGTCTCGTTCACCAACTGGCTCTCCCCGTGGGGCGGCCACGAGTGGGCACCGTGGCACTATCTCGGTGCCGAGCGGGCCCGCGCCCGCTTCGAGCGCCGTACGGGCCGTCCGGCCAAGCACCGGCTCGGGGAGAACCTCTTCGCCATCGACGTCGGATCGACGCTGCGTCACATCAGGGGCCTCGAGGACGTCGACATCGTCTCCGCGCGCTCCCGGTACTGGCCCGTCCTCCCGGAAGTCGTCCCTCGCGTGCCCGGGCTGCGTGAGTTCGCCACATGGAACCTCCTCCTCATCCTCCGGCGGTGTTCATGACCAGCGCAGTCCACGCACGACCGCCGGCCTCTCCCAGCGCCGCGGGTCCTCCGCCCGGCCCGTCGCCGCAGCCGCGGTCCAGGCGCTGGCTCCTCGGGTTCTGGGCAGCCGTGTTCCTGGCCTTCCTGGCGGTGTCCCCGGGGCGTATGACGTTCGAGACGAAGCTGGGGGTCGTCGCCGACCCCTGGCAGTTCATCCGCGATCTGGGCGGGCTGTGGCACGACCGGGCGGGTTTCGGCGGGATCGCCGACCAGTACATCGGCTACGCCATCCCCATGCTGCCCTTCCATGCCGCTGCCGACCTGCTGCAGATGCCGGTCTGGCTCGCGGAACGGCTGTGGCTCTCACTGGTGGTCGCCACCGCCTTCTGGGGCGCACTGCGGCTCGCCGAGCGGCTGGGCACCGGCTCCGACCGCGGCAGGCTGCTGGGCGCGGCCGTGTACGCCCTGTGGCCGACGTACACGATCGTCGTCGGTTCCACGTCGGCGGCAGCCCTTCCGGGTGCGCTGCTGCCGTGGGTGCTGCTGCCCCTGACGAACCCGCTGACCGGCCCGAGGATCGCGGCGGCGCGCTCGGCGGCGCTGATCCCCCTCATGGGCGGGGTGAACGCGGCATCGACCCTGGCTTCCCTGCTGCCGGTCGGTCTGTACCTGCTGAGCCGCCCGGCCGGCCCGCGCAAACGTGCGCTCATCGCGTGGTGGGTTCCCGGTGTGATCCTCGCGACCGCCTGGTGGATCGTGCCGCTGCTGCTGCTCGGGACGTACGGCGAGAACTTCATGCCGTACGTGGAGTCCGCGCACACCACCACCGCCACGATGTCGGCGACGGAAATGCTGCGCGGGGCGGGCAACTGGGTCGGCTATCTGAACTTCGGCGAGGCATGGCTGCCCGCCGGCTGGACCGTCGCCACCTCGGGCGTCGTCATCGTGTGCTCGGCGCTCGCCGCCGCGCTCGGTCTCGCCGGCCTCGCCCGGCGGGACCTGCCCGAACGCCGCTGGCTGGTGCTGACCGCACTCTCCGTCGGTCTCATCACTCTCGCCGGATACGGGGGTGCGCTGGGCGCCCCGTTCCACGCGAGTGTCGAGGGCTGGCTCGACGGATGGCTGGTGCCGTTCCGCAACATCTACAAGTTCCAGACGGGGCTGGCGCTCGCCCTCGCGCTCGGCCTCATGCACCTCACGTCCCTGGCCTCGCGCCCCGCCCTCGGCCTGCCCGCCCGTGCGCGCCGCTTCGCGCCTGCGGTGGCCGCCGCGCTCGTGCTGCCGGGTCTGTGCTGGCCCTACGTCAACGGCTCGATCCTGCAGCCGGGTTCGTTCCAGAAGCTGCCCGCGTACTGGCGGACGACCGCGAGCTGGCTCGAGGAGAACTCGGCCGACGACCGCGCGCTCGTCGTGCCCGCGACCGCGCACGGGATCTACACCTGGGGCTCGCCGATCGACCAGCCGCTGGACGTCCTCGCCCGCTCCCCGTGGGCGCAGCGCGACTACGTGCCGTTCGGCACCCCGGGCAACCGCAGGGCGATGGACGCGGTCGAGCAGGCGCTGACGTCCGGCGGCGAGGTTCCCGGACTGAGCGAGTATCTGCACCGCGCGGGCCTGCACTACGTCGTCGTACGCAACGACCTCGACCC
This sequence comes from Streptomyces sp. NBC_00390, assembly GCF_036057275.1. Classification (NCBI taxonomy): domain Bacteria; kingdom Bacillati; phylum Actinomycetota; class Actinomycetes; order Kitasatosporales; family Streptomycetaceae; genus Streptomyces; species Streptomyces sp. NBC_00390. Next base: position 7,308,795 of record NZ_CP107945.1, on the reverse strand, counting down.
CGACCAGCTGGGTCATGTGCCCACCACCACGGTGAAGCGCACCCTGGAGGCGTCGGGGTACCGACGGGTCACCGGCTTCGGTCCGGTGATGACCGGCGGACGGATCGCGGACGACACGCCCGTGCAGGTCGAGGGCCTGTTCCCGCGCCAGCGCGCCGTGGAGGTCTACGAGCCGCCGGCCGGCACCACGCGTCCCGGAAAGGCGCGGCTGACGCCCGTCGCGTCGACGGCCGTCGTCAGCGGCGGCCCCGAGTCTCTGCTGCCGCTGTCCGCCGGCGGCTCCCTCGCCGGGCGTCCCGCCGTCCTGGCCGGCGACGCCCATCCCGGGACTGACCGGCCTTCGCTCTATGCGGCAGGAGACGGATTGCGCCGCGCCGACACCCGGTTCGGCCTGGTCAACTCCAACACGTCGCACACCTACACCCGCGACGAGCGCAATGCGCCCGGGGCGGCGCAGGATCCGGGGGCACGGCCGCGGCAGATCCTTCCGGCGTCCGATCCGCGGCACCAGACCACGTCCGTGCTGCGCGGCGCCGCATCCGTCAGCGCCTCCTCCGTCGGCAACTGGCTCTTCCACCTCCCCCAGTACGACCCCGTCAACGCGTTCGACGGCAATCCGGACACCGGGTGGGCGGAGGGGTCCCCCGGGTCCCCGCAGGGCGAGTGGATCAGGATCGCCTTCGACGGACCGATCCGGATTCCCGCGTCGCTGCAGCTGACGCCGCTGCCCAGCGCCAATGTGCGGGCCGCGCCCACTGTCGTGCGCGTCGAGACCGACAGCGGCAGCCGGGTCAGCCCCCTGCAGCCGAACGGGGCCGCACAGCAGGTGGCGGCGCCCGAGGGGACCGCGACCTGGCTGAAGGTGACCATTCTGGGCTCGCAGCAGGGCCGCCCCGGGCTGACCGGGGCCGGGTTCACCGAGATCGCCGTCCCCGGTGTGCAGGTCACCCGGATGCTGGACCTTCCCTCGGACGCGCCCCGCGACGGCGCCGACTCCGTCGTCTACGCGCTGCGCCGGGGCAGCGACCCGGGCGGGCTGTCCGCGGTGCCGGCCGAGGTGGGTCTGCACCGGCAGTTCACGGCGGCACGCTCCGGCGACTACACCGTGAAGGCCACCGCCCTGCCCGTACCGGGCGAAGCGCTGGACCGTCTGCTGTTCGACCTCACGGGACAGCGCGAGAAGATTCTCGTGAGCGCGGAGTCCACCGCGCGGCTGGGGACCAATCTGAGTCCGCGGAACCTGACGGACGGCGATCTCACCACGGCCTGGATCGCGGGCGAACGTCCCGTACTCCATCTGGCCTGGCCGAAGAAGACATCGGTCGGCGAGATCGTTTTCGCGGCCGCCGGCGGACTGTCGACACGGCCCGAACAGGTGCAGATCAGCTCGCCCGAAGGGACCGCGGTGGCCACGGTGGACGAGAACGGTATGGCGCGCTTCTCCCCCATCACCACCGACCGCTTCGACATCACGATCTCCCGCTCGGCGCCACTGACCCTCCACAACCCGGTCGCGGACGAGCAGTTGCAACTGCCGGCCGGGCTGAGCGAGGTCTACGTCCCGGCGCTCGAGAAGTTCCGCGCGCCGCAGCCCGACCCGGACAAGGCCTTCGCCCTTCCGTGCGGCAAGGGGCCGGTCGTCTCCGTCGACGGGCAGTTCCTCGAGACCCGTGCCGAGGGCCGGGTCCGGGATCTGACCGAGCGTCGCCCTGTGGAGATCTCGCTCTGCACGGACGGGAGCCGGGTGGCACTGGACCGGCGGACCCATACGGTCGAGGCGGGGGACACCGGTCCGCTCGCCGTCACCGACATCTCGCTGACCACCGGCAGTGTGCGCGCCGCAGACAGCGCCCCGCGCGAAGTCGATGTCGAGGACGGCGAAGGGGACCAGCGTGCCGTGCGGGTCGGGGCAGGCGACGCCTCGTACCTGCAACTCCACGAGAACCACAACGCGGGGTGGAAAGCCACGCTGGACGGCCGGGAACTGACGCCGCTGCGGATCGACGGCTGGCAGCAGGCCTGGCTCGTCCCGGAGGGCAAGGGCGGCACGGTCACGCTGCTCTACGCACCGTCACGCGTGTACGACGCCGGTCTGATCGGTGGCGGGGTGCTGCTGGTACTGCTCACCGGGGTCGCGCTCGTACGGCGTCGGGGCAGCGGGCCGGACCCGGCCCTCCAGGCGCCGGAACCATCCGGTCCCGGCTTCCTGCTGGGCACCGTGGCGCTGACGCTGGTGGGCGTGATGGTCGCCGGTCCGCTCGCCGCGCTGGTCCCCGTCCTGGCCGTCGTGGCCCGGCTGCGTCCGGCTGCGCTCGGGCCGATCGCCTTCACGGCGATGGCCGGCGCAGGTGCGGCCGCGGCGCTGGACAGCGGTGAGGCGGTGTCGCTGGGCAAGGGTGCATATGGGCCGGTGGCCCAACTCCTGGCTCTGACGGCCCTGTTCGCCGCACTGGTCACGGTGCGGCGGGAGCACGGCGCACAGGTCCGGCAGGGGTCGGGCGCCGGTCCCCGTGGCGAGCCGGGCAGCGGTGGGGAAGCCGGTGTGCCGACGGCTCGGCCCCCGGCAGGGAGTGCCCGATGACGACGACACAGCAACCGTCCTCTCCCGACGCGGATGCGGTGCCGCAGCTGCCCCGGGTGCCGTTCCCCGTCGTCGACGAGGTGGCCCGGCACTGTACGCAGGACGCCGAGCCGAACACGGTCCACATCGAGATCCATCTGCCCGGCCTCCTCGAACCGGACCGGATGCGCGCCGCGTTCTCCGGAGCACTGGCGAGGCATCCCCGCTCGCTCATGCGGGAGAGGGTCCGTGGCCCGCTCGCCCGGCGTTACGAATGGGAGCTGACCGGCGAGCCGGACACCGAGGTGGTCACGTTCGTGCCGCGCACGGCCGGCGCGCTCGGCCGTGCCCGGGAACGCGCCCTCGCCGAGGCACCGCCCCTGACGTCGTCCCCGCCGTTGCGGCTGGAGGTGATCGAGGATCCCGAAGTCCTCGGCTGCGTACTCCTGTTCACCATGAACCACACCGCGCTCGACGGTCCGGCGTGTCTGCGGCTGGCGGCGACGGCGGCGGAGCTCTACGGCGGGCACCCTGTCCCGGCGGTTCCGCCGCCCGCCCGTCAGGCGTCCGGGCCGCCGCACCGGACGGGCCGCGGGCCGGTGTTCGCCAGACCCGCGCGGGTCGCACCGGGTACGCCCGGTGCGGTGCCCGGGAACGCCATGCTCGTCGCCGAACTGCCCGTGCCCCGGCGCAGCCCCGGAGCTCCGTACACGGTCAACGACCAGCTGATGGTCGCCACCGCGCTGACTCTCGCCCACTGGAACCGGGCGCACGGGGCACCCGACCGTCCGCTGCGCATCACGATGCCCGTCGACGACCGCACCCGCGGGCCCGAGATGCCGATCGGTAACGGCACCCGCCTGGTCGAGGTCGGTTTCAGCGCCGCGGACGTGGCCGCCGGCACCGACATCGCCTCGCTGCTGTGCCGTACCGCGGAGCGGACACGGGCGCTGAAGGCGCAGCCACGTCCGCAGCTGGGCCGTGGTGCCTCGCTGCTGACGACCCCGGTGCTGCCCGTCGCCGTCCGGGCGGGCATCACCCGGGGGCTGCGGGTGCTCGCCGCTCCGTGGGTGTCGACCACGCTGCTCAGCAACATCGGCCGGATCCCCTACCCGCTGGACTTCGGCGACGCCGGCCGGGCCACGGCGGTGTGGTTCTCGGCACCCGCCCGGATGCCGCGCGGGCTGACCGTCACCACCGCGGCGACGGGAGGCCGGCTGCATCTCGTCCTGCGCTGGTCCCGCACCCTGCTCGGCGACGAGGACGGTGCCCGCCTGCGCGACCTGTTCGCCCGTCACCTGGCAGCGACATCCCCGGAGGCCGTATGAGCAGGGCCGGTGGTCTGCGCGACTTCTACGAGGACCCCGCCGTGCCCGTCGCGTCCGGCGACGCACGCAGCCGGCGCCAGGCGCAGTTGCTGGCGGCGGCGCTGGGGGCGTCACCGGGTCAGCTGGTCGTCGACGTCGGCTGCGGCGACGGAAGCGCCGCCGCCACGGCCGCACCCCTCCTCGCCGGACACCGGATCGTCGGCGTCGACTGGTCTCAGGACGCGCTGCGCCGGGCGCGGCCGCGGCTGGGGCACGTGGTGCGCGGCGAGCTCGAGCACGGCGGGCTCCCCCTTGCCGACGGCTGCGCGGACGCGGTGCTGTTCAGCGAGGTCATCGAGCATCTCGTCGACCCGGACCGGGCCTTGGACGAGCTGCGGCGGATCCTGCGGCCCGGCGGTCATCTGATGCTGTCCACGCCGAACCTCGCCGCCTGGTACAACCGGGGGCTGCTGCTTGCGGGATGGCAGCCGGTGTTCTCCGAGGTGAGTCTGCGCGGCATCCACGGCCGGCCCGGCTCGCAGGTGGTCGGTCATCTGCGGCTGTACACCGCGCGAGCGCTGCGCTCCTTCCTGACCGCCGCCGGATTCGCGCAGGTACGGATCACGGGCGCGCCCTTCCACGGGGTTCCGCGCGGGCTGCGGCTGCTGGACAGGGCTGCGTGTGCCGTGCCCGGCGCGGCCTCCATCCTGCTGGCCCATGCCCGGCGCGGGTAGCGCGATGTGGTGGGGTGTGGGCGCCGCTCTGCTGGCCAACGTGCTGTACAGCGTGGGCTTCGTGCTGGAGAAGAGGGCACTCGGGGATCTGCCCGCGCTGTCCACCCGCAGGCCCGTGCGTGTGGTCCTGGTGCTGCTGACCAGTCCGCTGTGGCTCGTCGGATCGCTGGCGCTGGCCGCCGGCTTCGCGGCCCAGCTGGTGGTCTATCGCGCGCTGCCGATCGCCGCCGCGCAGGGCATCTTCGTGTCCGGTCTGGTCCTGCTTCTGCTTCTGTCGTCGGCGGTGCTCGGCGAGCAGCCGTCGGGCCGGGAGCGCTATGCCCTCGGCGCCGTACTGGTCGCGCTGCTGATGGTGGTCGCCTCGGTGCGCGAGGGCGAGGACGTGGTGAGCAGCGGAGCGCCGTGGACGCTGGTGCTCCTGGTGTGCGTACCCACACTCGCGGCGGGGGTATGGCTGTACGGGCGGGTGGAACGGCTGGCCAGGAGACGCCACCGGGTGCCGACGAACGGCATCGGGTACGGCGTGGCGGTGGGACTGCTGTACGGGGTCAGCTCACTGGCGATCAAGGGCGCCTCCAGCCGTCTGACCACTGCCGGCCTCGGGGAAGCGGCCCGGTCGCTGCTCGGGTCCCCGTACCCGTATCTGCTGCTCTTCACGGCGGTGGCGGGCCTGATCATGTCCCAGGCCGCGCTGCAGCGCTGCCGCGCCTCGCTCATCGTGCCCGTCTGCACCACGGTGACCTGTCTGTTCACGGCGGTGCTCGGGACTCTCACCTTCGGGGAGACGCTCCCGGAGGATCCCCTGCTGCTGACACTGCGGGTGGCCGGCACGGCGCTGGCGCTCTCGGTACTGCTGGCCATGCCGCGCCACGATCCCCGGACCTGATCCCCACCACCCGAAGGAGTACCCGATGGACCCCAGCGATCCGCTGCTCCGTATCCTCGTCTGTCCGCTCGACAAGGGCCCGTTGACCTTCCTCGCCGAGGAAGACGTGCTGTACAACCCGCGGTTGCACCTGAGCTACCCGATCGTGGACGGCATACCGCAACTGCTCCCGTCGTCGGGCGACAGGGTCCGCGAGGACGTCCACGAGAAATATCTCCGGACGGCCGCTGAATGACCACTCATCTGCGAGGCCCCGACTCTGCCGGCCTGCGGCCGTCCACCGCAGGCGCCTCGAACGCGCCCTCCGAGGACCATGCGGCGCGGCCGGGCACGGGCGAGAACACGTCGCCCCACTGAGGGGCTCCAGGACGTCGATCACGACGGCGGGTCGCGTCCGCCGTCCCGCCGTGACGGTCTGCTCGCACCCTGACTTCCGCGACCGCTCGCCCGATCAGCCATGATCTCGGCAGAACAGGCGGTGGGCCGTCATTCTCGCGCGGACGCCGCGAGCGGCCCGCAGCGGACCGAGCGGGGAGCAGGGGCGCAGGTGCGGGGACCGAACGGCGAGACGGCGTTGCTGGATGTACTGGTGGGCGCGGCGGAGGAGGCGCCGGACCAGACCATCGTGCATGTACGGGGTGACGGCAGCGAACAGGTCGTCACCCACCGCGAGTTGCGGGACGAGTCGATGCGGGTGGCCGGAGGCTTCATCGCTGCCGGACTGGCGCCCGGGAGTCCCGTGGTGTTGCTCGCCGACCGCAGCGACGAGTTCCAGCCGCTGTTCTGGGGGGCTGTCGCCGCTGGTCTGATACCGGTTCCGCTGGCGCCCGACGCGCGGCGGGTGCTCCCCGTGTGGGAGCTTCTCGACCAGCCCCCGGTCGCGGTCGACGAAGCCTGCGCGCCCTTGCTCCCGGCCCTGCCCGACACGGTACGTCCGCTGCGGCTGGCCGAATTGCGCGAGAGCGCCGCGCCGGGGGCCCTGCCGGTGCCGGCCCCTGGCGATGTGGCGTTTCTGCAGTTCTCCTCGGGCAGCACCGGGTCCCCGAAAGGCGTCGAACTGACCCATGCCGCCGTGCTGGCCAATCTGGAACAGATCCGCGTGGCCGCGGCGATCAGGCCGGACGACGTGGTGGCGAGCTGGATGCCGTACTTCCACGACATGGGTCTGATCGGCACCCACCTGGTCCCCCTCGCGGCACGGCTCAAACAGGTGAAGCTGGGGCCGCTGTCGTTCGCGAAGCGGCCCGCGCTGTGGCTGGAGTCGGCCGCGCGTCACCGGGCGACCCTGCTTTCGGCGGCGAACTTCGCGCTGGCGCTGGTGGAGCGGCGGCTCACGGAGGATGCGCTCAGCCGGATCGATCTGACGAGCGTTCGGACGATCCTGGTGGGCGCGGAGCCGATCTCCCCGTCGGTGTGGCGTGCTTTCGCCGGCAAGATGCGGCCCTCGGGGCTCGCCGCAGACGCGCCGCAACCGGTCTACGGCCTCGCGGAGGCGACGCTGGCCGTCGCCTTCCCGCCACCGGGAGAGGTGGCGCGGCCCCTCGCGCTGGACCGGGCCGCACTCAGCCAGGGGCGGGCGGAGATGGTCGCACCCGGTCCGGATGCGACAGAGTTGATGGATGTCGGCCACCCGGTGCCGGGGTGCGAGGTGCGAATCACCGACGACGAGGGCGAGCCGCTGGGCGAGTGCCGGGTGGGACACATCGAGGTCCGCGGCCCACAGGTGGCGCGCGGCTATCACCGCTCCCCCGAGGCGACGGCGGCCGCCTTCGCCGGCGGGTGGCTGCGCACGGGCGACATGGGGTTCCTCAACGAGGGACGGCTCTGCGTGACCGGCCGGTTCAAGGACGTCGTCTTCGTCAACGGCCGTACGTTCCACGCCGTTGACCTGGAAGAGGTGGCAGCGGGCACGCCGGGGCTGACGCCCGGTCCGGTCGCGGTCGTCGGCTCCACCGATCCGGTGGGCGGCGGGGAACGGGTCGTGGTCTTCGTGGCGTCGGGGCCGTCCCGGGCGGCTGCGGCAGGCGATGTGCTCGACGAGGTCGCGGCCCGGGTGGGCGAGGCACTGGGCCACGACGACGTACGGGTCCTGGCGCTGCCGGCGCGGTCGTTCCCCCGCACGACGAGCGGGAAGTTGCGGCGGGCGGTGATGCGGGAGCGGTTCGAGGCGGGGGCGTACGGACAGGCCGGGGTGCATCGGGCGGCGGGGGCGACGCGGACGGCAGGTACCGGACAGGCCATCGATGCGACTGCGGGGGCCGGTAAGCCCATCGGGGCGTCCATGCCCCGCTCCCGCACGGACATCGAGTCGGCCGTCCGCTCCATCTGGGCGCGGGTGCTGGACCTGCCCGCCACCGCGATAGGCCCGCACGACGCATTCCTGTCCGTCGGGGGCTCGTCGCTCAAGGCCATGGAAGTGCTCGCCGCGCTGGAGGACACGTTCGGCCTCACCCTTCGGCCGTCCGACGTGCGCGACCACAGCACGGTCGCCGCGCTCGCCGGCCATGTGCTCGCCTCTCTCGGTGTCGCCCACGCGCACATCGACGCGCCCCAGGAGGCGGGTGAGGCACCTGGCCGACCCGCCGTCGCGATCACCGCCATGGCCTGCCGTTTCCCTGGAGCCGATACGCCCGAGGCCTTCTGGGCCCGGCTCGCCGATGGCCACGACGCCGTCACCGGCGTACCCGCCGGGCGGTGGTCGACCGCGGCGGAGACCGAGGACCGGTGGGGTGCGTTCCTCGACGATCCTGCCGGATTCGACGCCGGCTACTTCGGCATCGGCGACGAGGAGGCCCGCGCGACGGACCCGCAGGCACGGCTCTTCCTGGAACTCGCGCACGAGGCCCTGGAGCGGGCCGGTTACGCGGGGCCGCGGAGGCGGGGCCGCCGGGTGGGTGTGTTCGCCGCGGCCGGGGACAGCGGGTACCGCAAGCTGCTCGAACAGGCTTACGGGGAAGCCGAGTTGTCCGCGTCGGCGCTGACCGGGAATCTGCCGAACCTGCTCGCCGCGCGGGTCGCGCACTGCCTGGACCTGACCGGTCCCGCGCTCGCCGTCGACACGGCGTGTTCATCCGCCCTGGTCGCGCTGCACCTGGCCCACCGCAGCCTGCAGCAGGGGGAATGCGACATCGCTGTCGTCGGCGGTGTCCATCTCAACCTCACCCCCACCGGGTACGCACTGCTGGAGAAGTCGCAGGCTCTGTCGCCGACCGGACGCTGCCACGCGTTCGGTTCCGCGGCCGACGGCTTCGTCCCCGGGGAGGGCGGCGCGGCGATCGTGCTGATGCGCCTCGACGATGCGGCGAAGGCCGACGATCCGGTTCTCGCTGTGCTGCGCGGCACCGCGGTGAACAACGACGGCCGCTCGCTGAGCCTGATGGCCCCCAATCCCTTGACGCAGCGTGAGGTCATCACGCAGGCGTACCGCGAGGCGGGCATCGATCCCGGCAGCGTGTCGTACGTGGAGGCCCACGGCACGGGTACGCCGATCGGCGACCGCGTCGAGATGCGCTCGCTCGCGCACGCCTTCCGGCCCCGCGCCGACGGGCGTCCCCGGCTGCTCGGCTCGGTGAAGACAAATCTCGGGCATCTTCTCAACGCCGCCGCAATGCCGAGCCTGGTGAAGGTGGTGCTGGCGCTCGGGCACCGACAGCTGCCCCCGTCCCTGCACCACACGCCGCCCGCGGCGAACCTGGACCTGGACGGGTCCGGCTTCGCGGTGGTCGGCGAGCTGTGCGACTGGGAGGCGCCCGGTCCGCTGACCGCCGGAATCAACGCGTTCGGTTTCGGCGGTACCAACGCCCATGCGGTCCTCGAAGAGCCGCCCGCCCGGCCGCTGCCCGCTTCGCCCCCGTCCGAGGGCGTGCGGCTGCTCACCCTGTCGGCGCGCAGTGCCGATGGCCTGCGCGCCGCCGCGGCGGATCTCGCGAGGCATCTGCGCGAGCACCCGGAGCTCGACGAAGGAGGCGTCTGCGCCGCCGTCGCCGCTGCCCGCGACGAGGGGGCCCACCGTCTGGCCGTCGTGGCCGACGGGGACCTCGCCGCGCGCCTGGAGGCACGGCCGCCCGGCACCGAGATGCGGTCGCGGCCACGGTTGGTCTTCCTCCTGCCGGGACAGGGTGCCCAACGTCCCGGACAGGCCCGCGCCCTGTACTCGCAAGCGCCTGCCTTCCGGGAGGTCCTGGACGAGGCGTCCGCCCTGGTCGGCGAGGTCGACGGCCGCAGCCTCGCGGCCTGGTGCCTGGATCCCGACACCCCTCCCGCCGCGCTCGCCCGGACCGATCTCGCCCAGCCGATCCTCGTCGCGTACGGGGTCGCTCTCGCACGCCAGCTGAAGGCATGGGGCATCACGCCGGACGCCGTCGCGGGGCACAGCGTCGGTGAGATCGCCGCCGCCTGCGTCGCCGGGACGCTGACGCTTGCCGACGCCCTGCGGTTCGCCGCCGAACGCGGACGTCTGATGGCGGAGCTGTGCGCCCCGGGCGCGATGGCCGCGGTGCATGGCGGGGAAGAGACCGTCGCCGCGCTGGTGGCCGGTTCGCGGGGCGCGCTCGGTGTGGCCGCGGTCAACAGCACCCGTCAGGTGGTCATCTCCGGAACGGCCGAGGCTGTCGACCGTGCCGTGGACGAACTGACCGCCCTGGGTGTGGCGGTGCGGCGGCTGGACGTGTCCCGGGCGTTCCACTCGCCCCTGATGGGCCCGGCGCTCGGCCCGCTGGCCGACGCGGCTGCCACCCTCCGCCTCCACCCGCCGGTGACACCGCTGATGAGCACGGTCACCACCGAGTGGCAGCCGGCACTCGACCCGGAGTATCTGCGGCAGCACGCGAGGCGGCCGGTCCGCTTCGGCGCCGCCGTCGAGCGCCTGCTCGACGACGGGTACGACACGTTCGTCGAACTCGGTCCCGCCGCCACCCTGGGCGGGGCCGTCCGTGCGGTCGTCGCGGCACACGCTCGGGGATCCGACGCGGTCGCGCTGACGGCGGGGAACGGGGACGGTGCGCGGGGCCTGCTGAAGACCGCCGGCCGGCTCTGGCAGCGCGGCGTGCGGCTGGACCGTACGGCGCTGGACGCCGGGCACGCCCGTGTCGCCGTACCCACCTACGCCTTCCAGCGCCGACGGTTCTGGCCCGAGCCCGCGCCCCGGCCGCTGCTGCACCGCTTCGTGTGGGACGACGCGCCGCTGACCGTCGGCACCGGACCGCGCACGGTGATGCTCGCCGGTCCGGACTCCTCGCTGTCCCGCGCTCTGACGGACCGGCTCACGGGCCGCGGCGTCACGGTGTACCGGTCCGGGGCTCTGCTGCCCGAGGGAGCGCCCCGGCCGGACGTGGCCGTGCTGCTCGCCGGTCCGGCGCCCGATCCGGACAGCGTGGCCGCGTTCGACGCTGTTCAGCACAGCTTGGTGACGGGCCTTCTGGATCTGCTGCCCCTGCTCGCGCGGGACCGGCCCCGCGTACTCGTCGTCACCGAGGATGTGCATGCCACGGGTGTCGTGCCCGAGCGCCTGCGCCCCGCGCAGGCGGTGCTCACCGGGCTGACCCTCGCGCTGCCCGAGGAGCTGTCCGGCACCGTGGCGCACAGCGTCGACCTGTCCTCGCTCGACGATGTCGCCACGCGGCTGAACGCGCTCGACCACGAACTCGGCGCGCGGGCAGGAACACAGCCGGACGCCGTGGCCTGGCGTGCGGACCGACGCCTGGGCCGGACCGTGAAGGCCGTCGCGACGTCGACATCGGCGTCGGCGTCGGCGTCGGCAGAGTTGCCGGCCGACGGCGTGTATCTGATCACCGGGGGCGCGGGCGGGATGGGTGGCGCGCTCGCCCGCGATCTCGCGGATCGCGGCCGGCCGACACTGGTGCTCACCGGCCGTTCCCCGATGCCGCCCGCCGGGCTGCTGTCCGAGCTCCGGGCGCTCGGGGCCGTCGCCGAGTACCGCGTGGCCGATGTATCGACCGAGGCCGGCGTCGAGGCCCTGATGGCGGACCTGCCCCGGCTGGACGGACTGTTCCACGCGGCCGGGGTGGTGCGCCCCGGCACACTGCGGTCCAAGTCGCCCAAGGAAGTGACGCAGGTCCTGGCCGCGAAGACGCGGGGAACCCTGCTGCTGGCGCGCGGACTGCGGCGGCACGGCCTGCGCCCCTCGGTGTGCGTGGCGTTCTCCTCGGTCGCCTCGGTCCTGCCGGGCCTGGCAGGAGCACTCGGCGACTACGCGGCCGGCAACGCGTACCTCGACGCGTTCGCCGCCGCCGAACGCGCGGCCGGCCGGCCGTGGCAGGCGCTGAACTTCGCCGCGTTCGCCGAGACGGGTCTGGCCGCGCGAGCGGAAGTGCCGGCCGGCTGCGCCGGCCGTGGGCCCGCGCCGCTGGGCACCGGCGCCGCGCTGGAGGCGCTGCGCCTCGCCTGCGGCCTCGACGCCGCCCAACTCCTCGTCGCCGACCCGGACTCGGGCTCCGCGCCGCGCCCGTCGGCGACAGCTCGCACCGTACCGGTACCTGCACCCGCCCCCGCGGCGGCCACCGCCGCGAACGCCTCCGGAGCAGCGGCCCGCCCGTCTGCACCCACTCCCTCGCCCACAGCCGGCGCCGCGGGGCGTACCACCGGGGAGGCGGACGGCGTTACGGCCGTTCTGCGGCGGCTGCTTGCCGTGTCGCTCCAGCGCGCCGCGGACGACCTCGGTGTCGACGAGCCCTTCCTTGCCATGGGCCTTGATTCGCTCACGGCCGTCGATCTCGTCAAGCGCCTGGAGAAGGAGCTGGACCGGTCACTGCCGATCACGCTGTTCTTCGAACACCGGACTCTGGGCGAGCTCGCCGCCCACCTCCACGCCGAAGAGCCCCACACGGGTCAGGTGCTCAGGCACCACCAGGAGGCTCCGGCCGACAGCCCGTTCCCCCTGACCCCTGTGCAGCTCGCCTTCGTCACCCAGGGCCGGCTTCAGCCGGACATCACCCCCTACGGCTACGTACGGCAGACGATCAGCGGCCCGCTCGATGCCGAACTGCTCGGGCAGGCGCTCGGACGTCTCGTCGACCGCCACCCGATGCTCCGGATCCGCTTCCACCCCGGGAGCGACGCAGGCAGGCCCGAACAGGCCGCCGTCGCACCCGGCCAGGGCCCGGTGCCCGCCTGGTACGAGGTCCGCGACCTGCCCGGCGTACGCGCGGACGACGAGGAGCTGGAAGCCCTCGAAGAGGCACTGTGCAACCGCCCGTTCGACCTCGCCGCCGAGGCGCCGGTACGCGCGGTGCTCGCCCGTACCACGACGGGCCCCGCCCATCTCGTCCTGGTGGTCCACCACGCCGCCGCCGACGGCTTCAGCCTGAACATCGTCGGTGAGGAGCTGTGGACGGTCTACACCGCGCTGTCCGAGGGGCGAACGCCGGACCTCGCACCCCTCGGAACCAGCTTCTCCGCCTACGCCGCACACCTCCGGGCGGAGCGATCGGATGCCGCTTTCGCCGAGGACCAGGCGTACTGGCGCGCTGCGCTCGCCGACATCGACGAGCCGCTCCAGCTGCCCTACGACGGTGATCCGCGAGGGGTGCCCGCACCCCCGCTCCTCGCCCATCAGGCCGCCACCGATCCGGAGCTCTCGGACGCGTTGCGCAACGTGGCGGCAGCTCACGGCGTCTCGTTGTTCCATCTGCTGCTCGCCGCGTACGCGCGGTGTCTGTCCCGGTGGAGCGGGCGGCGTGACGTTGCCGTCAACGTCGCCCGGGCCAGGCGCGAGACCCGGCTGCCCGGCATCGACCGGCTGGTCGGGCCGCTGGCCGACACCCTGCCCCTCTTCGCCTCGGTGGACCCGGACGAGCCGGTCCACGCCCTTGCCGTACGGCTGCGGGACGCCTGGCTGTCGAACGAGAGGCACGCCCGGCTCACCAGCCTGGACCTCGCCCGGCTCCTGCCCTCGGGCGGCGCCGGGCCGCGTACGGTCAGCCCCGCGTCGTTCAGTCTCTCGCGCTTTCCGGTTTCGGTGGATCCGCACTGTCCCGTGGAGGTCCGGCCGACCGCTGCCGGAACCGCTTCCGCAGCCACCCGGCTGAGCCTGTTGTGCTGGGAGTCCGACGGGACGTTGCGCTTCTCCTGGAACTTCCCTGCCCGGCTGTTCGACCGGACCACCGTGGACCGGCTGGCCCGGGAACACCTCGCCGAACTGACCGAACTCGCCTCGTCCACCGTCCCTCAGGCACGGACCGAGACACAGGCCGATCCACAGGCACAGGCACGATCCGGCATCGTGGCGCGCCTGTGTGCCCAGTTCCGCGCGACCCCCGACGCAGTCGCCGTCGACACCGGCGAGGCCACGATCACGTACGCCGAACTCGACCGCGCGTCCGCCGCCCTGGCCGCCGGGCTGCGTGCCTCCGGCGTCACCGGCGGCGACCTGGTGGGACTGCTGACCGAGCCGGGCGCCGACACCGTGGCCGGAGTCGTCGGCATCCTCCGGGCCGGGGCGGGCTGGGTCCCCCTGGACGCCACTCACCCTCCGGCGCGCCTGGCCGACCAGCTGGCACGGTCCGGTGCGCGGACACTCGTCTGCCACGCCGCCACCCGCGCGCAGGCTGCCGCACTCGCCGAGGCCGCCCCGGTCTCTCTCGTCCTCGTCGACGACCCGTCACCTGCTCCCTGCCATGTCGACGCGGAAGCCGCCACCGTCCCGGGATCTCTCGCGTACGTGATCTTCACCTCGGGTTCCACGGGGCGCCCGAAGGCGGTGCCGATCACTCACCGGTCGATGGCGAACTACCTGGACTGGGCTCTGGCCACGTTCGGGTACCACCGAGGCGACCGGCTCGCCCAGACCGCCTCCGTGTGCTTCGACGCCTCGGTGCGCCAACTCCTCGCGCCGCTGCTCGTCGGCGCCACCGTGGTCACCGTGCCCTGGCATCTGGTCCGGGACCCCGAGGCGTTGCTTGACCGGGTCGAGAAGGCCAGGATCTCCGTGTGGAGTTCGGTGCCGACGCTGTGGTCCCGGCTGCTGGAGGCGGCGGAGACACGTGTACGGGAGGGAGCGCCGCTGCCGGATCTGTCGGCGTTGCGCTGGATCCACGTCGGCGGCGAGGCGCTCTCGGCCGCCCATGTCCGCCGCTGGTACGACCTGTTCGGCCCCGGTCACCGCATCGCCAATCTGTACGGGCCCACCGAGGCCACCATCAACGCGACCTGCCACCTCGTCGAAGGCCGCCCCGCCGACGACGTACGCACGCTGCCGATCGGCCGCCCCCTCACCGGTACGGAGGTCGAGGTGGTGGCTGCGGACGGGCGCCGCTGCGCCCCGGGCGAGTCCGGCGAACTCCTCATTTCCGGGACCGGTCTCACCCCCGGCTATCTCGGTGAGCCGGAGCTGACGGCCGCCGCGTTCACCGAGCGCGGCGGACGCCGCTGGTACCGCAGCGGGGACCGGGTCCGCAGCCGCCCGGACGGGGTACTTGAGTTCCTCGGGCGCCTCGACGACCAGGTGAAGATTCGCGGGTACCGGGTCGAACCGGGCGAGATCGAGGCGGTGTTGGAGACTCATCCCGCTGTCGTCCGCGCCGCCGTCGTCCACCGCGACGACCGGCTGATCGCCTTCGTCGAATGCCGCCTCGGCGACCCGGCACCGGAGCCCACGGCCCTGCGGGCCCACCTGACCCGCACCCTGCCGGGATACATGCTCCCGTCACGGATCCACACCGTCGACGCACTGCCCCTGACCGGTACCGGCAAGATCGACCGCAGCGGCCTCGCCGTACCCGCGCCCCGGTCGCCCTCTGCCGACACTCCGGGGCCCGCCTCTTGCGCCGCACAGGGCGATGTCCGCAGGACACCCCCTGTGACGCCGACCGAGATCCTCCTGGCCCGGATCTGGTCCGAACTCCTCGACGTCCCACGGATCAGCCGGGAGGACGATTTCTTCTCACTCGGCGGGGACTCCCTTCTCGTCCTCCAGGTGTTCGCACGGCTCCGGGACGAGATCCCGGTGCTGCCCAGGCCCACCGTCATCTACGAGCACGGCACGCTCGCCGCACTCGCCGCCGCGGTGGACAGCACCCCGGCGGACGACGAGAGCCGCGTGGTCGGCCCGGAGAGCACCGTCGGTCCGGTCCATGCGGACAGCGCCGTCCCCACTCCGTTCCCGCTCACGCCCAGCCAGCGTGGCTTCCTGCTCGCCGAAACAATCTCGCCGGACGCTGCCTCGGCATGGCTGGCCTGTCTGCGGGTGCACGGTCCTCTCCGGCCCGACCTGTTCCAGCGCGCGGTCGACTCCTGCGTCGTACGCCACCCCATGCTGCGGACCGTCTTCCCCGCCGGCGCGCGGCCGCCGGTCCAGCAGGAACTCCCGCCCTCCCTGCGGCTCCCGGTCGACTTCGAGACGGTGACGGACCCCGGTCTGGTGCCGCTGCGGATCGCCGAGGAGCGTGAGCGCCGCCTAGAGCCGTGGGCGTGGCCGCTGCTGCGCCTTCGGCTGCTCACCCTGGCCCCCGACGAGCACCTGCTGGTCGTCCACGCCCATCACCTGATCGGCGACGGGTACAGCGTGGCGCTCCTCGGCCGTGAACTGCTCGCCGCCTACGACCGTCTCGTACGGGGCGAGTCCGCCGAACTCCCTCTGCCGCGCAGCACGTTCCGCGATCATGTGGCCCTGCTGGAGCGTCCGGTGGCCGCACCCGGCGGGCCGGAGACCGAGGCGCGGCAGGCCCGCCTGAACGCCCCGTACCACCGCCCGGCGCTCGGCCGGGGCGTCGAGTCAGCGAAGGCCGGTGGGGATCTCGTACCGCCGCCGTACCGGTCCACCGGGTTCACCCTGGACACCGGCCGGGTCGCGGCATTGCGCCGGGTCGCCGCCGAGGCGGGCACGACGCTCTTCGCCCCCCTGCTCACCGCGTACCACCGGACGCTGGCCGAGTTCACCGGGCAGGACGATCTGATTCTCGGCCTGGCCGTCACCGGACGCGACCACGCCCTGCCCGACGCGCACCTCGTCTTCGGTCCCTTCGCCACGGCCGTACCCCTGAGGCCGGGCGCGCTGCCCGGCGCGGAGGTGTCAGGCCGGTCCTTCGCCGACGACCTGCGGCGAATCGCTGCCGAGGCGGCGGACGCACGTACCCATGGCGGCGAGGCCACCCGGGCGGAGGGGGGTCTGCCCCCGGCCGTGCAGTTCCTCTTCACCTTCCTCGACTTCTCCGCTCTCGGGCCGCTGAGCGGAGACACGTTGAGCCTCACATGGGACGACAGCGATCCGGAACTTGCCCCGCCGCCGGTGGGCACCGACACGTTCCTTGCGGTGCGCCCGGTCGGGGCCGAGGGCCTGCGGGTGGTCCTTCGCGCCTCAGCGGCGGGCTTCACGGAGGCGGCCTTCGAGAGGTTCACGCGTGCGCTGCGCGACCAGCTCGCCGAGGCCGCGGACGCGATGCCTCCGGTCGGCACGGCCGCCACGGCAGGCACGGTGGACGCCGCTCTCGTGGGCTACCTCCC
Source organism: Streptomyces sp. NBC_00390 (assembly GCF_036057275.1). NCBI lineage: Bacteria > Bacillati > Actinomycetota > Actinomycetes > Kitasatosporales > Streptomycetaceae > Streptomyces > Streptomyces sp. NBC_00390. Next base: position 7,291,851 of record NZ_CP107945.1, on the reverse strand, counting down.
CGCACCGGCGTACCTCGCCTCACTCGCGGGACCTCTGACGGGAGCATCACTTGAACCGTCCCGTGAGCAACTGCGGGATCTGCTCTTCCCCGACGGGCGCCCGCGTCTGGTCGAGGTGATCAGCACGCCACTGGGCCGTTCCGGATTCGTCTGCCTGCCGCTGTTCGCCGATGAACTCCCGGCCACGCCCGACCTCGCCGGGCGTACCGCCCGGGCCGTGGAGTACGCCGCTTCCCTGGGCGCCCGCTGCGTCTCGCTCGCCGGGATGATTCCCGCGCTCACCGGCTACGGCTTCGGGGTCCTTCGGGAGACCGACACGCAGGCTGCCGTCACCACCGGTCATGCGGCGACCACTGTGTCAGTGGTCAAGACCGTCCATGCCGCGCTCGAGGCATCCGGCCGTGAGCTCGACGAGCTCGCCGTCGCGGTGGTCGGCCTCGGCTCCATCGGAAGGTCCTCGCTCGAACTGCTCCTGACCCTCGCCCAGAGGCCGCCCGCACGGCTGGTCCTGTGCGACGTCGCGGGCAGTGAACCGCGCCTCAAGGAGCTCGCCGAGGGGCTGCTCGATCGCGGTCTGGCCACGGCCGTGGAGGTGCACGAGTCCGATCCGGCGCTGCCGGCCGTCGTGTACGAGGCCGGTCTCGTCGTCACCGCGGTCAGCGGCGGCGACTCGGTGCTCGACGTGGAGCGGCTGCGGCCCGGTGCGATCGTCGTCGACGACTCGTTCCCCCACTGCTTCGACACAGCGAAGGCCTTGGGCCGGATGCGGGAGCGCCGCGATGTGCTGATCGTGGGCGGCGGCCTGCTCGCGATCGGTGACGCCGAGCGGCGGATCGCAGAGGGGCTCCCGCCCGCCGCGGCGGCAGGGTACGCGGCGCAGTCCTGGCTGCCCGGCACGATCGCCTCCTGCCGCCTCGAATCGCTGCTGCGTGCCGCTCGCCCCGGGCTCCCGTTGGTGCACGGCCTGGTGGACGGCCCGCTCGCCCTCGCCCACTGGAGGGAGATGGAGGCCGCGGGCGTGGAGGCGGGGCCCCTGCACCTGTTCGGGCACGCCGTCGCCATGGACCGCCCGCCCGCCGACCCGCACCTGCGGAACTGAAGGGGGCTCACCGGGTCACTCGGCGGTGACCTCGCCGCAGTCACAGGCCGAAGCGGCCCTGGCCGAGCCGGGCCGAGGCCCCACCACACGTGTCGCGTCTGTGCCTTGGACCGATCCAGGTCAGCCGCTCCCCCCCGAAAGGCTCGCCTCCTGCGCGTCGATCAGCTCGTCCCAGTGCTCTCGCGTCCACTCGCAGGCTGCGTCCAGCGGGCCCAGCAGGCCCAGGCCGAGCGGGGTCAGGGTGTACTCGACACGGCGCTCGGTGCCCTCGTACTCCTCCCGGACGACGAAACCGTCCCGCTCCAGCCTGCGCAGGGACTGGGTCAGCGACTTGGCCGTGACGCCACGCAGCGGGACCTTGAGCTCCGAGACCCGGCGACTGCCCGGCCGGCCACGACGGCCGAGTCGGCCCGCCTGTGGCCGACGGTGGTGGCCGCGATGCCTTCGTACGCGGCCTACCGCACCGCGACGGCCCGGGAGATCCCCCTGGTTCTGGTCACCGCTGCAAGCCGACGGGCAGTTGACACGGACGACCACGCTGACGGCCCGAACCCGAAGCGATGCTGATTCTCATCGACCCGCCACGCCCCCGTCCGCCCGGGCGGCCTTCGCGCGGACGAGGCCCTGTGGAGGACTACGCCGACCGGCCGACCGGACAGACGCCGTAGTCCATCGGAGGCTGCCGTCGTTGCGGTGCATAGGATCATGACGACTTCTGACGACGACGGAGGCACGACGACCATGGCGGACCAGCGCGTGTACCTCGTGACCGGCGGTGGGACGGGCATCGGCGCCGCCACCGCCCGGCTGCTGCACGAAGCGGGGCACCACGTGGTGATCTCCGGGCGCCGCCCCGAACCACTTCGGCTCGTCGCGGAGGAGACCGGAGCCCTGGCCGTCCCCTCCGACATCGGCGACCCCGACGCGGTACGGGCACTCGTCGACGCGGCCGTCGCGGCGCACGGACGCCTCGACGGGCTCGTCCTCAACGCCGGTATCGGGCGCGGCGGAGGCGTGGGCGAAGTGACGCTCGAGGACTGGGACGCGGTCATGCGGACCAACCTCACCGGCCCGTTCCATCTGCTGCGCGCCGCGCTCCCGCATCTGCTCGACGCCCAGGGCGCGGTGGTCGCGGTCGCCTCGGTGTCCGCCCTGCTGAGCGGCGTGGGCAGTGCCGCCTACGCGACCTCCAAGGCGGCGCTGCTCCAGCTCTGCCGGTCGCTCGCGGTCGACTACGGGGCCAAGGGTCTGCGCGCCAACACGGTGTGCCCGAGCTGGGTGCGCACCGACATGGCGGACCGCCGGATGAGCCGGTTCGCGGACGAGGCGGGGCTGGGTGATGGCGGGGTCGACGCGGCGTACCAGGAGGTGACCCGCGTCCTGCCCGCCGGGCGTCCCGGGGAGCCGCGCGAGGTCGCGGAAGCCGTCGCCTGGCTGCTCTCGCCCGCCTCCTCGTTCGTCAACGGAGCCGTGCTCACCGTCGACGGCGGCGTGACCGCCCTCGACCCCGGCACGCTCGCCTTCGACTTCCGGATCGAACCGCGAGCACCGCACGCCTGACGCCTGACGCCTGGTCAGGGATTCCGTCGAAGCCGTGCGGAAAGATGGTGCTGCAGGGGCTGACCGACCGCCGCGAGGTCGTGGATGAAGTCGAGCGTGTTCTCGTCCGTCACGGTGTAACGGCGGCGGGTGGCGTTCACCTCCTTGGCCGTGGGAGTGAGAGCCACCTCGTGGGTGGTGAGGTCAACCGTGCCGGCGTCGGCACTGCCGACCAGGATCTCCCCGATGCCGGTGGGCTGGGTGATCAATGCCTCCACACGTCCGTCGGGTTGGAGCCGCCACCAGCCGCTCTCCCGGGCCGACGGCCGCAGCGGGCTGCCGTCCGCGTCGAGCAGCCAGGCGCGCGCCTCGTAGTGGAGGAAAGGCCGCCCGTCGTGGCTGAAGGTGACCTCCTGCGCGTACGTGAACTCCTCGTCGAGCGTGGGATATCCGCCCCGGCCCCGGCCGGCCCAGGTACCCAGCAGCCCGATCACGGGCGCGAGCAGTGCGTGCGGTGCGGGTGCGTCGTCCGGTCGCAGGGCGTCGGGATACGGGGGCTTCTGGGCGGGGTCGTACATGATGCGCGCTCCTGGGTCGAGGCCGGTGCCGGATGGCAGCTTAGGAGGAGTCAGCTGCTCATCCGGCAGGGCGCGTGGTCCTGGACGCCGTCTTCCTGATCCGGCGCGGACGCGCAGAACACCCGGGCGTAGGCTTCGCTCAGCATGACGCGACGGGGGGCGGAGCACATGACGGCTGAGACGACACAGAGGTGGGGGTCGGCCCTCGATTCGGTCGTGGTGTACGCGCAGGGCGCGGTCTGCCGCCGCCTCGCCCGGGGCAGCGTGCCGCCCGACGGCCGGGTGCGGGTGACGGGTCTGCCCCGCTCGCTGGACCCGGCCTCGCTGCGGGCCCGTGTCCTGGGCGCCCCCGGAGTGCGCGTCACCGAGGCCCGGGTGGAGGTCGAGGCCGAGCCGCTCGCCACGGGCACGCCCGACGAGTTGCGGCGCGAGGTCGAGCGGCTGAGGGACGCGTACGCTGCGGCGCAGGGACGCCGGGAACGGCAGCTGAGCCTGATCGAGGAGGTCAGCGCTCTCCGCCCGGTCCCACCTGCCCGCCGGCGTGAGGACCCGCACCGCCGTACCCCGGTCGACGCGTGGCTGGAACTCGCCGACTTCGTCGACGAGCGGCTGATGGGACTGCACGCCCGCCTCGTCGAGCTGGAGACGGCACTGCGGAACGTCGAGCACGAGCTCACCGTCGCCGCCGACCGGCTCGCCCGCGCCTCCACCGACGCACCGCCGGCGCATGTGGAGACCACGGTCTGCGCGGTCCTGGCCCTCGACGGCACCGGTGACGCGGAAGTGGAACTCGAGCTCGAATACGGGGTGCCGGGCGCCGTCTGGGTGCCGGCCTACCGCCTGAGTCACCGTCAGGGTGACGGCAGCGGCCGTCTGGTGCTGCGTGCCTCGGTCGCCCAGCGGACCGGTGAGGACTGGACCGGCGTGCGCATCGCCCTGGCCACCGCCGATCTTCGGCGCCGCACCGACCTGCCGAGGCTCCGCTCGGTCCGCATCGGCCGCAGTCAGCCCGCCCCCGCACCTTCCGGCTGGCGCGAACCCCCGGCCGGGCTCGTCGACCTGTTCTCCGGGTACGACGCGGCAGGCCCTTGCCCTGCCCCGGCCGCCGGACCCGGGGCCGCGGCCGTCGGGGCCGGCTCCGCGCCCGGTCCCGTGCCGCCACCGCCCCCTCCCCGGCCGGCCCAACAGGGTTACGGCGGGCCGCCCTCGGCGCTCCCGATGCCCGGCGGCGTGTACGGGTCATCCCCGGACGCCGTGGGCGGCGGGGTGCCCGACCTCCCGCAGCCGGCCCGGTCGCGACCGGCCGGCAGGCCGGGTGCCGGCGGCAGGTCCTTCGCGGGTGCCCCCGCCCCCATGGCGCCCGCGGCTCCTGGCCGGGCCGCCCCGCCACCCCCTCCGGCGCCGGTGGCCGGTCCGCCGCAGCCGACCGGCGCCGAGCTCGACTACGCCGCCCTTGCCCTGTGCGGCCCCGACGAGCAGAGCGGTCGCAGAGGCCGGCTGTTTCCCGGATCCCTCTTCGACCCGGTGGCGGCCGAGTACCGCCGCCGCGCCGAAGCGGTGGCCGCGCTTCCGCTGCCCGGACACGCCGTGCGGCCCCGCGAGTCGGCGGGTTCCTTCGACCACCGCTTCGATGCCGCCGCCCGCGCGGACATACCGTCGGACGGGACCTGGCACACCGTCACCGTCGGCGAGATCCCGGTCGGCCTGCGCACCGAGTACCTCTGCGTTCCGTCCGTGGAGCAGACCGTGTACGCGACGTTGGTGCTCTCCAACGCCACCGACCAGGCACTGCTGGCCGGCCCGGTCGAGGTCACCGTCGACGACGACTTCCTTCTGACCGCCGCACTGCCCACGCTCGCCCCCGGCGGTGTCCGCCGGGTGGGGCTCGGGCCGGCCGAGGGCATCCGGGTCACCCGCCGTACGAACCTGCACGAGTCGACCTCGGGCCTGCGCAACAACACCACCGTGCTCGACCACCGCGTCCACGTGGAGCTGGCCAACCGGCTCGCGAGGCCCGTCACCGTCGAAGTCCGCGAGCGGGTGCCGGTCACCTCCGAACCGGACGTCCGGATCGAGGAACGGGCCGACTGGACGGCACCTGAGGAAGGCACGGGGCCCGATCGCCATGCACCGGGCACCCGCGTCTGGCGACTGGACCTGCCCGCAGGCGCCACCGCCGCCCTCGACGGCGGCTACGAGATCCGCATCCCGACCGGCAAGGCCCTGGTCGGCGGTAACCGCAGGAGCTGACACCCGCCATGTCCACGCCCCCGAAGCCGATCGCCCTCCCCGTCACCGCCGTCACATGCCTCGAGGACCGCGCCCACATCGAGCGCACCGTCGTGCTCGACCTGGAGGCCGGGGTCCAGCGGCTGCGTCTCGGGCCGGTCAGTGCGCTGGCCGTCGACCGGACCCTCCATGCCGAGCTGACCGCCGATCACCCCGCCACCGTGCTCGACGTGCGGATCGTCCGCAGCTGGACGCCGCGCGGGCCGCTGCCGTCCGCCGACGACGACTCCGCCCTGCGCCAACGCGTACACACCCTCGAAGAGGAGCTGCTGAGCCTGGAGCAGCGACGCGACCGGCTGCATGCCCGCCTTGACGTGCTCGGCCGCCTCGCCGCCGATCTGCTGCGGGAGATCGGCGAAGGTGCCGGCTCCGGGGAGAGCGAACGATCCCGCTGGGCCCGCGAACTGGACAGGGCGGACGAGGAGCGTGACGCGCACGGCGAGCAACTCCGCACTGTGGAGGCCCGGCTGGCCGCCTTTGCCACCGAACTCGGGGAAGCCCAGCGGGCCATGCACCTCTCAGAGGAGGAGCCCGCCGAGCTGGTCGGCCATGTCGAGTTGACCGTGGAGGCCGCGGTCGCCGGGCCGGCCGGGCTGCGCCTGAGCCACCTCACCCCGTGTGCGTTGTGGCGGCCCGCCTACCGGGCCGTGCTCGACGGGGACGCCCTGACGCTGGAGACCGATGCGATGGTCTGGCAGCGCACCGGTGAGGACTGGTCGGACGTACGGCTGACCTTGTCGACGGCCCGCTCGGCGCTGGCCACCGATCCGCCACGGCTGGGCGAGGACCGGCTGACGCTCAAGGACCGCTCCGCGGCGGAGCGCCGCACGGTCGACGTCGAGCTGCGCGAGGAGGAGATCGGGGCTCTCGGCCCGGCTCCGGTGCTCGGCCTGCCGGGGGTGGACGACGGCGGCGAGGCGCGGGTGCTGAGATCCCCCGCGCCGGTCTCGGTGCCCGGTGACGGCCGTGCCCACCGCGTGCCGCTCTCCGCGTTCACCACGGCCGCGCGCAGTGAGTACGCCTGCTCACCGGAGTTGTCCCCCCTGGTCACCCAGGTGGTGCGGTTCGACAACCTGTCCGGCCACGCGCTGCTCGCCGGGCCCGTGGACCTCGTCCGCGGCAGTGGATTCAGCGGCCGCGGCACGCTGGACTTCACAGCCCCCGGCACTCCCGTTGAGCTGGCCTTCGGCAGCTGCGACGACTACAGGGTGGTCCGGCATGCCGAGGAGTCCCGCGACGTGGCCGGAATCACTCAGCGGACCGTGGTCACCCGCACGGTCCGGCTGCACATGTCCCGGTTCTCCGCCCCCGGGGAGCACGGCGAGCGGGTGGTCGTCCTTCGGGAGCGGATCCCGGTCTCCGAGGTCTCGGCGGTGGAGATACGCCTGCACAAGGATTCATGCTCCCCGGCACCCGACGTGGTCGACGCCGAGGGCATCGCCCGCTGGGACGTCACCCTCCCGCCCGGCGGCCGCCGCACGGTCACCCTGGTCTACGAGCTGTCGGCGAGCGCCAAGGTCACCGGGCTCTGAGCTAGGTGGACAGCTGCACACCTGCTCGTGCAGGCCTGATCCGGCTCCCGCCCCAGCCGGGTCGGGTGGCGGTAGGTGGTGACCAGACCCGCGGGTGCGGGAGCAGCGGGTTTCGCTGCCGCCGTCTTGCACAACCACTCGGCCGGCGCCCCGTCATGCGGTCGCTGATCGCCTACGACCGCTGACGAACGGTCTGGATTCGCGCGGTCGCGGTCGCCACAGCCACCGGCCTGCCATCAGGTCCGATGAGCTCACCGGCGAGAAAGCACACGTCCTTGCCGCGCTGCACGATGCGCCCCCGCCCCACAAGCCGTCCGGGGCGGGCGGGACGCAGGAACTGAACATGAAGATCGAGAGTCGGCGCGAAGTGGTTCTCCGGCAACGTCGCGACCAGCGCCGGACCCAAGGTGTCGTCGAGCATCGCGGCCAAGAACCCGCCCTGGATCACGCCCACAGGGTTCACGAACTGATCGCCCGCCTCGAACGCCACCTCGATAGTGCCCTGTTCGGTATCCACCCCGATCAGTTCCCATCCCAGGAGCACCGCAGCAGGCGGCGGCGGAACCCGCCCCTCCAGTACGTCCCAGAACGGCCCACGCCTCTGCGCATCCATGTCCATGAGCCACATTGAACAGGCCGCCACCGACAGCCTGGAGGTCGCGTCGCTCGAACAGCACCGCCGAGCTCTGGGCGGACGACCCCCTCACTCCTCCTCAGATCCCGGCTTCGCCGGCGATCCGGCAGGCCTTGTCCACGAGCGCATCGATACGTTCCACGGTGGGCGTTCCTGTCGTGCTCCTGTTCTCCGGTTCATCGATCGCTCGCCTCATCACGCCCTCACCGATCACGGCCACCTTCCACAGGCCCAGCACGTGCCAGAACGTCAGTGCCGCCGGATCCCGGCCTGTTTCCGTCAGGTACACGTGAGCGAGCTCGTCACGGTGCGGGAACCCGTCGAGGACGGAGGCGGCGAAATCACCCCCGGTCTCCTCCTCCCCCGGTTCCGGCCAGTACGCCAGCAGGCTGCCCATGTCCGCCAACGGATCCCCCAGTGTCGACAACTCCCAGTCGAGCACCGCAGTCACTTCCCCGCTGTCGTAGGAGGTGATGACGTTGCGCAGATGGAAGTCGCCGTGCACGAGCGTCACTTCGCGCTGCTTCGGGGCAGCCGCGACGAGGCGTCGCGTGAGGTTGTCGAGGGCGGGCAGCTCGCGGGTCCTGGACTTCTCCCACTGGCCGGCCCACCGCTTGAGCTGACGCTGCGCGTACGGCTTGTGGCCGGCCAGACCGGTCAGCCCGGCCGCCTCGAGATCGACCGCGTGGATCTTCGCCAGCGTCCGCGGCAAGGACATCCCGATCGCCCGGCGCCGCTCGGGCGTCAGCGACTGCGCGATCGGCATCGTGTCGACGACCTGGCCGTCCACGAATTCCATGAGCAGCAGCGGGACGTCGGTCACGGCGGGATCAGCGGTCAGCCCGAGCACCCGCGGGGTCGGAACGGCGGTGCCCTCCAGCGCGGCCAGAATCCCCGCCTCGCGGGCCACGTCGTGCGCCGAAGCCAACAGGCGACCCAGCGGCGGGCGTCGCAACACCCATCTGCGACCGTCCTGGTCCTGTACGAGACAGGTCAGATTCGACTGGCCGAGCCCGATCCGGTCGAAGGTCAACGGCCCGGCGAAGTCGACGCCGAGGGTCCCGAACCAGCGGCTCACCGCCCCGGCGTCGATTCCGACGACGCCTGCACTAGACACCGCTGCCGGCTCCCTGCCTGAACGGGAGCGCGTCACCGAGCAGCTGCCCGCCATCGATCACCATGGTCTCGCCGGTGATCCAACTCGCAGCGTCCGAGACGAGGAAGGCGACCGCCGAGGCGATGTCGGCGGGCTCCCCTATGCGCCCCAGCGCCGTCGAGACGGACACGGCCTGCTCGTGCTCCTTCCACAGGGCCTCGGCCAGCTTCGTGCGCACCAGACCAGGTGCCACCGCGTTGACGCGAACCTTCGGCGAGAGTTCCAGGGCCAGTTGCTTCGTGAGATGGATGAGCGCGGCCTTCGAGGCGTTGTACAACCCGATGTTCGCCTCGAAGGCCATTCCGCCGACCGACGCGGTGTTGACGACCGCCCCGCCGTGCTCGCCCATCCAGGCCCGCGTGGCCAGACCCGTCCACAGGACGGGAGCCCACAGGTTCACGTCGAAGGTCTTGGCGAACCGCCCGTGGTCCTGGTCGAGGACCGGCCCGAAGGCCGGGTTGGTGCCCGCGTTGTTGACGAGGATGTCGAGGCTTCCGAAGCGCTCGAGCGTCAGGTCCACACAGCGCTGAGCCGCCTCTTCGTCGACCGCGTGCGCACCGACCCCCAGCGCTGAGCCGCTCACCCGGGCCGCGGCTGCGTCCGCCGCCTCCTGGGACCGGGAGGTGAGCACGACGTTTGCACCGGCCGAGGCAATGGCCTGGGCGATCGACAGCCCGATCCCGCGCGAGGCGCCGGTGACGAGGGCGGTGCGACCGGTCAGATCGAGTCCTGCCATCTCAGCTCACCGCTGCCGTGGCCGTGTCGCGGTACTGCCGCAGTTCCTGTTTTGCGATGGCCCTCTTGTGTACCTCGTCGGGACCGTCCGCCAGCCGCAACGTCCGCAGCCCCGCATACATCATCGCCAACGGGAAGTCGTCGGTCACCCCTGCTCCCCCGTGCACCTGGATCGCTCGGTCGACGATCTTCAACGCGATGTTCGGGGCGGCCACCTTGATGGCCGCGATCTCGGTGCGCGCTTCCTTGTTCCCGACCGTGTCCATCAGATACGCGGCCTTGAGCGTGAGCAGGCGGATCATCTCGATGTCGATACGTGCTTCCGCTATCCAGTCCTGGACATTGGACCGTTCGGCAACCGGACTGCCGAATGTCACCCGTGACTGCGCGCGCCGGCACATCAGCTCCAGCGCCCGCTCGGCCGCGCCGATCGCCCGCATGCAGTGGTGGATACGACCGGGCCCGAGCCGGGCCTGACTGATCGCGAAACCCTCACCCTCGCCCTTGAGTACGTCCTTGGCCGGCACCCGTACGTCGGTGAAGTCGATTTCGGCGTGTCCCTCACGGTCCTGGTAGCCGAACACCGGCAGTCCGCGGATCACCGTGATCCCGGGGGCGTCGATCGGCACGACCATCATCGACTGCTGCCGGTGCGGGGCAGCGGTGGGATCCGTCTTCCCCATGACGATGAGCACCTTGCAGTTGCGGTGCAGGGCATTGGACGCGAACCACTTGCGGCCGTTGAGCACGTACTCGTCACCGTCGCGCTCCATCCGAAGCTCGATGTTGGTGGCGTCCGAACTGGCGACACGCGGCTCGGTCATCGCGAAGGCCGAGGCCATCGTCCCGTCGAGCAGGGGCCCCAGATACCTCTCCTTGTGCTCGTCGCTGCCGAACAGTGTGAGCACTTCCATGTTGCCGGTGTCGGGAGCATTGCAGTTGCACGCCTCGGAGGCGATATGACTGCGCCCCATGATCTCCGCCAGCGGCGCGTACTCGAGATTCGTCAGCCCCGGGCCCCACTCGGCGTGCGGGTGGAAGAGGTTCCACAGTCCGCGCCTCCGCGCCTCCGCCTTGAGTTCCTCGAGGATCGGCGGATGGAAATGCGGGTCACCCGACGCGCACATCTGCTCGTGGTACACCGCCTCAGCGGGGTAGATGTGCGAATCCATGAATTCGAGCAGATCCGCCTGGTACTTCTTGGCGCGGTCCGACGTCTCAAACAGGGACATCTGAACTCCTCACGGGTAGGGAGGGAAAATTCGGTGAGCGCTTGTCGAGGTGACTGGCCACGCCTTCGACGAAATCGGCCCCGCGGAAGGCCTGGAGCATGACGCCTTCCGCGCGGGTCACGGAATCGGCGTAGGTGCCGTCCGCGTCGCCCTGCAGTTGCCTCTTGATGGTGGCCATGGATGCCGGGGAGCAGCGCGTCGCCAGATCGGCGGCGTACGCGACGGCGGCATCGACGACACTGCCGGTGGGGACCAGGTGGTCGAGGAGTCCGATACGGAGTGCCTCCTCGGCATCCACCATGCGACTCGACAGCAGCGGGTCCGATGCCCGGCTGTGCCCCACCAGCCGGGGCAACAGACAGGAGATCCCGTACTCGGCGATCAGCCCGCGCTGCGCGAATGCCCTGGTGAACCGGGCCGCGGACGAGCCGAAGCGAATGTCGCAGTAGAGCGCCTCCACCATGTCCAGGCCCGCGGCCACCCCGTTGACCGCACCGATCAGCGGTTTGCGCAAGGAAAGCGGCATGTCGCGCGGCGGGCGCCGCGACCTGTTCGCCTCGGAGACCTCGCCGAGCGCCTGCAGTGCAACGTTCACAGCGAACCCTCTCCGTGGCCGAGCGTGCGGTGCCGGGGCACGGCCCCCAACGATGAGGTGCCCGTGACCTCTCCCTGTATAGTTGAATCCGACGTCAAGTTCAACCGCTGGCACACCTGACCACCAGGGACTGTGCGATGTCGTGATCAATCCTGCGGATCCGCCTTCGCCCGGAAGCCGGTCATGACTCGCAGGCAAAACTCAGCGACGAGCAATGGAAGTTGGTAGAGCCGTACCTGCCGGTAGGCGAGTACGGCCCGTACCCCGCGCGGTTGCGGGACCACTGTTGATCACGACATCACACAGTCCCTGGGAGACCTTCATGTCGGCGCGTGTGTACGCGGCGGTGAGGGCCTCGGTGACGATGCCTTACCTGGGAGGAGACCCACCTCCCGCAGCGCCGACTGCCCCCGCCATCCGCGGCAGAACCGAGGGGTCAACGGGCAGGGTCGAGGAGGATCTTGCGGACGCCGTCGGCGCGGCTGTTGAAGAGTTCGTAGGCCGTGGGGCCCTCGGAGAGGGCGAAGCGGTGGGAGACCACGACCCCCGGAGTGATCCGGCCGGCCTGGGTGAGGGCGATCAGGGCGGGGAGTTCGTAATGGGTCGAGCACAGCCCGATGGCGAACTCCAGCTCTTTGACCTGGGCCATTCCCATGTGGAAGGGAAAGGCCTTGCTGTTGCTGACCCCGATGACGCTGACCCGGCCGGCCTGCCGGACTGCTTTGAGGGCGAGTTCGATGGTGGCGTCCGAGCCCACGGCCTCCACGACCGCATCCGGTCCGCGTCCTGCGGTCATCTCCCGTATGACCGTCCGTGCATCCTCGCCCTCGATCGGTTCGACGCCCAGGGTGGCGGCGAAGGTACGGCGCTCCGCGACCAGGTCCGCGCCCAGCACCCGGGCGGCGCCCATGGCGAAGGCCGATTGCGCGGCCATGAGACCGACCGGTCCGAGGCCGATGACCAGGACCGTTTCGCCGGGCCGGATGCGGGCGCGGCGGCAGCCGTACCAGGCCGTGGGGGCGTTGTCCGTCAGGACGATGGCGGCCTCGTCGGAGATGCCTTCGGGCAGGCGCACCAGGTTGACCTCGGCATGGGGCACGCTCAGGGCTTGGGCCTGGCTACCCGGGAGCTTGGGGCTCACTCCGTAGCAGAGGTCCGTCGAGGATCGGGCGCGCTCGCACCTGGCGGTGAGCCCGGTCGCGCAGGTTCTGCACAGGGTGCAGCCGACTGAGGCGGGAACCAGGACTCGGTCGCCGGGCTTGAAGCCGGTGACCTGGTCGCCGGTGTCGAGGACCACCCCGACGCACTCGTGTCCCGGGGTGTAGCCGATCTCCGGGCTGAACCCGTTGCCGCCGTAGATGTGCAGGTCGCTGCCGCAGATACCGGCCGTGGTGACCTGAACGACGGCGTCGGTGGGGCTGGTGACGGCCGGGTCGGGGACGTCCCCGTAACGGATGTCATGGCGGCCGTGGTAGGTCAGTGCCTTCATGGAATTCCTCCGTCCAGGCGCAGGGCGGCGCCGGTGCAGCACGAGCACGCCGGAGCGGCGAACAGAGCATCGGGATCGGCCTCGAAGTCGCAGGACACGGCGCCTCCCTCCCACCCTGAAATACTTGGATCAATAATTAATGCGACCGTATCACTTTGCCTGGGGCCCACTACAATGAGCGTCTGTGACAGCACAAGAGACGCCCGACCAGGCCACATCGCCCCGGAGTCAAAGACCCCGTGACACCCGCGGCACTCTCATCCGGGCCGCCGAGCGGTTGTTCGCGGCGAAGGGGGTCGACGGCGTCTCGCTCAGCGAGATCAAGCGGGCCGCGGGCCAGCGCAACGCGATGGCCCTGCAGTACCACTTCGGCGACCGTGCGGGCCTGCTGCGGGCCGTGCTCGACAAGCACCTCCCTGCGGTGGACGCCGGCCGGGAGGTACTGCTGCAGCAGTACGAGGACAGCGGGAGCGCCGATCTTCGCTCCCTCGCGGGCGCACTGGTGCTGCCGGCCGCCGCGAAACTCGGCGATCCCGACGGTGGCCGCGAGTTCCTGCAGATCGTGGCCGAATTGCTCAACCGCCCCGAACCTCTGGTCGAGCTCGTCGTGACGGAGGGATCGAGCATCTACCCTTGGCGGCGCCTGGTGGAGGCTTTGCTGCCGCCCGAGTCGACCATGGTGCTCCACACCCGCTTCACCGCCATGCGCTTCTGCCACGCCGAACTCGCCACCCGTGCCGCCGCCCGCCCTCGCAGGGACGACCGGTTGTTCACCAGCCGGCTGGTCGACCTGGTCACCGCACTGCTGGCCGCACCGGTGTCCGAGCAGACCGCACGACTGCTGCACGAACGAGACCGGAGGGACCAGACCGGTCAGAAGGCCCCGGCTCGCTGACGGCCCGGTCGCTACGCGCGGCAAGCAAGTCCAAGGCCTGGAACCAGCGGTCCAGGCCGCCGGGAGACAGCGTCAGTTCCAGGCGCCCGCCCGCGCGGGCTGACGTCGTTGCGGAACCGGCATCCCGCTCGCCGCTACCCTGACCGGCGGCCGGCGCTATTGCCGGATCATCAGTGGCCGGGGAACCGCAGGGCGTTCGCCCAGAGCCGGGTGACTGTGGAGACAAGCTCCTCGAAGTCCACCGGCGTACCTTCTTCTTGCCCTTCGCCGCGCGCGAAGGCGCTGTGGGCCATGACGCTGACCATTCCCGACAGTGCACGGGAGGCCATCGTCGGATCGACCTCACGGTCTGCGACACCCCGCGCCTGCAGGTCGGCGATGCCGCGGGCGTTGCGATGGATGAACGCGTCCGCGCGCCGGGTTCGGAACTTACGGAACTCCGGCTCCACCTGGGCGACCTGCTCAAGCAGCGCCATCAGCTTCGCGTTCCGTTTGTATGCCTCGAGATACGCGCGATTGCTCGCCTCGAGTACCGCATACGGATCGTCGGTACCCTGCACCCGGCCCATGCCCGGGTGCATCATGTCCTCCTGCGCCTCCAGCAGGACGGCGGAAAGCACCTCTTCCTTGTTGGCGAAGTAGGTGTAAAAGGAGCCCGCCGCGCATTGGGCCTCTTTGGTGATGTCGGCCAGGCGGGTGTCGAGGTAGCCGTCCCGCTCGAACACCTTCCGCGCGGCCTTCACCAAAGCGGCGCGTGTCCGCGCTCCGCGCTGCGTCGCGGGCGGCTCGCGAAACGGCGAGCTGGGCGCCATGGGCGGTACCTTCTCGCTGTCCTCGGGCGCAGTGGTCTCCATTCCCTGAAGTGTACTTGAATCTGACACCAGCATCACAAATGTGCAGGGGCTCAGGGGGAAATTCCGGAGCCGGTTCCCGGCCACCTGTGGAGAACCCGATTCGGCCGGAGTTCAGGCGCTCCGACCCACGTAGGTGGGGATCACTGCGACCATCCGCACCGTGGACGGTCACCGACATGTACTGCCCTATCGCACACCGCAGTTGAATATCGCGCCACGGCTTCTGCGATGCGCCGAACACGTGGAACAGCGGAAGTCCGGTGCCGGTACGGTCGGCGCTGGATCCGCTGCTGCACTCGGCGCCGATCTCCCCTGCGGACAACAGGTTTCCGACCGTGAGCTGGGCACCCCTCGGTCGCCCCGTCGTACCCGCACGCAGCACCCAGGCATCTCGCCGTGGACGGCGGCGACGCCATCGTCACGAACCGCACACGGCAGCTCATCCGGGAACGATGCACCCGGCGCCGGGACGTGAAGAAGGGTGCATGCATCCGTCCGCTCGGGCGGGCAGAGGTGGTACCGAAGTACATGAGCACCGGGCCGGCGCGAGCACTGCCGCTCGGCCCGCGGGCGGTGTCGATCCCGGGCCCGACCGGTCTCCCTTCGATCGGTCGATCGACCGGTCAGGCGGTGATCCTGAAGCGTTCGGCGAGTTGGCGGCGGGTGTCGGCGGCACCGGTGTGAAGCACTCCCCCGATTCCGATCCGCGCCGCTCCGTCGAGGTTCTGCCGCAGGTCGTCGATCATGACTGCCTCCTCGGGGGAGACGCCGAGTCGTTCACATGCGATCGCGTAAATCCGCCGGGAAGGCTTGCGGATCCCGACCTCGGCGGAGATGACGACCGCGTCCGCCACTGCGGCAAGGTCGACGCCGTCGTAGGTTCCGGTCCCGAAGGAATTGGACACCAGCGCAACGGGATACCCGGCGGCGCGGAGATCCCCGAGCAGGGCGAGCATGTCCTGGTCGATCGACATTCCGGCTTGCATCCGGGCCGTGAGCCCCTCGGCGGGTACGTCGGCACCGTGGACACACAGACGTTCGGCGAATCCTCGCTCGAAGGCTTCGGCGTCAATACGGCCGCATTCGTGGTCGGCCAGGAGGGTGCGTGACGGCTGATCCCGGCTGAGGAGGTCCAGCGGCAGGCGCGGGTCGCCACCGAGTGAGGCGCCGAAGTCGGTGAACGCCTGCAACACACTGGAGGTGATGACCCCGCCGAAGTCCACGAGGACGGCGGTTCGGGCCGTTTCCACCACGCTCGACACAGTGTTCACACCCTCCCTCGCGGCCGGCTTCCCGCCGGCCGCGGCGACGACAGCCATGGTCCGCCGATTCTCATGAGGACCGAGCGACCTCGAACAGCCCGGCTGCGCCCATTCCGCCGCCGACACACATCGAGATCACTACATATCGGACGCCACGGCGCCTGCCCTCGATCAGGGCGTGCCCCACCAGGCGGGCACCGGTCATCCCGTACGGATGGCCGACCGAGATTCCGCCGCCATTGACGTTGAACCGCTCCGGGTCGATGTTCAGTTCGTCACGGCAGTACAGCGCCTGGGAAGCGAACGCCTCGTTGAGTTCCCACAGACCGATGTCGTCGACGGTGAGATCGTGCTGCTTCAGCAGTTTCGGAATGGCGAACACCGGACCGATCCCCATCTCGTCCGGTCCGCAACCGGCAACGGCCATACCCCGGTACACGCCCAGCGGCTCCAGTCCGCGGCGTTCGGCTTCCTTCGACTCCATCAACACCGACACCGAAGCCCCGTCCGACAATTGCGAGGAGTTGCCCGCCGTCACGCTGGAATGCGCGGTCACCTGACCGTCCGGCAGCACCGGCGCCAACCCGGCCAGGCCCTCGAGTGTGGTCGACGCGCGGTTGCCCTCGTCCCGGGTCAGGGTCACGGCCTCGTCCCGCACCTCCCCGGACCGCTTGTCCAGGACCTTCCTGACGCTGTCGAGCGCGACGATCTCCTGGTCGAACCGCCCGGCCTCTTGGGCCGCCGCAGTGCGCTGCTGTGACACCAGCGCGAACTCGTCCTGTCGTTCCCGGCTCACGCCGTAGCGTTCGGCGACGATCTCCGCCGTCTGCAACATCGGCATGTAGACACTCGGCTTGTGCTGGACCAGCCAGGGGTCCGTCATGCGGTGGGTGTTCATGTGCTCGTTCTGCACCAGGGAGATCGACTCGACACCGCCGCCGACAACGACCTGCATGCCGTCGCCGACGATCTGCTTGGCGGCCGTCGCAATCGCCATCAGGCCCGACGAGCACTGCCGGTCGATCGTCATCCCCGGCGCGGAGTCCGGAAGTCCGGCACGCAGAGCGGCCTGGCGGGCGACGTTGCCACCGGATGACCCCTGCTGCATGGCGCAGCCGAAGACCACATCTTCGACCTCGCCTCCCTCGAGCCCGGCGCGCTGCACCGCGTGCGAGAGGGCATGGGCGGCAAGTTCCTGCGCCGGGGTGTCGTTGAACGCACCGCGGTACGCCTTCCCGATCGGCGTCCGTGCCGTCGAAACGATGACTGCTTCCCTCATGTCGCCTCACTGCTTCCTGTCGGTCCGGTTCGTCTGGGCGCGTCGGGGCTGGAATCCCGGGCTCCGTGAGCCGGAATCGATACCGGTTGGGGCGCGATGCCGGCCGGCCGGGCTCGATGCCGACACGCGGTGCCGAACGCCGACCGGAGCGCTGTGAGCAGTCAGTGACCGTCCCCTCCGTAGCCGATCACGTGCGTCACGGCCGCAGGGCGACGGCAGCCGACCTCCCGAATCGGTTATAGTTGAATTCGAAGTCAAGTTCAACCAGTCCCCCGAGAGAGGGCGGCACGCGGCCCCATTGCGGAGAGCGCGCGTTCTCGACCTTGACAATCCCCTTCCACAACTTAGGCTGACCGACCAGTCGGTATGAAGAGGTGGACCGTGACCGAGCTGAGCATCTCCACCGCCGCGGGCGTGTTCGACGCGACCATGGCGGGTCCACCGAAGGGCCGCCCGGTGCTGCTGCTCCACGGCTTCCCGCAGACGCGGCTGGTGTGGCACCGGCAGATCGCCGAGCTGGCCGCGCACGGCTACCGGGCGGTCGCACCCGACCAGCGTGGCTACTCTCCCGGGGCACGCCCCGAGCGGCCCGCGGACTACCGCATGAACGTCCTGGTCGACGATGTGGTCGCGCTCACGGAAGAACTGGGCTGGGGGTCGTTCGACCTGGTCGGCCATGACTGGGGAGGCGCGGTGGCATGGTGGACCGCCGATGCCCACCCCGATCGCGTACGTACCCTGACAGCTGTCTCGACCCCGCACCCCGGCGCTCTGGCCACCACCCTGCGCACCGACAAGGACCAGCGCGAACGATCGAAGTACATGATCGCCTGGCGTGAAACGCCCGCGACCGAAGAGCGCATGCTCGCAGGCGATGCCGAGGCGCTTCGCACCACTTACGCCGGAAAGGTCCCGCATGCCAGTGCTGAGGCCTACGTGCGGCACCTGTCCCGGCCGGGTGCTCTCACCGCGGCGCTGAACTGGTACCGCGCCGGCCGCCCCGACGGTGCGATCGGCGTCATCGAGGTGCCCACGCTGTACGTCTGGAGCACGCGGGACAGCGCGTTCGGCCCGGCGGCCGCACGGGAGACCGGGCAGTGGGTCGACGGACCGTACCGGTTCGAGACCCTCCAGGGCGTCAGCCACTGGGTCCCCGAGGAGGCGCCCGAGACACTGAACCGCCTGCTGCTCGAACATCTGCGAGCACACGGCGAGCCCGGAACCACAGCCAACGCCCCCTCTGTCGACCCTCAGAAGTGGTGACCCCATGAAAACAGCGCGAGCAGCCTGGCGCCGACTCGAGCCCGTACACGGCATGATCTACTTCGTCCCCGAGGCAAGGCGACGGTACGCGGACCTCGGACTGAGCGGACGCGCCGGGTACTTCGCCTCCCGAAGCGCCGCCTTCGGCCAAGCATCCGCTGAGCTGGTCATCTCGACCTTCTACAACTTCAACCCCGGTCTCGTACGGAAAGCGGTCGACGGGGTCTGGGACTCGGCGACGCCGCAGCAGGTGCTGGACGCACGGCACGCCGCCGCGAGCGAGGCCCTGCGACGGGCCGGCATCCACGAACTCCCGTCTTTGGACGAGGTCCTGACGCTGACCCGCAGGGCCGCCGACGCCGCCTGCGAACACGCGCAGGGCCGCCCGCTGTTCGCCGCGCATGCCGCGCTGCCCTGGCCGGAGGAACCGGTGCTGCAGCTGTGGCACGCGCAGACGCTGCTCCGGGAGTTCCGTGGAGACGGCCATGTCGCGTGCTTGCTGAGCGAAGGCGTGGGGGGCTTGGAGGCACTGGTTCTGCACGCCGCCACCGGTGACGTTCCCGTCGACTTCCTCAAGGGAAGCCGCGCATGGCCCGAGGAGAAGTGGGCCGACACCGAGGAGCGCCTGCGCACGCGAGGTCTCCTCGACGGCGACTCCCTGAGCCCGGAAGGCGAACGTCTGCGCCGGCACATCGAGGACCGCACCGACCGCCTGGCCCTTCCCGCCTACGCTGCCCTGGGTGACGCCGACTGCGCACGTCTCGCCGAACTCGCAGGCCCCTTCGGCCAAGCCGTCGTCGAAGCCGGCCTCCTCAAACTCGGCTGACCTCCACCCCCTCACCCGGCACGGAGATCATCAGCGCGGTCGCCGGCGCACTGCCCGGGGAAGCTGAGCCGCACCTGACGGTCCGGGTTGTCGCGGTCGGTGTCCGCCGACCTCCGTAAGCACAACCCCGATCGCAGAGATCGCTTGCCGGCCGGAAACCGGTGGTGTCCGCCCGTCGACCGCAGCGGGACATCAGCCGGTGTCTCTCATGTCGATGAGGTCATTGGGCCCGAAGCGAACCAGCGCGAGAACCGTCCGGCCCGGGATGTGCGTCCTGTTCTACGGTGCCATCGGCCACGATGACGGGGAGGGTCCGTGGAGCAGCCCAGGACGGCATTGGTTGAGCGGATAGCCGAGCAGCGGGCGGGGGTTGGTGATCCGCGGGCGCTGGTCGGTGAGATGCGGCGCTCGGTCCTTCTGGTGCCGACGGCCGACGGTGGTCTGTGGTCGGCGCGTTCGGGCGGGGTGCGGTGGATCTGCGGGTTCACTGACGAGGCCGCACTGGCCCGGTTCGCCCTCCACCACGGGCCGGGTGACCGGCCGATGGACTACGCGGCGCTGCTGGGCGCGCGCATCGTCGACGAGGTCGTGCCCTCTCTGGACGAGCCCGCCGGCCTCGCCGTCGACATCGCCACCGAGGACGGGTCGATGTTCTTCCCGCCGGTCGTCGGCATCGTTCCGGACGGCGTCGCCGTCGACTCCCGTGAGGCAGAGGAGGGGCGCGGCCATGGGCGGTGACGGGGCGGATCTGAACTTCGACAAGGCGTCTGTCACGAAGTTCACCAAGGGCGTGGGCGCGACCATCGACCAGCTCGGTGAACTCGGGGGCGCCACGGGTTCGGTGATGGGCAAGGGCTTCTCGGCGCTGTCGATGACCGGGATGGAGGCTGGGCACCACGGCTTCTCGGTCGAGTTCGAGGACTTCTGCGAGCGCTGGGAGTGGGGTGTGCGCGCCCTGGTGAGCGACGCCAGCGCGATCGCGAACCGCCTCGGCCTGGCGGCGGGCACCCAGTGGGAGCACGACCAGTACGTCGAGGGCGCACTGAAGGTGGGCGTCAACTCCGTCATGGGCGGCAACCCGCACGCCACCGAGGAGGAGATCACCCAGCAGGACTGGGGTGACGTGTTCACACCGGACTACCTGAACCCGGACTGGAGCGCCGAGTCGTGGGACAAGGCCGGTCAGGAGATGGAGCAGACGTGGAAGGACACCGGCCGCACCGTCCTCACCGAGGGCCAGGGCGGCCGGCAGTCGGAGATTCTCAACGACGCGCTCGGCGTATCGGACGACCAGTGGAACCAGGCGCTCGACGACACCTTCGGCCCGTCGCCAAAGGAGCGCGCCCAGCAGGCGCAGCAGCAGGGTGAGTCCGGGGGGAACTGACTGTGGGCTTCGGCGACTTCATCAGTGACATCACGCCGGACTCGGTCGAGGACGCGGTCGAGGACGGCGTCGAGTGGGTCGGCAACCGGGTCGAGGACGCCGGGAACTGGACCGCCGACCGGCTGGACGACGTCGGCTGGGAGTCCGGTGCGGACTGGGTGCGCGAGCAGTCCCGTTCGGTCGCCAACCGGATGGGCGCCGAGGTCGACGAGATGGACCTCGGGCAGACCGAGGACAAGACCAAGCTGGTCTACGGCAGCCCGGACACGATCCGTTCCACCGCCAAGCAACTCCGCGCCTTCCAGAAGTCCTTCGACGACGCGGGCCAGGGGCTCAAGGGGCTCGACTCCTCCCGGCTCAAGGGCGAGGCGGCCGAGGCGCTGCGGGCCGCCGTGCGCACCCAGCCGCCCAAGTGGTTCACCGGTGCCGACGCCTGCGAGAAGGCGGCCTCCGCGCTGGAAGCGTTCGCCGGCACCGTGGTATGGGCGCAGAACCAGGCGCAGACGGCGATCGACATGTGGAAGGAGGGCGTCAAGGCCTCCCAGAACGCGGCCGACGCGCATCGCAAGAGGATCGACGACTACAACAGCGCGGTCGACCGCTACAACGCCCAGCCCGCCGACCAGCGCAACCCGTCCACGCTCCCGCCCTGCCCCGCGCCGACATTCGCCGATCCCGGCAAGAAACTGATGGAGGACGCGCAGGACATCCTCGCCCAGGCCCGCACGCAGCGGAACACGGCCGCGGAGACCGCGCGCACCGCGGTCGCCGCCGCCCGCGACAAAGCCCCTCAGAAGCCCTCGTACGCCGAGCAGTTGGGCGACGGTCTCCAGGAACTGCAGATCATCGGGGACCACGTCGGCGGCGGCATCATCAAGGGCACCGCGGGGCTCCTGAACTTCGTCCGCCAGGTCAACCCCCTGGATCCGTACAACATCACGCACCCGGCCGAGTACGCCACATCCCTCAACAGCCTCGCCGCGGGGCTGGTGGTCGCCGCCAACGACCCTGTCGGCACCGGCAAGCAGATGATCAGCGACTTCATGAAGGACCCGTACGAGGGCTTCGGACGTCTGCTGCCCGACGTCGCGCTGACTGTGGCAACCGGCGGAGGCGGCGCCGCGGTGAAGGGCGTGCGCATCGCCGCGGACATGGCCGACGCCGCGAAGGCGCGCAAGCTGGTCGACAACACCCCGGACGGCACCCACAACCGCCCCGACGCGACCCGCACCGTCGTCGGCACCGACCCGGTGGACCTGGCCTCCGGCCGGATGTTCCTGCCGCAGACCGACCTCGTACTGCCCGGCACGCTTCCGCTGGTCTTCACCCGCCGTACCGAGTCGGGCTGCACGGCCGGCCGGTTCCTCGGCCCGTCCTGGACGTCCACCGTCGACGAGCGCCTGGAGATCGACGCGGTCGGCGTCGTCCACGTCACCGCCGAAGGGCTCCTGGTCCCGTACCCGCACCCGGTCCCCGGCGCGCCCACCCGGCCGGAGACGGGCAGGGCCCGCACCCTGCTGGCCCGCGACACCGACGGCGACTACACGGTCACCGACCCCGACACGGGCCTCACCCGCCGCTTCACGGCCCCGTCCGGCAGCGAGCCGGGCGGCGACGGCATCGCCTGGCTGGAGCGGACCGAGGACCGCCACGGCAACTCGTGGGCCGTGGAGCGCACCGAGGACGGCGTCCCGCTCGCCCTGACCTGTTCGTCGGGCCGGCTGGTCACCATCGCCGTGAGCGACGGCCTGGTCACCGGCCTGTCGTTGGCCGGCGCGGGCGAGGGCGGCGCGGACCTGCCGCTGATGTCCTACGGCTACCAGGACGGCGACCTCACCACCGTCACCAGGCCCTCCGGCGCCGTCACCACCTTCGTCTACGACGACCACCGTCGCGTCATCGCCTGGATCGACTCCAACTCAAGCCGCTACGACTACGTCTACGACGACCGCGACCGCGTCGTG
The DNA here is from genome assembly GCF_036057275.1 of Streptomyces sp. NBC_00390. NCBI lineage: Bacteria > Bacillati > Actinomycetota > Actinomycetes > Kitasatosporales > Streptomycetaceae > Streptomyces > Streptomyces sp. NBC_00390. The sequence goes on along the minus strand of NZ_CP107945.1, from coordinate 7,269,246 downwards.
GCCGAGGGCGGCGAGGCCGGCCACGTCCAGATCACCCTGGCGTACACCGACCCCGACCCCGACACCGGCCACCGCACCACCACGCTCACCACCGCCGACGGCCACGCCACCCACCACCTGATCGACAGCCGCTGCCGGGTCCTGGCCACCACCGACCCGCTCGGCCACACCACCCGCTTCACCTACGACACGCGCGACAACACGCTGACCCGCACCGACCCACTCGGCCGCACCACCGCCTTCAGCTACGACGATGACGGCCGCCTGCTCGCCGTCACACGGCCCGACGGCAGCGAACTGCGGACCGTCCGCGGTCCGTTCGGGCTGTCCACGGAGTTCCGCGGGCCGGACGGCGCCCGTTGGTTCCAGGAGTTCGACTCCCGCGGAAACCGCACCGCCGTCACCGACCCGGCCGGCTCCACCACCCGCTACACCTACGACGACCGGGGCAGGCTGACCACCGTCACCGACGCCCTTGGCGCCTCCACCACCGTGCGCTGCGACGCCGCAGGCCTGCCGGTGGAGGTGACCGACCCGGCCGGCGGCGTCACCCGGCTGGAACGCGACGCCCTGGGCCGGACGGTGCGCACCACCGACCCGGTGGGCGGAGTCACGCGTTTGGAATGGACCGCGGACGGCAATCTCGCCCGCCGTGTCGCCCCCGGTGGTGCCACCGAGTCGTGGACCTACGACGGAGAGGGCAACCGCCTCACGCACACCGACGCGATCGGCGGCGTCTCCCGCTTCGAGTACACCCACTTCGACCTGCTCACCGCCCGCACCCGACCCGACGGCGCCCGCCATACGTTCGAGCACGACGCCGCCCTGCGGCTCTCCGAGGTCACCGATCCGCACGGCCTCACCTGGAACTACCGGTACGACACCGCCGGCCGCCTCGTCTCCGAGACCGACTTCGACGGCCGCACCCGCGCCTACCGCTACGACGACGCCGGGCAGCTCACCGCCCGGACCGACGCCCTCGGCCGAACCGTCTCCTACGTCTACGACCAACTCGGCCGGGCGGTCCGCAAGGACGCCGCCGGTGAGGTGACCACCTATGCGTACGACCGGGCCGGACGCCTGCTCCAGGCGTCCGGCCCGGACAGCGAGGTCGCCTATGTGTACGACCGGCGGGGAAGGGTCAAGACCGAACTCGTCGACGGCCTCGCCATGAACTACGCCTACGACACCCTGGGCCGTCGGGTTCGCCGTACCACCCCCACCGGTGCGACCACCGAGTACGGCTACGACGCCGCCGGCCGTACCGCTCGCATGACCGCCGGCGGCCGCGAGGTCACCTTCACCCATGACGAGGCCGGACGGGAACTGGAGCGCGTCTTCGGCGGCGCACTCACCCTGGCTTCCGCGTGGGACGAGGCCGGACGGCTCTCCTCCCAGCACCTGACGGTCGGCGACCGCTCCCTCAACCACCGCGGCTACTCCTACCGCGCCGACGGCCATCTCACCTCCCTGACCGACGCGTTGTCGGGTCTGCGCACCTTCGATCTGGACACGGTCGGACGCGTCACCGCCGTCCATGCCCAGGGCTGGACCGAGCAGTACGCCTACGACGCCGCGGGCAACCAGACGGCGGCCTCCTGGCCCGGCTCCCACCCGGGTCACGAGGCCACCGGCCCCCGCGTCTACGCGGGCACCGCCGTCACCCGGGCCGGCGACGTCCGCTTCGAACACGACGCTCTCGGCCGTGTCGTCCTCCGTCAGAAGACCCGTCTCTCCCGCAAGCCCGACACCTGGCGCTACGAGTGGGACGTCGAGAACCGCCTCACCTCCGTCATCACCCCCGACGGAACACGGTGGCGGTACCGCTACGACCCGCTGGGCCGCCGTACCGCCAAGCAGCGCCTCGCCGCCGACGGCGAGAGCGTCGCCGAGGAGGTCCGTTTCTCCTGGGACGGCGGGACCCTGTGCGAACAGACGGTCCACACGCCGGACCTGCCGCACGTGGTCGCCCTCACCTGGGACCACCGCGGCTTGATCCCGCTGTCCCAGACGGAACGCCTCCTCACCCCGGACGACCGCCAGGAGGAGATCGACCGGCGGTTCTTCGCCATCGCCACCGACCTCGTGGGCACGCCCACCGAGCTGGTCGACGAATCCGGCGAGATCGCCTGGCACGCCAGAAGCACCCTCTGGGGCACCACCGCCTGGACCCGGTCCACCACCGCCTACACCCCGCTGCGCTTCCCCGGCCAGTACTACGATCCCGAAACCGGTCTCCACTACAACCTGTTCCGCCACTACGACCCGGCGACCGGGCGCTACACCTCCCCGGATCCCCTCGGCCTGGCCCCTTCGCCGAACCCGGTCGCCTATGTGCACAACCCGTTCACGGTCTGCGACCCCCTCGGCCTGTCGCCCTACTCACGGTTCAAGGGCCTGGGCTGGCTGACGGAGAAGCAGCTCGAACGCCCGTCGTTCCGGTACCAGCGGCTCGTCACCGACCAGAGCTACGAGCAGCAGTGGATCCTGCCGGACGGTCGGGAGGTCCATGTCGACGGCGGCCCGCGTGACGGCTGGGTCACCGAGGCCAAGTGGACCGGCGGCGACAACCACGCCGAGTGGGAGTCGTCGCCGTACAACCCCGATTTCGAGTTCTACAACGAGAGCCGAATCACCACACAGACCGAGAAACTGCTCGCCCTCAACGAGGATCTCGGGGGCAAGGGAGTTCGCTATATGGTGTCCAATGAATGGGGTGCCGCGCATGTGAACGAGGTGCTGTCCAAGGCTTTCCCCGAGGCCTATGCCAGCGGGCAGCTGAAGGCGTATCACGTGCCCGGCAACGGCATGAGTGGAATGAGTTCATGGCTGCAGTGAACGCGATGCTGGAAGAGCTCCGGGGCCTCGTCCCGCTGACCCCCGAAGGCGCGGCGGCAAGGTTCACGGCCCAGGAGTGGGCGCCCGGGGGCAAGCCCCGCGACCGCGTGGAGACGTCCTGGCGCAAGGACGGCATCCGGGGGTGGATCCAGACGTTCCGCAGCGGGGCGGTCCGCGTCTCGTTCGCCGTCTGGATCCGCGATGTCGACGAGTCGGGTTACTTCGACGACCTGGACGCCGTTTACGAAGAGGGCGAGCGGGTGCTGACGGGGTTCCTCCCCGAGATCGAGGAATCCCCGCTCGCCGGCCACCTCGCCGAGGCCGAGCAGACGGCGGCGGACAAGGACGAGTTCATCGCGGTGCGGAAATGGGCCCTGGACGGCCGGGTCCTGACCGCCGGTGTGGTCCAGCAGGACACCGATCTCCCGGTCATGGTCGTGATCGCGCTGGAGGAGCCCGCGCCCACCTCCGCGTGACCCCGTTCCACCCTCGCGGGTCTTCCCGCGCTTGGTGCGGCCGGAGATGGCTCCTGCAGGCGGGCCTAGTCGCTGCCACCCAGAAACGACAGCCGCACCTTACGGTCGGCATTGTCCCTGTTCGTATCGACCAGGCAGACGGACTGCCACGTGCCGAGCTCCAGACGTCCCCCGAGCACCGGGAGTGTGGCGTGCGGCGGTACCAGGGCGGGCAGGACGTGGTCACGGCCGTGACCGGGGCTTCCGTGGCGGTGCTGCCAGCGGTCGTCGGCGGGGAGCAGCGCGTGCAGGGCGGCCAGCAGGTCGTCGTCGCTGCCGGCGCCGGTCTCGATGACGGCCACCCCCGCCGTGGCATGCGGCACGAACACATTGAGCAGGCCGTCCCGACCCTCCGCGTTCTTCCTGAGGAACCGCTCGCAGGCGGGGGTCAGATCGGTCACCGTCTCGTCCGAACCGGTGGCGAGGCTGATCGTCGTGGTGATGAAGGGTCCAGGCATGGGGCCATCCTCTCGCTCCCGCCGCGCGACGTGCGCATCCGCCGGCGCGGGAAGATCCCGGGGACCCGCCCTGTTGGTAGAACCGTGAACAACTTCGGGGTCCGCGAGACGGACGTGGCCGTCATCGGCGCCGGACAAGCGGGGCTGTCCAGCGCCTACCACCTGCGGCGGGCGGGCCTGGCGTCCGGCCGCGACTTCGTGGTGCTGGACCACGCCCCGCGGCCCGGCGGCGCCTGGCAGTTCCGCTGGCCCTCGCTGACGTACGGCAAGGTGCACGGGATGTACACCCTTCCGGGCATGGAGCTGAACGGGGCCGACGACACACGCCCGTCCTCCGAAGTGATCGGCGAGTACTTCGCCGCGTACGAGGAGCGCTTCGATCTGCGCGTGCGACGGCCTGTCGATGTGACGGCCGTGCGCGAGGGCGAGGGGGGCCGGCTGCTGGTCGAGACCTCCGAGGGCGCCTGGTCCGCGTGGGCCCTGGTCAATGCGACCGGGACCTGGGACCGCCCCTTCTGGCCGCGCTATCGGGGGCAGGAGACCTTCCGGGGACGGCAGCTGCACACCGCGCACTACCCGGGGCCCGAGGAGTTCGCCGGGCAGCGCGTGATCGTTGTCGGCGGCGGGGCCTCGGGAACGCAGCATCTGATGGAGATCGCCGAAGTCGCGGCCGGTACGACGTGGGTGACGCGACGGCCCCCCGTCTTCCGCGAGGGGCCCTTCGACGAGAACGCCGGCCGGGCGGCGGTCGCCATGGTGGAGGAGCGCGTACGCCGCGGCCTGCCGCCGCAGAGCGTTGTCTCGGTCACCGGGCTGCCGCTGACCGATGCGGTCCGGCGAGCCCGGGCGAACGGCGTGCTGGACCGGCTGCCGATGTTCGACCGGATCACCCGGACAGGCGTGGCCTGGGACGACGGACGAACCGTCGAGGCCGATGTGATCCTCTGGGCGACCGGCTTCAGGGCCGCGATCGACCATCTCGCGCCGCTGCGGCTGCGCGAGCCCGGTGGAGGAATCCGGGTGGAGGGCACCCGCGCGGTACGGGACGCCCGCGTCCACCTCGTCGGGTACGGGCCGTCGGCATCGACGATCGGCGCCAACCGGGCCGGGCGGGCCGCGGTCCGCGACATCAGGCACCTGCTGGAGCGCGCCCGCGAGCCGGCGCCGGCCTGAGGGCCGCGGCGCACTCACCCGGGAGTGCCGCCCCGTTCCCGGTTGGCGTTGAACTCCTCGACGTTTCGCTGGTGTTCCTCGTAGCTGCTGGTGAAGCGGGTGTCGCCCGGCCCCACGGTGACGAAGTACAGCCAGTCGCCGGCAGGCGGTGCGATCGCCGCGCGCAGGGCGACCTCGCCCGGATTGCCGATGGGGGTGGGCGGCAGCCCTTTCTGCGCGTAGGTGTTGTACGGGCTGGCCAGCCGGGTGTCCTTGGCCGTGGTGTCCACGGTGCTGCGCCGCAGCGCGTAGTTCAGTGTCGAGTCCATCTGCAGCGGCATCGCGCGGGCGAGCCGGTTGTGGATGACCCGGGCCACCTTGCCCATGTCGGTGGGCGTGTCGGCCTCAGCCTGCACGATGCTGGCGATGCTCACCGCCTGATACACGCTCAGTCCGGTGCGGCGGGCCGGCTTGAGGATGCGTTCGGTCCCGAAGCGGGCGTGGGCGGTGTTGACCATGAAGCTGAGCAGACTCTTCGGGGTCGTCCGCGCGTCGATCGGGTACGTGGCCGGGAACAGGTATCCCTCGGGGTTCTCCTTGGCCTCGGCCGGCAGCTTCAACTTCATCCGGGCGGCGGTCCTGCCCGTGGTTCCGGGTGCCACCTCCAGGGCCTTGTCGACGGCGTCGTACACCTGCGTGGCGCGCCATCCCTCGGGGACGACCAGAGACTTCGGAAGCGGCTCGGTGTCCTTGGTCTCCCTGGCGTCCATGATCAGCAGCGGCACCAGCACCGCTGCCGCCGTCACCAGGGCCGCGCTCACGATCAGTACCACCCGGCCGCGGCGGGTCAGGCGGTATCTGCGCCGTCGGCGCCCGAGCCGGTCCAGCGAGGGCTCGTTCGTCATACGAGCACGCTAACGCGGCGGACGTTCTGATTCCGGAAAGCGCCGCCGCTCCCCGCCCGTGGGAGCAGCGGGGCCTTCGGTGTGGGAGGCGGTCAGCGCGCGAACGGCGGCAGCGCGGCGAACTCGGGAGCCACCTGTACTGCTTCGGCGAGCGCGGCGAGCGTGCGCCGGACCCGGCTGAGCGGATGGTCGGGGAACTGGGTATCCCACTGGGCGTGGTCGGCGGCATGGAACGGCAGTCCGCCCTGCACCTCAGGTGCGTACGGGTGGGGGCGGAAGTAGTTGTCGTGGCCGACCTGGGCCATGACCATCGCCTCGCGCATCCCTGTCATCCCGCGCTCGGGGGCCTGGATCTTCACCACCGTGCTGCACTGGGCACGGGGCACGGTGAAGCTCCCGATGAATGCCTGTCCGGAGGGCTGTCCGGGGAGCGGCAGCTTGAGTATCTGGCGCAGCGCGGGCAGCGGGCCGAGCGATTTGACGGTTGCCTCGATCAGACCGCCGCCCGCCTCGGCGGTGCGGTGGGTCAGGGCGGCGCGCAGTGCGGGTCCGTCGTCCAGCGAGGCGGGCAGGTCCGGAGGCAGGTCGAAGAAGTGCAGCGACAGCACATCGCCTTCGTCGCTCGCCCAGACATCATGGTCGACGGGCCGGTAGCCCGGCAGGTCGACTCCGATCAGTGCTCTCATGGGCCGCGATCATGCCGCACGGTGCCCGGGTGTGTCAGGGGGTGGCGGGGGCCAGCTGGGCGTCCCTGCGCACGAGTGCGGCATATCGGTCGTCCCGGTCCAGCAGTTCCTGATGGCTGCCGCGCTCGGCTATCCGGCCCGCATCGAGCACCACGATCTGGTCCGCGTCCCTGACCGTGGAGAGCCGGTGGGCGATGGTGATGGTCGTCCGACCCCGGGAGAGCGCTTCGATGGCCCGCTGCACGGCGTGCTCGGTGCGGGTGTCCAGGGCGCTGGTCGCCTCGTCGAGGATGAGGACGGGCGGATCGCGCAGGATGGTGCGGGCGATGGCGAGCCGCTGCTTCTCGCCGCCGGAGAAGCGGTAGCCGCGCTCGCCGACCAGGGTGTCGTATCCGTCGGGCAGGCCCGCGATGTGGTCGTGGATCTGCGCGGCGCGGGCCGCGGCGTGGATCTCCTCGTCGGTGGCGTCCGGCTTTGCGAAGCGCAGGTTCTCGGCGACGGAGGCATGGAAGAGATAGGTCTCCTGGGAGACGACCCCCACGGCCCGGGCGAGAGTGTCGAAGTCGAGATCGCGCACGTCGACGCCGTCGATGGTGACCCGGCCGCCGGTGACGTCGTACAGCCGCGGCACCAGATAGCTCAGGGTGGACTTGCCGGAGCCGGTGGGCCCGACGACGGCGAGGCTGCCGCCCGCGGGCACGGTGACGTCGATGGAGTCGAGTGTCGGGCGCAGTTGCAGGGGGTCGTAGGCGAAGTCGACGTCCTCGAAGCGCACTTCGCCGCGGACCTTGTCGAGGGCGACGGGCCGGTCGGGCTCGGTGATGTCCACCGGAAGATCGAGATACTCGAAGATCCGCTGGAACAGCGCGAGAGAGGTCTGCATCTGCACCCCGGTGGAGAGCAGGCTCACGGCGGGCCGGAACAGACCCTGCTGGAGGGAGACGAAGGCGACGAGCGTGCCGATGGAGATGGCGGGGCCGCCGGTCCGGAGCGCGAGTCCCGCGGCCCAGTAGATGACGGCCGGCATGGCAGACATGACGATTCCGATGGTGGCCATGCGCCAGCGACCGGCCATGCTGGAGCGCACCTCGAGGTCGACCAGGCGCTCGGACTCGTCGGCGAACGACCTGGTCAGCGAGTCGGCGCGGCCCATCGTCCGGCCGAGCAGGATGCCGCTGACCGAGAGGGACTCGGTGACGGTGGCAGCCATCGCGGCCATCTGCTTCTGCCGTTGCGTGGTGATCTTCTTTCGCTCCCGGCCGACGATACGGCTGATCCACACGAACAGCGGCAGGAGCAGCAGCGAGACGGCGGTGAGCCGCCAGTCCAGCGCGAGCATGGCGACGACCGTGGCGACCACGGCGGTGAGGTTGGAGACCAGGGAGGTGGCGGTGGAGGTCACGGTCGCCTGCATGCCGCCGATGTCGTTGGCGATGCGCGACTGGACCTCTCCGGTGCGGGTCCTGGTGAAGAACGCGAGCGGCATGCGCTGCAGCTGGGCGTAGACGGCGGTGCGCAGGTCGTGCATCACGCGCTGGCCGACGGTGGTGGAGATCAGGGTCTGGAGCACGCCGAAGACGCTGGTCATCACGGCCGTCACGATCATGCCGAGGGCGAGCAGGCCCAGCAGCCCCGTACGCCCTTGCGGGATCGCGGTGTCGAGGATCTCGCGCAGCAGGAACGGCGAGGCGACCGAGACGAGTGACGCGGCGCCGACGAGCAGTCCGACGACGGCGAGGCGGCCTCGGTAGGGGCGGAACAGCCGGAGAATGCGCCGCACCTGCGCCGGGGGCTGGTCGGGTTTCCTGGGCGGCGGTGTCCAGCCGGGGTCGTGGGGGTGCAAACGGGCTCCTTCGGGAATCGGCGTCGCGGACAGCGGCTCATGATCGAGCACAGCACAAACCTTTGCGAGCTTAGCTCACTGTTACCTGACTTCACAATGAGCGGACTCCTGATATTGTTCCCGTATGAGCACACCCGACGCCGACGGCCTGCTCGCCGAACAGCTGCTGCGGCTGACCCGTCGGCTCCACCGCAGCCAGAAGCGCCAGCTGGAGTCCGCGGACATCGCCATCACGCCCGCGCAGTCGCGCCTGCTGCGCACGGTCGCCCACTTCGAGAGCCCGCCGCGCATGGCCGATCTCGCCGACCGTCTCGAGGTGGTCCCCCGAGCGGTGACCAGCCTGGTCGACGGTCTGGAGGCCGGCGGCTGCGTGCGCCGGGTCCCCGACCCGACCAACCGCCGTGTGATCCGCATCGAGATCACCGACACCGGCCGCACCACACTCCGGGCGCTGCGCGACGCGCGCCGCGCCGCCGCGGAGGACATCCTGGCTCCATTGACCGCCGATCAGCGCGAGGTGTTCGGCGGGCTGCTGTCCACCCTGGTCGACGGGCCGGGGCCGCGCTGCTGACGCCGCCGATGGGACCGTGACATGCCGCTGCTGGAGCCGAAGCCGGAAGCACTCCGCCCAGGGACAAAGCGCAGGCCGTCCCCCGACCGGGTGACGGACCGGCTGGCTTCCGGCACGCCCGAGCCCTTGCGCGGTGAGCTCATCGCCCTGCTCGGCCCGGACAAGGTCCTGTGGAAGGTCTCGGATCTGGTCCGCTACGCCTCCGACGCCAGCCCGTACCGCTTCGTGCCCCAAGTCGTCGTGGTGCCCGAAGACATCGACGACGTCTCGGCGGTGCTCTCGTACGCGCACGGCAAGGGCCGCAAGATCGTCTTCCGTGCCGCGGGCACGTCGCTCAACGGGCAGGCACAGGGCGAGGACATCCTGGTCGACGTGCGCCGTCACTGGGCAGGCATCGACGTGCTGGACGACGGCGCGCGGGCCCGGGTGCGGCCCGGGACGACGGTCGTGCGCGCCAATGCCGCCCTCGCCCGGCACGGCCGGGTGCTCGGCCCTGACCCGGCGAGCGCCGTGGCCTGCACGATCGGCGGGGTCGTGGCGAACAACGCGTCGGGCATGACGGCCGGGACGACGCGCAACTCGTACCGGACCGTCTCCTCGCTGACGTTCGTCCTGCCGTCCGGCACCGTCGTGGACACCGGCGAGCCGGACGCCGACGCGCGTCTCGCGCTCGCCGAGCCGCGGCTGTGCGCGGGTCTGACGGCCATCAAGGCGGAGATCGAGGCGGACCGTGAGCTGACGGCCCGTATCCGCGCCAAGTACGCGATCAAGAACACGAACGGCTACCGGCTCGACGCCTTTCTGGACGCCGCGACACCCGTGGGGATCCTGCGCGGGCTGATGGTCGGCTCCGAGGGCTCGTTCGGATTCATCTCCGAGGTCGTCTTCGACACCCTCCCTCTCGATCGCGAGGTCGCCTCCGCGTTGCTGTTCTTCCCCTCCCTGCCCGCGGCCGCGGGCGCCGTCCCGCACTTCAACGACGCGGGTGCACTGGCCGTGGAGCTCATGGACCGCAACACCCTGCGCGCTTCGGTGAGCGTCGCCGGTGTGCCCGCCGACTGGGCCGGTCTGCCGGACGGCACGGCGGCGCTGCTGGTCGAGTTCCGGGCCCCCGACACCCGCGACCTCGATGCGTACGAGCTGGCCGCGGCCCGTGTGCTGGCCCGACTCGAGCTGGTGGCCCCCGTGCCGTCCGTCACCAACGCGTTCACCCGTGACCCACGCACGATCGCCGGCTACTGGAAGGCGCGCAAGGCGTTCGTCACGGCGGTGGGCGGGGCGCGCCCGCCGGGCACGACGCTGATCACGGAGGACTTCGCGGTGCCGCCCGTGCGGCTGGCCGAGGCATGCGAGGCGCTGCTGGAGCTGCAGACCCGGCACGGTTTCGACGCGGCGGTCGCCGGCCATGCCGCGCACGGCAATCTCCACTTCCTGCTCGCCTTCGACGCCGCCCTCCCGGAGGACGTGGGCCGCTACGCCGCGTTCATGGACGAGTTCTGCCGGCTGACGGTGGAGCGTTTCGACGGCTCCCTGAAGGCCGAGCACGCCACCGGACGCAATATCGCCCCCTTCCTCGAACTGGAGTGGGGACCGAAGGCCACCGAGCTGATGTGGCGCACGAAACAGGTCATCGACCCCGACGGGGTGCTGGCCCCCAGGATCGTCCTCGATCGCGATCCCGCGGCGCATCTGCGCGGGCTGAAGACCGTTCCGGCCGTTGAGGCGATCGCCGATCCGTGCATCGAGTGCGGCTTCTGCGAACCCACCTGCCCCAGCCGTGATCTGACCACGACGCCACGTCAGCGGATCGTGCTGCGCCGGGAGATGATGCGGCAGCCGGAGGGTTCACCGGTCGAGCAGGGCCTGCTCGACGCCTATGGCTACGACGCCGTCGACACCTGTGCGGGTGACTCGACGTGCAAGCTGGCGTGCCCCGTCGGCATCGACACCGGTGCGCTGATGAAGGACTTCCGGCACCGGCGCCACTCGGCACACGAGGAGCGCATCGCCGAACTGACGGCGCGGAATTTCCGTGCCGTCGAGGCCTCGGCCCGGCTCGCGGTCGCCGCGGCGGACCGGGTCGGCGCGCGGCTGCTCACCTCGGCGACAGGGCTCGCCCGTAAGGCGGTACGCCCCGATCTCGTTCCCGAGTGGCTGCCGCAGATCCCTGGCGCGGCTCCCCGCAGGCTGCCCCGTACGCAGCGCGTCGGCGCGGCCGCCGTGTACTACCCGGCCTGCGTGAACCGCATCTTCGGCGGCCCCGACGACGGTCCACGGACCGGACTGGCCGCCTCGCTGCCCCGCGCGGTGGTCGCGCTGTCGGCCCGCGCCGGCCGGCCGGTCTGGATTCCGGGCGATGTGGCAGGCACATGCTGCGCGACGATCTGGCACTCCAAGGGGTACGAGGCGGGCGCCCGGCTGATGGCCAACCGCATCGTGGAGGCCGCCTGGGCGTGGACCGTCGGCGGCACCCTGCCCCTGGTCGTCGACGCCTCCTCCTGCACGCTCGGCATCGCCCATGAGGTGGTCCCGTATCTCACCGACGGCAACCGCGCACTGCATGGCGCGCTGACGGTCCTCGACTCCCTCGTCTGGGCCGCGGAGGAGCTGCTCCCCCGGCTCACGGTGCTGCGCAAAGCCGGCTCCGCGGTGGTGCATCCCACGTGCTCGATGCGGCATCTGGGTGACGAGGCGCAGCTGCGCGCCCTTGCTCAGGCGTGCGCGGAGAAGGTCGTGGTTCCCGATGACGCCGCCTGCTGTGCCTTCGCGGGCGACCGCGGAATGCTCCACAAGGAGCTGACGGAGGCGGCCACGGCCCGTGAGGCCGCCGAGGTCACCGCCCGGCACTACGACGCCCATCTGTGCGCCAACCGGATGTGCGAGATCGGTATGGAGCGGGCGACGGGTCGCCGCTACTACTCGGCGCTGCTGGAACTGGAGCGCGCGACCCGTCGCTGACCCCGTGGGCAGAGCCGTGCACCGGTCGCGCGGGAACGCTCCGTCCGGATGCGTCCGACGCGGTGGACGGACCATGGCGCATTCTGTGCCGTCTCGCCCGAAATTCGTTTGCTGCCGGCGACCTCGGAGAGCGAACCTTGCACGTCCGAGCGGTATTTCCGAACGATCTGGGACGTCATGCAGATTCGCGATCTTCCGTATCCCGATCCAGGTGTACCGGATGTACGGTCTGGCCCCCGGTTCCTCTTCTGGCTCGGGCGCAACCAGCTCGGCGGTCAGGTCAAGTCGCTGTGCTGGGGGCTGCTGCACTTCGTGTCCGTGATGTCGCTGCCGTACGGCGTGGGTCTTGCCGTGCAGGCCGTCGTGGAGCGCTCCGGGACGGCACTCGCCCTCGCCGGCGGGCTGATCGCGCTCGCCGCGGTCGGGATCGCGTCCGGCGACACCATGCTCCACCGTACGGCCGTCACCAACTGGATCACCGCCGCCGCCCGTACCCAGCAGCTGCTGGCCCGCAGGGCCGCCGAGCTGGGCTCTGCGCTCACCCGGCGGGTTGCCGCCGGTGAAGTGGTCGCGGTGTCCACCGGAGACGTCGAGAAGATCGGCTGGTTCGTGGAGGCCGTCTCCCGGTTCCTGGCCGCCGCCGTCACCGTCGTGATCGTCTGTGCGGCGCTCCTGGTGTACCAGCCGGCCCTCGGTGTACTGGTCGCGATCGGCGTGCCCGTGCTCGCGCTCGGTGTGCTGCCGCTGCTTCCCCGGGCCACCCGGCTCGCGGACACCCAGCGCGAGAAGGCGGGCAGGGCCACCGAGTTGGCCTCCGACACCGTCGCGGGCCTGCGGGTGCTGCGGGGCATCGGCGGTGAGGAGCTCTTCCTCGAACGCTACCGCCGTGCGTCGCAGGAGGTGCGCAGGGCCGCCGTCCGCAGCGCCCGCATGTGGTCGCTGATCACGGCACTCCAGGTGCTGTTTCCGGGCCTGTTGCTGATCACCGTGGTCTGGTACGGCATCGGGCTGGTCGGCGACGGCAGGATCGAGATCGGTGAACTGGTCACCGTGTACAGCGCGGTGATGCTGCTGAGCTACCCGCTCCAGCACTTCCAGGAGATGGCCATGGCGTACTCCTTCTCCAGGCCCTCGGCCCGGCGCGCGGCCCGGGTGCTGTCGCTGGAGCGGGCTTCGGCCGGCAGTGCGGAGTCGACCGGCACTTCGCCTGCCGGCGATCTGTACGACCCTGCCTGCGGGCTGCTCGCCCCGGCCGGTGAGCTGACCGCCGTCGTGTGTGGGGATCCGGACGCGGCGGGCCGGCTCGCTGAACGGCTCGGCGGGCATGTCGCCGACCCGGACGGGCTGCCGTCCGTGCTGCTCGGGGGTGTGGCGCTGGACGAACTGCCGCTGGACGGCGCCCGCGCCGCGGTACTCGTGCAGGACAAGGACCCGGTGCTGCTGTCGGGCACCCTGACCGAGCTGCTCGATGTGCCTGCGTCCGGTGCCGTGTCGCCTGCCGCGGCGCTGGCCGCGGCCGAGTGCGGGGATGTGCTCGAGGCCCTGGCACAGGCGTCGCTGGACGGGGAGCCGTCGGGCGCGCCCATCACCGAGCGCGGCCGCTCGCTGTCCGGCGGGCAGCGGCAGCGGCTGGCCCTGGCGCGTTCGCTGGTGACCGATCCCGAGGTACTGGTGCTCGACGAGCCGACCTCGGCCGTGGACTCGCACACCGAGGCGCGGATCGCCGAGGGGGTGCGGGCGCTGCGCAGTGGACGTACGACCGTGCTCTTCACCTCTTCGCCGCTGCTGCTCGACCGGGCCGACCGGGTCGTCCTGGTCCACGAGGGCGAGGTGGCGGCGGTGGGCCTGCACCGTGAACTGCTGTACAAGGAACCGCGTTACCGAGCCGTCGTGACCCGCGAGACGGAAGCGGAACAGCTCGCCCTGGCGCAGGAGTTGAGCGAAACCACCATCGACGGGCTCGAGGCCGTCGGATCCATCGACATCGAGGAGTCGGCATGATCGGCGTGGCGCCGCCGGAGTACGATCCGGCGGCTCCCCGGACGGCGAACACCCTGCCGGTGGGCACGCCGGCGACCGTGCGGGCGTATGCGGCCGAGCTGGTCAGGCGGCACCGCCGCGCCTTCGCCCTGCTCATCGCCGTCAACACGGTCGCGGTCACGGCCTCGATGGCGGGGCCGTGGCTGCTCGGTTCACTCGTGGAGCGGGCGGCGGACGGGGCGCGCGAGCTGCATCTGGAGCGCACGGCCGCGCTGTTCGCGCTCGCCCTGGTCGTCCAGGCGGTGTTCGTACGTCTGGTGCGGCTGCGCGGCGCGATGCTCGGTGAGCGGATGCTCGCGGATCTGCGCGAGGACTTCCTCGTGCGGTCCGTCGGGCTGCCGCCGGGCGTGCTGGAGCGGGCCGGTACGGGCGACCTGCTCTCCAGGATCACCACGGACATCGACCGGCTGGGGAACGCGATGCGTGAGGCCGTGCCGCAGCTGACGATCGGTGTCTTCTGGATCGTTCTGCTGCTCGGAGGGCTCGCCGTGACCGCGCCGCCCCTCGCGCCGGCGGTGCTGGTGGCGGTGCCGGTGCTGGTGATCGGCTGCCGCTGGTACTTCAAACGGGCGCCGGCGGCCTACCGCTCGGAGGCGGCCGGGTACGCGGCGGTGGCCGCCGTGCTCGCCGAGACCGTCGACGCCGGACGGACGGTGGAGTCGCACCGGCTCGGGGCGCGCCGGGTGACGCTGTCGGACCAGCGGATCAAGGAGTGGACGGCCTGGGAGCGGTACACGCTGTGGCTGCGCTCCGTACTCTTCCCGGTCATCAATGTCACGCATGCGACCGTGCTCGGATCGGTCCTGATGATCGGCGGCGTGTTCGTCCTGCAGGGCTGGATCGGCGTCGGGCAGCTGACCACCGGGGCACTGATCGCGCAGATGATGGTGGACCCGGTGAACCTCATCCTGCGCTGGTACGACGAACTCCAGGTCGCTCAGGTGTCGTTGGGCAGGCTCGTGGGCGTACGGGAGATCGAGCCCGCCGCGGGCGACGCCCAGGTCCGGCCCGAGGGACGCGCGGTCCGCGCGGACCAGGTGCACTTCGGGTACCGCGACGGTGTCGATGTGCTGCACCGTGTCTCGATGGATGTGGCGCCCGGTACGCGCCTGGCGCTGGTCGGCCCGTCGGGCGCGGGCAAGTCCACTCTGGGCCGGCTGCTCGCGGGCATCTACGCGCCACGGGCGGGCCAGGTCACGCTCGGGGCGGCCGAACTGTCCCGGATGCCCGCCGAGCGGGTGCGTGAGCATGTGGCTCTGGTCAACCAGGAGCACCACGTGTTCGTCGGCTCGCTCCGCGACAACCTGCTGCTCGCGCGGACGGGGGCCGAGGACGCGGAGCTGTGGGCGGCCCTGGGCGCGGTCGACGCGGACGGGTGGGCGCAGGGCCTGGACGACGGCCTGGGCACCGAGGTCGGCTCCGGCGGCCTCGCGCTGACCCCGGCCCAGGCCCAGCAGATCGCGCTGGCCCGCCTGGTACTCGCGGACCCGCACACGCTGGTCCTGGACGAGGCGACGTCCTTGCTGGACCCGCGCGCGGCCCGGCACCTGGAGCGCTCACTGGCCCGGGTCCTCGACGGCCGTACGGTCGTGGCGATCGCCCACCGGCTGCACACCGCACACGACGCCGACGTGATCGCCGTCGTCGAGAACGGCCGCATCAGCGAACTGGGCAGCCACGACGAGCTGGTAGCCGCGGACGGGGCGTATGCGGCGCTGTGGAGGTCCTGGCATGGATAGCTCGCCCGAGTCGGAGACGGCCTGCACTCACGGTGCGGCCGCAGATTCGGGGGATACGGGCCGGTACGTGGCTCACCCGGCACGGCTCGCGGGTGCACCGCTGGTCGCTGCCGTGACCGTGCAGGCCCGGGGCGGGGGCGCGTAACGGCGCCCGCCCGGGCCGCGGCCGAGCCACGTCAGATGACGTTCAGCGCCGCCGCCCCGCCCACTCCCCCGAGCAGCATGAACACCGGCATCAGCACCTTCAGCTCCACCCAGCTCCCCGCCCGGAACCGCATCGCCTTCGGCGGCCCGACCGGGTACCAGCGCTTGCGGCCCACCGGTATGGGCCACAGGATCGGGCAGCCCGAGATGGTGAGCGCGTCGCCGATGTCGTGGACGAGGGCGCCGAGCACGATCGGCAGCCCCAGCCAGAGGTATTCCTGGCCGGGGGCGGTGAACAGCCAGTCCGCCCCGTTGCCCGGCTTGTCCAGGACGCCCGCCAGGATCCACGCGCTGGTCGCGCCCAGCAGCCACACCAGGACATCGCTGGAGACGCGGGCGGCCCGCCACAGCAGGCCCTCGACCGCCAGGACCAGGTGGATGAAGAGGATCGCGAGGACCGCCCAGCGGCCCCCGAAGATCGCGAGGGCCGACGTGCCCGCGCCGATCATGACCGCCCACAGCCAGGTGTGCGTCAGCGTGCGGTGGCCGCCGGTCCTGCGCTTGTCGCCGGGCTTCTTCGTGGCCTTGTAGACGGCGTACGACAGCCTGTCGACGATCTCGCACAGGCTCCGCGACACCGGCCCGAACGCCCGCGATATCGTCGCCGCCTTGTGGTCCAGGTCCGGCGCCAGCGCCGCTCCGGCGCAGATCAGCGCGCCGACGACGAGGACGGGCCACGGCATCGGATGGCCGGCGGCCGCGGTCGCCGCGCCCACCCCCAGCCAGGCGGCCGCCCCGGACAGAGAGTGCGCCGGTCCCATCATGTGCGTGTCCCCGCCCCATTGCAGTTGTGGTGAAGCCCAGTTGACAGGGCAGGGTACCTCCCGTGATCTTCCGCTCTGCGGCCGGTTCCCCGTCGGGGGCGGGCGGCCGGTTCCCCCATCCGGGGGGAAGCCAGGCAAGATGGGGGCGTGACCCTTATCGATCAGCTCCCGCCGAACGCCGACCCCGATGCCCTCTTCGAAGCCTTCTCCTCATGGGCCGAGGACCGGGGTATCGCGCTCTACCCGGCTCAGGAGGAGGCGCTGATCGAGGTGGTCTCCGGGGCCAACGTGATCCTTTCCACCCCCACCGGCTCGGGAAAGAGCCTGGTCGCGGCGGGTGCGCACTTCGCGGCCCTGGCCCGGGACGAGGTCACGTTCTACACCGCGCCGATCAAGGCCCTGGTCTCGGAGAAGTTCTTCGACCTCTGCAAGCTCTTCGGCACCGAGAACGTCGGCATGCTCACCGGCGACGCCTCCGTGAACGCGGACGCGCCCGTCATCTGCTGCACCGCCGAGGTCCTGGCCTCCATCGCGCTCCGGGACGGCAAGAACGCCGACATCGGCCAGGTCGTGATGGACGAGTTCCACTTCTACGCGGAGGCGGACCGCGGCTGGGCCTGGCAGATCCCCCTTCTCGAGCTCCCCCAGGCACAGTTCGTGCTGATGTCGGCGACGCTCGGCGACGTCTCGATGTTCGAGAAGGACCTGACCCGCCGCACCGGCCGTGACACCGCCGTCGTGCGCTCCGCGACCCGTCCCGTACCGCTGTCGTACGAGTACGTCACGACGCCCATCACCGAGACGCTGACCGAGCTGCTCGAGACCAAGCAGTCTCCGGTCTACATCGTGCACTTCACTCAGGCGCAGGCGGTCGAGCGCGCCCAGTCGCTGATGAGCATCAACATGTGCACGCGCGAGGAGAAGGACCGGATCGCCGAGCTGATCGGCAACTTCCGCTTCACCACCAAGTTCGGGCGCAATCTCTCCCGGTACGTACGCCACGGCATCGGCGTCCATCACGCCGGCATGCTGCCCAAGTACCGCCGCCTCGTCGAGAAGCTCGCCCAGGCCGGTCTGCTGAAGGTCATCTGCGGTACGGACACCCTTGGCGTCGGCGTCAACGTACCCATCCGTACGGTGCTGTTCACCGCGCTCACCAAGTACGACGGCAGCCGTGTCCGCACGCTCCGCTCCCGTGAGTTCCACCAGATCGCGGGCCGCGCCGGCCGGGCCGGCTTCGACACCGCCGGCTTTGTCGTGGCCCAGGCGCCGGAGCATGTGATCGAGAACGAGAAGGCCCTCGCCAAGGCGGGCGACGATCCGAAGAAAAAGCGGAAGGTGGTCCGCAAGAAGGCCCCGGAAGGCTTCGTCGCCTGGTCCCAGAACTCCTTCGAGAAGCTCATCGCCTCCGACCCCGAGCCGCTGACCTCCCGCTTCAAGGTCACCCACGCCATGCTGCTGTCGGTGATCGCCCGTCCGGGCAATGCGTTCGACGCCATGCGCAAGCTTCTGGAGGACAACCACGAGCCGCGCAGGCAGCAGCTGCGGCACATCCGCCGGGCCATCGCGATCTACCGCTCCCTGCTTGACGGCGGCGTGGTGGAGCGCCTCGACACACCGGACGCCCAGGGCCGGATCATCCGGCTCACCGTCGACTTCCAGCAGGACTTCGCGCTCAACCAGGCGCTCTCCACGTTCGCCCTCGCCGCCTTCGATCTGCTGGATCCCGAATCGCCGTCGTACGCCCTGGACATGGTGTCGGTCGTGGAGTCCACCCTGGACGACCCGCGCCAGATCCTCGCCGCCCAGCAGAACAAGGCCCGCGGCGAGGCGGTCGGCGCGATGAAGGCCGACGGCGTCGAGTACGAGGAGCGGATGGAGCGGCTCCAGGACATCTCGTACCCGAAGCCGCTGGAAGAGCTGCTCTGGCACTCGTACAACGTCTACCGGAAGTCCCACCCGTGGGTCGGCGACCACCCGGTCTCGCCGAAGTCCGTCATCCGTGACATGTACGAACGGGCGCTGTCCTTCACGGAGTTCACGTCCTTCTACGAACTGGCCCGCACCGAGGGCATCGTGCTGCGCTATCTCGCCGGCGCGTACAAGGCGCTCGACCACACCATCCCGGACGATCTGAAGACCGAGGACCTTCAGGATCTGATCGCCTGGCTGGGCGAGATGGTCCGCCAGGTCGACTCCAGCCTTCTCGACGAGTGGGAGCAGCTGGCGAACCCCGAGGTGGAGACGGCCGAGGAGGCCCAGGAGAAGGCCGACCAGGTCAAGCCGGTCACGGCGAACGCCCGGGCGTTCCGGGTACTGGTGCGCAACGCCATGTTCCGCCGTGTCGAGCTCGCCGCGCTCGACCGCGTCGGCGAGCTGGGCGAGCTGGACGCCGAGTCGGGCTGGGACGAACAGGCGTGGGGCGAGGCGATGGACAAGTACTGGGACGAGTACGACGACCTCGGCACCGGCCCGGACGCCCGCGGCCCGAAGCTGCTGTCCATCGAGGAGGATGCGCGGCACGGACTGTGGCGGGTGCGTCAGACCTTCGCCGACCCGAACGGCGATCATGACTGGGGAATCAGCGCGGAGGTCGATCTAGCGGCCTCCGACGAGGAAGGCCGCGCCGTCGTGCGTGTCACGTCCGTCGGCCAGCTGTGAGAGGACCGTGCCGATGACCAACCCCGCCGAGCGGCTCGTCGATCTGCTCGACCTGGAGCAGATCGAGGTCAACATCTTCCGCGGGCGCAGCCCCAACGAGTCGCTGCAGCGTGTCTTCGGCGGGCAGGTGGCGGGCCAGGCGCTGGTCGCCGCCGGTCGCACGACCGACGGCGAACGCCCGGTGCATTCGCTGCATGCCTACTTCCTGCGGCCGGGCATCCCCGGCGTACCGATCGTCTACCAGGTCGAACGGGTTCGGGACGGCCGCTCGTTCACCACCCGCCGGACCACCGCCATCCAGCAGGGCAAGACGATCTTCAATTTGACGGCGTCCTTCCACCGCCCGGAGCCGGGCAGCATCGAGCATCAGCTGCCGCCGCGCCTGGACTTCCCGGCCCCCGAGACGCTGCCGTCGGTGACGGCGGAGATCAAGGAGCACCTGGGCGCACTGCCCGAGGCGCTGGAGCGGATGGCCCGCCGGCAGCCGTTCGACATCCGGTACGTGGACCGGCTGCGCTGGACGCAGGAGGAGATCAAGGACGCGGACCCGCGCAGTGCGGTGTGGATGCGCGCAGTCGGCCCGCTGG
Organism: Streptomyces sp. NBC_00390; assembly: GCF_036057275.1. Lineage (NCBI taxonomy): Bacteria > Bacillati > Actinomycetota > Actinomycetes > Kitasatosporales > Streptomycetaceae > Streptomyces > Streptomyces sp. NBC_00390. Next base: position 7,249,325 of record NZ_CP107945.1, on the reverse strand, counting down.
GCGACGATCCGCTGGTGCACACCTGCGCACTGACCTACGCGAGCGACATGACGCTGCTGGACGCGGTGCGCATCCCGGTGGAGCCGCTGTGGGGGCCGCGGGGCTTCGACATGGCATCGCTGGACCACGCCATGTGGTTCCACCGCCCGTTCCGCGCCGACGAGTGGTTCCTGTACGACCAGGAGTCGCCGATCTCCACGGGGGGCCGGGGCCTGGCCCGTGGCCGTATCTACGACCGTGAGGGCCGGCTGCTGGTGTCGGTGGTGCAGGAGGGTCTGTTCCGTCCGATCCGCTGAGTGATCAGGCGTCCGGGGACTTCCTCGTCCGCCTGCGACGATCCAGGCCGCGAGGTCGAGGCAGGCCCCGCCGGTGCGGTGCCCGAGCCGGTGCGGCTCGATCTCCGGCCGGCTGTTGAAGCACGGGTCGATGGGCACCGTCAGCGCCTGCTCCTGCCGGTCGCGCAGTCGCGCCGCGCCCGCTGTGCCCCGTGCCGTCGGGCAGGGCGCCTTCCAGGGCCCCGGCGGGCGGTGCCTCACCCGGCGCCGTGTCGAAGCGGACCGACGTACCGTCGGCGTGTTGCGGGTCGGTGAAAGCCGGCACGCGTTCATTGTGCAGATTTTCCGCGCAGGCGCGGGAGTTGGGGCGAATTCGGCCCGGTCGCCGCACTCGGCGGGCGCTCCGGCGTCGTCCCGGTTTCTGCGTGCGGTCCACAATGGCTGTCGAACGCTTTTCGACGAGGAGAACGCGATGACTCTGTACGACATCCCGCTGTGCACGCTGACGGGTGAGGACACCACCCTGGCTGCATATCGCGGACAGGCCGTCCTGCTGGTCAATGTGGCTTCGAAGTGCGGGCTGACGCCGCAGTACGCAGGTCTCGAGCGCCTGCAGAAGGAGTACGGCGAGCGCGGCTTCACCGTGCTCGGTGTGCCGTGCAACCAGTTCGCGGGCCAGGAGCCGGGCACCGCGGACGAGATCCAGTCGTTCTGCTCGGCGACCTACGGCGTGACGTTCCCGATGCTGGAGAAGACGGACGTGAACGGCGAGGACCGCCACCCGCTGTACGCGGAGCTGACCAAGGTCGCGGACGCGGACGGCGAGGCCGGTGACGTCCAGTGGAACTTCGAGAAGTTCCTGATCGGCAAGGACGGCGCGGTCGTGGCCCGGATCCGCCCGCGCACCGAGCCGGAGGCTCCTGAGGTCCTGGCGGCGATCGAGGCGCTGCTGTCCGCCTGAGGCCGTACCGAGCGGCTGTTTCGCACATCACCATCCCGGGGGGGACTTGATGGCAGGCACGAGCAAAGGAAGCAGCTGGCCCGTCTTCGCCGGTTTCTGCGGCGGAGCCCTCGGAGCGCTGCTGGCGCTCTGGGCGGCGTACGAGGCGTTCACGGGCGGCGCCTGGGCACCGCTGGGGGTCGACTTCACGGCCGACAGACCCCTGATCGGCGTCCTTGTGGCGCTCTTCGGGACGCCGCTGCTGTTCAAGGGCGCATTTGTCGCGGTGCTGCTGCCCTCGATGCTGATCGAGAAGCTGACGCGCCGCTGAACCTGCGCCACGCACGCACACTGAGGCTGCGGTCCCGGGCGGGACCGCAGCCTCCGGCGTCACCGGGCCGTCAGCGGATCGGCAGGCCCGCCAGGGTCCGTGCGATGACCAGGCGCTGGATCTCGCTGGTGCCCTCGAAGATCGTGTAGATCGCCGAGTCGCGGTGCATGCGCTCCACCGGATATTCGCGTGTGTAGCCGTTGCCGCCCAGGATCTGGATGGCCTGGGCCGTGACCTTCTTCGCGGTCTCACTGGCGAACAGCTTGGACATCGAGCCCTCGGCCGAGGTGAACGGCTTGCCCGTGGTCGCCATCCAGGAGGCGCGCCACACGAGCAGCCGTGCCGCGTCGATCTGGGTGCGCATGTCGGCGAGCTGGAAGGCGATCCCCTGGTTGTCGATGATCGGGCGGCCGAACTGCTCGCGCGTCTTGGCGTACTCGAGTGCCTCCTCGTACGCCGCGCGGGCGGTGCCCACCGCCATGGCGCCGACGGCCGGACGGGATGCCTCGAAGGTGGCCATCGCGGCGTTCTTGACCCGCTCGCCTCCGCTCCTGGCACGCTCGCGGGCCTTCGCCAGGCGGTGGTCGAGCTTCTCCTTGCCGCCGAGCAGGCAGTGGCCGGGGACGCGGGCGTAGTCCAGGACCACTTCGGCGGTGTGCGAGGCACGGATGCCGTGCTTCTTGAACTTCTGGCCCTGCGAAAGGCCGGGGGTGTTCGGCGGGACGATGAAGGAGGCGTGGCCCTTGGAGCCGAGCTCCGGGTCGACGACGGCGACCACGATGTGGACGTTGGCGATGCCCCCGTTGGTCGCCCAGGTCTTGGTGCCGTTGAGCACCCACTCGTCCTTGGCCTCGTCGTAGACCGCGCGGGTGCGCATGGCACCGACGTCGCTGCCGGCGTCCGGCTCGGAGGAGCAGAAGGCGGCGAGCTTGACATCGTTGGCGTCGCCGTACATCTGGGGGATCCAGGTGCCGATCTGCTCCTCGGTGCCGTTGGCGATGACGCCGATGGCCGCGAGGCCGGTGCCGACGATCGACAGGGCGATGCCCGCGTCGCCCCAGAAGAGCTCCTCCATCGCCATCGGGATACCGAGCCCGGTGGGGTCGAAGAACTGCTGGGCATAGAAGTCGAGGGAGTAGATGCCCACCTTGGCCGCTTCCTGGATGACCGGCCAGGGGGTCTCCTCACGCTCGTCCCACTCGGCGGCGGCCGGGCGCATGACGTCCTTGGCGAAGCCGTTCAGCCAGTCACGGACCTGCTTCTGGTCGTCATTGAGATCGAGCGTGAACTCGGTCATGTCCCCTCCAGTACTACGGCGCCCACCAGCGCGTTACTTCCGGTAACATCAGTATGTTACCGGTTAGTAGCCCATGTCAACCGAGCAGAGCCCGATCACGTGTTCAGGTGCGTGGGTGTTACCTTGCGCGTCACGCATTTCGCAAGGGCGGGGAGAGACGAATCATGGAGACCTCACATCATCAGCGGTCGGCCGAGCAGCGGCGCCGGGAGCTGCTCGAGGCAGCCGACCGTGTGGTGCTCCGCGACGGACCGCACGCCTCCATGAACGCCATAGCCGCCGAGGCGGGCATCACCAAGCCGATCCTCTACCGGCACTTCGGCGACAAGGGCGGGCTGTACCGCGCACTCGCCAAGCGCCACACCGACGCCCTGCTCAGGGCCCTCCAGGTGGCGGTGGACGCGGATGTCGACCGCCGCCAGCGGGTCGCGGGCACCCTCGACACCTATCTCGCCGCGATCGAGGCGCGCCCCCAGGTCTACCGGTTCCTGATGCACCCGGCCGAGGACAACCAGCCCGCCGAGCAGGGCTTCGACGTCGGCCGGCACTCCGCACCGCTGCTGCGCCGTCTCGGCGAGGAGCTGGGCAAGGTGATCGCCGACCGGGTGGACCTCGGCCCCGACGGCGACCGGCTGGCCCGGGCGTGGGGCCATGGAGTCGTCGGGATGATGCATGCGGCCGGGGACTGGTGGCTGGCCGAACGCCCTTGCTCCCGCAGCGAGTTGGTGGAGAACCTGACCGACCTGCTGTGCGGGCGGCTGTTCGAGGTCGACGACCGCGTGGGCGGGCCCGGCTTCTAGCCAGGCCCCGTCCGGGCGCTCACACCGGCCTCGGCGTCCGCGGTGGCGCCTCGAGGTGCCGCCGCCACGGCTCGCTAGGACCGGGCGCTGCGCCCCTCGCGAAGCCGTTCCAGCCCGGCGGCACTCACCCACGGTGAGCGTCGTGCCGCGCGCAGGGCACGCGAGCGGCGCCAGGGTGTGAGGCGGTCGGTGTAGACCGTCCCCTGCACGTGGTCGTACTCGTGCTGCAGGCACCGCGCGAAGAACCCGGTGCCTTCCACCCGCACCGGCGCCCCGTCCCGGTCGGCACCCTCCACCACCGCGTGGTCGAAGCGCTCCGTACCGGACTCGAGACCGGGCAGCGACAGACAGCCCTCCGGACCACGGACGCTGACCCCGTCCGCGGCGACCAGGCGCGGATTGACGACATGTCCGAGGTGGCGGACGTCGTCGTCGTCGGGACAGTCCCAGACGAACACCCGCAAAGGGACGCCGACCTGATTGGCCGCGAGCCCGACGCCGTGCGCCGCGTACATCGTGGCGAACATGTCCTCGATCAGCTCGGCCAGCTCGGGGCCGAAGTCGGTGACGGGCTCGCAGGGGGCGTGCAGTCCGGGTTCGCCGAGCAGGCTCATCGCCCGCACGAGACCGGAACTGCCGGGGATCGGCCGGTTTCGCATGGCGCACAGCGTACGATCCCGCCGCTTTCCCCCCACATTCCCGCCGTTCCGGCCTGACCTCCACACCATTCCCCCGGTGCCGAGGTACGGGCGGTCCACCTCACCTGGATAGGCTGGCTCCGGACCGAAGCAAGGAGGATCAAGGACGATGTCAGGCAACTCGGAAGCCTTGACGCCGCGAGCCAAGCTGGCCGTGACGGCAGGCAAGGCCGCGGCGGCGGTGTCGCGCGCAGCCGGCCGCGGCAGCGGATCGGTGATCGGCGGCCGGGTCGCGCTCAAGCTCGACCCCGACCTGCTGGGGCGGCTGGCGCAGCACCTGGACGTCGTCCTCGTGTCGGCGACCAACGGCAAGACCACCACGACCCGGCTGATCGCCGAGGCACTGCGGGCCAGTGGCCCGGTCGTGTCCAACGCGCTCGGTGCCAACATGCCCGCGGGCATCACCTCGGCGCTGGCCGGCGGCTCGGACGCCAGGTACGGCGTGATCGAGGTCGACGAGAAGTACCTCGCCGGTGTCGCCCGCGATGTGACCCCGAAGGCGATCGCGCTGCTCAACCTCTCGCGTGACCAGCTGGACCGCGCCGCCGAGACCCGGATGCTGGCCGAGAAGTGGCGCGAGGGCCTGACCGGCACCAAGGCCACCGTGATCGCCAACGCCGACGACCCGCTGATCGTGTGGGCGGCATCCTCCTCGCCGAACGTGGTGTGGGTGGCGGCCGGCCAGGAGTGGAAGGACGACGCCTGGTCCTGCCCGTCCTGCGGCGGTGTGATGCAGCGCCCCGGCGACGACTGGTTCTGCGGCGAGTGCGGCTTCCGCCGCCCCGCGCCGAGCTGGGTGCTCAGCGGCGATCACGTTCTCGACCCGCACGGCAGCGCCTGGCCGATCCATCTCCAGCTGCCCGGCCGGGCCAACAAGGCCAACGCCGCCACCTCGGCCGCGGTCGCCGCCTGCTTCGGGGTTCCGCCGCAGGTCGCGCTGGAGCGCATGTACCAGGTCCAGGCCGTGGCCGGCCGGTACGACGTCGTCACCTTCATGGGCCGTGAGCTGCGCCTGCTGCTGGCGAAGAACCCGGCCGGCTGGCTGGAGACGTTCTCCCTGATCGACCCGCCGCCGACGCCGGTCATCCTCTCCGTGAACGCCCGTGGCGCCGACGGCACGGACACCTCCTGGCTGTGGGACGTGGACTACACCCGGCTCGCCGGCCACCCGATCTTCGTCATCGGCGACCGCAGGCTGGACCTCGCGGTCCGCCTCGAGGTCGCGGGCCTGGACTTCCGGGTGTGCGACTCCGTCGACGAGGCGGTGCAGCTGGCTCCGCCCGGACGGATCGAGCTGATCGCCAACTACACCGCTTTCCAGGACGTGCGCCGCCGCGTCGGCAACTGATCCGCGGCCCCGAAAAGGACTGACAATCATGAGTGACAGCAGTCTGCGTCTGGTCTGGGTCTACCCGGATCTGCTCAGCACCTACGGCGACCAGGGCAACGCCCTGGTCGTGGAGCGCCGCGCCCGGCAGCGCGGCCTGGACGTGATGCGGATCGACGTACGCAGCGATCAGCCCGTCCCCACGTCCGGCGACATCTATCTGATCGGCGGCGGCGAGGACCGGCCGCAGCGGCTTGCGGCCGAGCGCCTGCGCCGCGACGGCGGACTCGGCCGGGCCGCGTCCAACGGTGCGATCATCTTCTCGGTCTGCGCCGGCTACCAGATCCTCGGCCACGAGTTCATCAACGACCTCGGTGAGCGCGAGCCGGGTCTCGGACTGATCGACGTGGTCTCCACGCGCGGCGAGGGTGAGCGGTGCGTGGGCGACGTACTGGCGGACATCGACCCGCGGTTGGGCCTGCCCCAGCTGACCGGCTTCGAGAACCACCAGGGCATCACCCACCTCGGCCCCACCGCCCGCCCCTTCGCACAGGTCCGCCTCGGGCGGGGCAACGGCACCGGCGACGGCACCGAGGGCGCGTACAACGACACCGTTTTCGGCACCTACATGCACGGTCCGGTCATGGCCCGCAACCCGCAGATCGCCGATCTGCTGCTGAAGCTGGCGCTGGACGTGAACGCGCTGCCGCCGACCGACGACCGGTGGTACGAGGCGCTGCGCGCGGAGCGGATCGCCACCGCGACACAGCCCGCCTGACGGGCAGTTCGCTCACCTGAGCACTCGGCCGGGAGCGCGGTCCAGCACTCGGACGCCTGGTTCGGCCCCGCCACTCTGCGCCGGTAGGGTGGCGGGGATCCAACCGGACGACGTGGTCCGGAGTCGGCCCACTTTGCAAAGGTATTTCGGGCTATGCGCATTGGTGTGCTCACCTCCGGCGGCGACTGCCCCGGTCTGAACGCCGTCATCCGATCCGTCGTGCACCGTGCCGTCGTCGACCACGGCGACGAGGTCATCGGCTTCCACGACGGCTGGAAGGGCCTCCTGGAGGGCGACTACCGCAAGCTCGACCTCGACGCGGTGGGCGGCATCCTGGCCCGTGGCGGCACCATCCTCGGCTCCTCCCGGGTCCAGCCCGCGCACCTTCGCGACGGCGTGGAGCGGGCCAGGGGGCATGTGGCCGAGCTGGGTCTGGACGCGATCATTCCGATCGGCGGCGAGGGCACTCTCAAGGCCGCCAATCTGCTCTCCCGGGCCGGGCTGCCCATCGTCGGCGTCCCGAAGACCATCGACAACGACATCGCGTCGACCGACGTCACCTTCGGCTTCGACACCGCGGTCGGGGTGGCGACCGAGGCACTTGACCGGCTGAAGACCACCGCCGAGTCGCACCAGCGCGTGCTGATCGTGGAGGTCATGGGCCGGCACACCGGCTGGATCGCCCTCCACTCCGGCATGGCCGCCGGCGCGCACGCCATCGTCGTGCCTGAGCGTCCCTTCGACATCGACGAGCTGACCAAGCGGGTCGGGGAGCGCTTCGAGGCGGGCAAGCGGTTCGCGATCGTCGTCGTCGCCGAGGGCGCGAAGCCCCGCGAGGGCACGATGCAGTGGGACGAGGGCGGCAAGGACATCTACGGGCACGAGCGGTTCGCGGGCGTGGCCCGGCAGCTGTCCGTCGAGCTGGAGGAGCGGCTCGGCAAGGAGGCCCGCCCGGTGATCCTGGGGCACGTCCAGCGCGGCGGCACCCCGACCGCGTACGACCGCGTTCTCGCCACCCGCTTCGGCTGGCACGCCGTCGAGGCCGCGCACCGGGGCGAGTTCGGCATGATGACCGCTCTGCGCGGCACCGACATCACGATGGTGCCGCTGGCCGAGGCCACCGAGACCCTCAAGACCGTGCCGGCGGAGCGGTACGCCGAGGCCGAGTGCGTGCTCTGATCCGGTAGCAGGACCGACGAGGCGCCCCCGGCCGCAGCGGCGGCCGGGGGCGGTTCTAGTCTGGTCCGGACAACAAGCGCGAATCGGGACTCGGGAGTACACAGATGGATCACAGCGGGCACGGCATGACGCTGGATCTGCCGCCGTTCACGCTGGGGCGGGGCCTCGCGTACTCACCGGACCCCTTCTTCCTGGTCGCCTGTCTGCTGGCGCTCGGCCTGTACGGCTGGGGGGTCCTGCGGCTGCGGCGTCGCGGCGACGCCTGGCCGGTCAGCCGCACCGTCTTCTTCGCCGTCGGCGTGCTGAGCGTGGCGTTCGTGATGTGCACCAAGCTGAACGACTACGGCATGGTCATGTTCAGCGTGCACATGGTGCAGCACATGGTGATCAGCATGGTGTCGCCGATCATGCTGCTGCTCGGCGCCCCGATCACGCTGGCGCTGCGCGCGCTGCCCGTCGCGGCGCGGGGCAGCAAGGGGCCGCGCGAGGTGCTGCTGATGCTGCTGCACAGCCGCTACATGCGGATCGTCACCCACCCGGCCTTCACGATCCCGCTCTTCATCGCCAGCCTCTACGCCCTGTACTTCACGCCGCTGTTCGACTTCCTGATGGGGTCCAAGCCGGGGCACATCGCGATGATGGTGCACTTCCTCGCCGTCGGACTGGTGTTCTTCTGGCCGATCATGGGCGTCGACCCCGGTCCGCACCGGCCCGGCTATGTGATGCGGATGCTGGAGCTCTTCGCGGGTATGCCGTTCCATGCGTTCTTCGGCATCGCGCTGATGATGGCGACCGAGCCGATGATCAAGGCGTACGAGAATCCGCCGGCCTCGCTCGGTATCGACGCGCTCGCCGACCAGACCGCGGCGGGCGGGATCGCGTGGGCCTTCAGCGAGATCCCGTCCGTGCTGGTGCTGATTGCGCTGGTCTTCCAGTGGTACCGCTCCGACCAGCGGCAGGCCAAGCGCCGGGACCGGGCCGCGGACCGCGACGGGGACAAGGAGCTCGAGGCGTACAACGCGTATCTCGCCTCGCTGCAGGCGCGGGGGCGGTGACGGCGTAGCCCGGGCACGCGGCCTTGGCGGGCCGCTCTGCTCCGCACCTACGTACGTCCCTTCGAAGCGTGTCGCGAGAGCGCACGGCTTCCCACCGCAATGGTGAGCGCGAAGACGCCGGGCGTCGCCGACGTCGTGGACAGGATGAGGGAACCGGCCGCTGTGGCGATGAGCCCGACGATGGCCATGTGTTGTGCGCCGACTCGGTCGGCAATACGACCGGCCGGCACGTCGGCGCGGTGACAGGCGGACCGGCCGACAGGACGAGCCCGAGAAGGGCGTCATCGACCCGGCCCGGTGGTGCCCGGGCCGGTTCCGGCCCGGGCACCACGGGACTCCGTGTCCGGCACGGTCACGCAGCCGGGCGCACGCCCGTGAAGACCGTGGTGGCGGAGAGCAGGAAGGCGTCGGGCCGCCGCAGGATGCCCTCCGGTGCCCCGGGATCGAGCAGCACGTCGAGGGTCTTGCGGTCCTCCACGTCGAGGGACTCGCTCATCGCCTCCCGCAGCAGGGTCAGATGGGAATGCAGGTAAGCACGGCCTGTCTCGCCCAGCGGTGCCGACAGGTCGAGGAGGGAAGTGAACCTCCCGACGGCGGCGAGCCCGGCGCGGCCGAGCATCGCGGGCCAGTCCTCGACCACAGAGGTACTGCCGGGCAGTTCGGCCCGCATGGTCTCGAACCAGTGCTCCTGGGCGGCGTCGAGCCGTGCCTGGAGGCCCGGCCTGCCGATGCCGATGTCGCGTGGGAGGAAGCGCATCGGCAGGCCGCCCTCCGCCACGGCGAGCAGCCCGCCGGGCCTCAGCACACCGGCGAGCCCGTTCAGCACCCCCTGCTGATCTCCGAGGTGGTGCACCGCCCTGCTGCTCCAGACCAGATCCGCCGTGCCGAGGCCACCTTCCCCGCGCCCGTCACCGCCGTCCAGAGCCTCGGACAGCTCCGCGTGCCGGACGGCCACCCTGCCGCCGAGGCCGAACCGCTCGGCGCGAGTCAGGGCGCGGTCCAACAGCCCGGGCGTACCGTCCACGGCGACCGCCTCGGCGTCCGCGAAGACCTCGGCGAACACGCAGGTCATCACGCCCGGCCCGCTGCCGATGTCGAGGATGCGCCTGACCTCCCTCTCGGGGCCGAGCAGTTCCCTCAGGCGGACCGCGGTCCGGCGGAGGAGCGGGAGCTGCAGTTCGCCGCTGTTCTCCAGCTGGGCGGCCATGACCTCCCAGTCGATGTCGGTGTGGTTGTGCCCATGTCCATGCCCGTGACCCTGTCCGTGACCGGAATCGCTGTGTGCGCTCATGCCGCGGAGCGTGCACCCCGCAGGACGGGATCGGCAACTCTTGTTGCCGATCCCGGGACAGCGGAGTGGAATGCCCGCATGGACACATCGCCGCCCTACCGAACGGTCCTCGACGAGGTCGCCCCCCGGCTCAGACGGCTGCGCGCCAAGCACGGCCTCACCCTGGCCGCGCTCTCCGAGGCGACCGGTATCTCCAAGAGCACCCTCTCCCGGCTGGAGTCCGGCCAGCGCCGCCCCAGTCTGGAACTGCTGCTGCCGCTCGCGGGTGCCTACCGCGTGCCCCTGGACGACCTGGTCGGCGCCCCCGAGGTGGGAGACCCCCGGGTACGGCTGACACCCCGCACCCTGCCGAGCGGCGGCACTTTCGTCCCCCTGACCCGGAGTCCGGGCCCTCTTCAGGCGTACAAAATGATCATCCCCGACCGGGGTACCGAGCCGGAACTCCGTACGCACGAGGGCTACGAGTGGCTGTACGTGCTGGACGGCCGGCTGCGGCTCGTCCTCGCCGAGCACGACCTGGTGCTCGGCCCCGGTGAGGCCGCCGAGTTCGACACCCGGCTGCCCCACTGGTTCAGCAGCGCGGACGGGCGGCCCGTCGAGGTCCTCAGCCTCTTCGGGAGGCAGGGGGAACGCATGCACGTTCGCGCGAAGCCCCGCGTATGACGGCGGACAGCCAGGAGCCTTTCACGCACAGCAGTCCTGGACATTCGGCACCTGACCACGGACGTCACAGGTCCCATGACCCGGGCAGTAGCGCGGCGCCCTCCTTCCGGGCGACGATTGTCCTCAACGGCCTCGGCCGTCGGCGGCCGTCCTAGGAGGGCATGCATGTCCGGATCCACGAAGGCGATGGGAATGCTGACCGTCGGGGCCCTGGTGGTCGTGACGGCCTACACGGCAGCGCTCGGCAGCAATGGCTGGCTCTGGTTCGGCTGGGTGGTGCTCGGCCTGGTGACGATCGGGGTGATCGCCTCGCGCAACACCTGATCCGTCACCCGCCGCGCGACACCTGATCCCCGCCCGCAGGGCGGCGGACGCTCAGAACCGGAAGACGGCGCCCGTGGCGACGGAGAGTTCGCAGGTGTTGGAGTAGGTCTTGTGCCAGGCGGTCGGGCGGCCGCGCCACGAGCCGGTGGCGCTGACGGTGACGGGGTCGTACTCCTTGGTGCACGGGTGCGGATCGCCCGGCAGCGTGTCCAGGTCGCCACGGGCCACGGCCAGTTCCGCGCAGGCGGCAACCGGCTCGGGATGCGCCCCACCAGGCAGCGGGCTGCAGCGCAGCAGCACGCCACGGATCCAGGTGTTCTCGTCGCCCGACACGGTCAGGAACAGGCCGCGGGGAGCCGTCGGCAGCTCGGTGGGGTCCGGTGCAGGGGTCGCCGCGGCGGGGACGGCCGCGATGGCGGCAACGAGGACAGCTGCGGCGAGAGCGGCGGTGCGGTGCATCCGGTGCTCCTGGGGTGGGAGCCGACTCATGTCGGACAAGGGCATACGACGAAGCCCAGAGCACCTCCTGGCGCTTCGCAGAGCAAGGCGCCACGCCGCCGGCTGACGCGTTCGGGTGCACCGAACGGCCCGTACGGCTGTGCACATGCCCGGGGCCCGCTGCCCGGTCCGAGGCCCGTCGGTCCCTCCGGCGCCTCCTGGGTCACCGGGGCCGATGTCGTCTCGGGCGCCGGTGACGACATCATCCGCACGTGGTTCGACCGCATACGGTTTGACCTGGTGCGTCACGGGAAATCGGCCAGATACCGAGACGACATTTCGGGATGGTAAAGACGGTCATGTCCGTATCCGCAGGAGGGCGCCATGTCCGAGCAGGAGAGCGGTCGTCTGCACGCCGAGCACGATCGGGACAAGGCGGAACAGCTGCTGCAGCGCGCGAGCCGCTCGACCGACCCCGATGAGGCGGAGCGGCTCCGCTACCGGGCGGAGCAGCTGAGGATCAAGAGCGAGGCCACCCTGCGGGGCGAGCCCGGGGACGAGGCTGGCGACATCCGCGAGGCACCGAACGCCCACTGAACGCAGTCGCGCCTCGCTCGCGAGGCGGCGAGGCAGGCGCTTCATGCCGGGGCCTGCCGCTTGCGGAATCCGGCGCCCCGACCTCGCCCTCGGTGCGGGCGAGGTCATCGGGCTGCGAGGACCACCCAGACCTGCCCCGGGGCAAAGGCGAGCGGCTGTCCGGTGGTCGTGGTGAAGGAGGTGCCGCTCGCGGCGGTGGGCCTGCTCCAGCGGGCGTCGTGACTCCGGCCGTCGCGCAGTACGAGCGCGCTTCCTGCTCCCACGCTCTCCGTGTACGGCGAGACGCTGCCCCCTCGGTCACTGAACCGGGAGGGATGGATGTCGACGTACTGGACGACCACCGTAGAAGCGCCCAGCCGTCCGCCGTCCGTCGTCCGTGCGGCGACCCCGTCCATACCCACCAGCCACCGCCGCTCGGTACCCGACCAGGTGAAGGTGAACCGCGCCGCCGGGAAGCGCACGGTGTGCTCGCTCACGGGCGTGCCGCCCGCAGGTGCTGCGCCGAACCGGAAGCCGATGTCGCCTGCCGTCGTGGCCTGCGGCGCCGCAGCAAGGGCGCGTTCCGGATCCAGATAGAGGTTGTGCGGTGCCAGGCGGGTCCGATCGCGGACGTAGGCCTGCGGAGCGTCACCCTGCGCGAGGGCGACGAGCGGAGCGGCATGGATCAGCGGGCTCAGCGCGGAATGCGAGCCGGAGTACGCAAGTGCCGCACGGCCGAACTGCCCCAGCAGTTCGATGTCCGATTCGCGGGCGCTGCGCACCGGCCCGACCTTCTCCGGCAGCCGTGAGGAGTAGATCGCGAGGAGGCGGCTCTGACCGGCCTCGACCTGCTCGACATAGACGATGTCCGCCTCGGCGAGTCCGGTGTGCGGCCGTGCGGGCAGCACGTTGTCGATCTTGACGGCGAGCACCGGCGCGGAGCGGGCGGGGAGTCCGGTGAAGTACGACAGCCCCTGCTGCCCGGCAGCGGAGACCGGCGGCGCGGGGGTGGGTCGGGGGCTCGGCTCGCTCCCGGAGCCGGAGCAGCCGAAAAGCACGGCGGCCGCCGCAGCGGTGACAATCCGGCCGGCCGGCCTCGACCTGCGCTTCGCATCCATCCTTGTGCACCCATCGGTCCGGGTCCCGAGCTCAGTGGACCACGGCAGTCAGAGCCGGAACAGAGCTGAGGCACCGATGCGATGCGCTGCCCGGAGTCGGACACGGCTGCGCTGCCCGGACTCGTATACGGCCGTTCGAGGACCGCAACCGTGAGGCGTGATCCGCCGCCTGGTAGTGCAATGGCTGTGTGGCGCCGGGCGAAGTGGCCGTAGCGGCCACGTCGGTGGTGGAGGTCGGGAGGAAGCATGGGCAGTGGCTTCGGCATGCACAGCGACCCTGCGCGGCGCTGGGCAGCCCGTCTGGCGATCACCGCGCTCGCCGCGGGGCTGCTCGTGCTGCCGGCCGCCGCCGGGGTCCAGAGCATCGGACTGGTCCTCGTCGGGCTTGCCGGCCTGGTCGTCACCGTGGCCGCGGCTTGGTGGGCCGTCAGCCGAAGAGGCCTGGTGAGGGGGCTCTCCGTGCTCCTTGCCGCGGCTGCGCAGGCGGCGGTGATCGCTGTCGTCGCCGTGGCCGGCCTGCTGTGGGCAGTATTCGCCATGCTCGCGTTGTGGGCGGTGGCGGCCGGCGCCGGCTGGGCCGCGCTCGGCGCGGAAGGCGGGCACACGGCGCCGAGCGAGTACGTCACTCCCCGGCCTCGGCGGCCGTTCTTCATCATGAATCCGCGTTCCGGCGGCGGAAAGGTGGGGCGTTTCGCCCTGGAGGAGAAGGCGAAGGCTCTCGGCGCGGAGATCGTGCTGCTCGATCCCGCGGCTCCCCAGGATGTCGCCGCGCTCGCGCGCCGTGCCCTCGCCGACGGCGCGGATCTTCTGGGTGTGGCCGGCGGTGACGGCACGCAGGCTCTCGTCGCCGGTGTCGCGGCGGAGCACGACGTGCCGTTCCTGGTGATCCCGGCGGGAACCCGGAATCACTTCGCCCTCGATCTCGGCCTCGACCGCAACGACCCGGCGACGAGTCTGGAGGCGCTGTCCGACGGGGTGGAACTCCGCGTCGACCTCGGTCGCATCGGCGAGCGGGACTTCGTCAACAACGTGTCGTTCGGCGCCTACGCCACCGTGGTGCAGAGCCCGGCGTACCGCGACGACAAGATCCAGACCATCCTGCGTCTGCTGCCGGACGTGCTGACCCGCCAGGTCGGGCCCCGCCTGACCCTGCGCTGCGGCGACGTGGTGGTCGACTCCCCGCAGGCGGTGATGGTGAGCAACAATACGTACCAGGTGGGAGACCCGGCCGGGCTGGGGCGGCGGGAACGGCTGGACGCCGGGGTGCTCGGCGTGCTGAGTGTCAAGGTCGACAGTGCGGTGCAGGCGGCCGCGCTGCTCGCCGGCGAACGCTCTCCCGGCCTGACTGTTCTGACCGCCGGTGAAGTCGTCGTCGATGCGGACGCCGCTGAGGTCCAGGCCGGAGTCGACGGGGAGGCACTCACCTTCCCGGCCCCGGTTCACTGCGTGATCAGACCCCGGGCCCTGCGGGTACGTGTCCCCCGGCACCGCCCCGGTGTGCCCCGGTTGCGGCCGCGCCTGGACTGGCGGCGGCTGCGTGAACTGGCGTTCACGCGCGGACCCGGGCACCCATAGCGGACCTTGCTCGTCCGCCGCGGGCCGGGGCCGTCAGGCAGCGACCGTCGCCGCGGTGAGCCGGCCGGACTCCACGGCCTGCCGGAAGGCGTCGTAGTCGTGTTCGTTCTGGTCCGCGTACGCCTCGGCGAACTGGGCCAGGGCGCGGGCGAACGAGTCACTGGTGCCGAGATAGGCGGCGATGGCGATCGGATCCCCGGAGCGGGCGTGGGCGCGGGCGAGCGAGGCGCCGCACACGCCGCCGAACACCCGTAGCATCTCCGCGGTCATGGTGTCGGGCTGGACGATGCCCTTCCAGTCGTGCAGCTGTCTGATGTAGAAGTCGCGTCGGCGGCCGTCCACTCCTACGGCGCGCTCCCAGCCGAGGAAGATGTCGCCCGCAGTCTGCATCAGCCGCTGCCCGGCGACGACACGCTCCCCTTCGTTGTCGTATCCACTTCGCTCGGTGTACGCGGCGAGCACAGACTCCCCCGCCTCCTTGGCCTGGAGGATCAGCGGATCGTCGTCGTCCCTGCCCACCAGCAGGATGATCCAGCACCGGGTGCCCACGCTTCCCACCCCGACCACTTTGCGCGCCATGTCGACGATGCGGAAGCGATCCAGAAGGTGACGGCGTTCCGAGGACAGCGTGAGCCGGTAGCCTCCGAGAAGGCTGCGCAGCCATACCTCGAGATCGTCGTTCTCCACTCCGGGGAGCAGGTCCCGGACAGGCGTGATCAACGGTGGGTCGGGGGCGAACCGGCGCACGCCGTCCACCACGTGCGTGAGTTTGTCGAAGGCCTGGATGTTGTCCCGGGTACGGGCTTTGGCCATGGCCCGTGAGGCCCGATGACGCATCACCTCGGTCGGCAGCAGCGCTTGGAGCTCGTCGGTGTCGTCCTCGGCGTACCAGACGTCGAGCGTGTGACTGCCGGCGAAGCGGTGCATCCGCTCCTGGTAGTGCTCGACCGCCTCCTTGACCGCGGCGGAGCGCTGCACTTCGTCGAAGTCATTCGCGCGGCCGGCGATGACAAGGCTTGCGCAGAGTCGCTTCACATCCCATTCGAACGGGCCGGGATGTGTCTCGTCGAAGTCGTTGATGTCGAAGACCAGGCGCCGCTCGGGAGATGCGAGCATCCGGAAATTGAGCAGGTGGGCGTCGCCGCAGAGCTGCGCCGTGATGCTGGTGTGAGGCGCCGGACCGAGGTCGGCCGCCATGATCGCGGCGGCGCCCCGGTAGAACCGGAACGGCGACTCCAGCATCCGGCCGTAGCGGAAGGGCACCAGTTCCGCCACCCGCGTGGCGGACTGTCCTTCGAGGATGTCGACGGGATCCGGCCGCTCACCGGAAGGGACGAACCGGGCGTGCTGCGATCGTCGCAGCACGGAGCGTGCCGCTCTGCCCTGAGCTGCCCGCTCAGCCACCGTGAAGTGGCTGCGGGCGGAGGATGTGGCAGTCATGGGTGGCCTCCCCGTCACTTGGCCCGGAGACAGGCTCCTCCATGATCGCGCGCTCCGCCGTCGGCCGCACGACGGCGGAGCGCGCGCCGCGCACCGGATGCCCTCCACGAAGAGCCGCGGCGGTCATCCAGGGGTGACGCGGCCGCGCCACGAGCCGGATTCGCCGCCGCGCTGCTCGATGTACTCCTTGAAGCGCCGCATATCGCCCTTGATCCGCCGGTCGATCATGCCCGTCACGGCCGCGGTCTTCTCCGCCGCACCGCTGGGTTCGACGTCCATCACGAGCTCCACACGGGTGTGCGTGTCATCCAGGCGGCGGAAGTGGACCATCCCCATCTGCTTGGTGTCGCCGCCGACGGTGCGCCAGGCGATCCGCTCGTCCGGGAGCTGGTCGACTATCTCGGTGTCGAACTCCCTGCGCACGCCACCGATCTTGGTGATCCAGTGATTGTGGAGGTCATCGAGCTGCCTGACCTCTTCGACGCCCTCCATGAACTCGGGGAATTCCTCGAACTGCGTCCACTGGTTGTAAGCGGTGTGGATGGGAACCTCCACCTCCACCGATTCCTTGACCATGCTCATTGTTGTGACTCCTTTCAACGACCGGCCCACGGCCAGCGGACCTGACACGTTTCCGCGAGTACCCGAATCGGCCCGGCCGAGACCTCGAACCCACCGGCAATGCGCGAATTTCGCCTCCGCACAAACGGTCCGGGTTCCGCACGGCTGAACAACTGCCCCGCGAAACCCGGTTCGTTCCGGAGAATGACCAGCTGTCACTTGTGCTTACGGGTGCTCTCCTTGGCCGCGTCCGCCGCGTCGCGCACGGATTCCTGGGCTTCCGCGGCCGCCTGGCGGGTCTTGCCCTCAAGGCGGTCGGCGGTCCCCTTCAGACGCAGTTCGTCGTCGCCCGTCGCCTGTCCGGCCTTCTCCTTGGCCTTGCCCACTGTCTCCTGGGCCTTGCCTCGTATCTTCTTTCCCTGGTCAGCCACGCGAATCAGCTCCTGAGGAGTGGCGCTGTTTTCGGGTACATCATTCGGCTACCTCGGCAGGGGACCGGCAAACGTCTTTTCACGTATTCCTCTTGGCTGCGGACGTGGCGTGCCACCAGAAATGCGCCACGGGTGCGTCGGCGCCGCTCCACGAGGTTTTCCTACAGTTGTTCGAGTAATGCGAATTTGCGGCACTCCCCCCGCTGGCGCACGGTGAACGGTGAACAGGGTGGTCAGGCACGATCACCCCCGATCCGGAGAGGAAGTCGATCCTGATGAGCAAGAGCAAAGCCAAGGCGAAGCAGCTGAAGGGGAAGATGAAGGAGACCATGGGCAAGACCGCGGGCGACAGGTCCATGCAGGCCGAGGGCAAGGGCGAGCAGTTGGAGGGCAAGACCCAGGAGATGGCCGAGAAGGCCGCCGACCAGGTCCGCAAGGGCACCAAGCACTGAGCCCGGGGCCATTGGCAGGCTGTCCGTTCTCCCGATAGCCGCAGGTGGTCGCGGAGCATCTCGAGCGCCGCGACCACCGCCGTCCGCCGGACCGTGTCCCGGGTCACCGCCGTCTGCAGGCCCGCGTCCCGGCCCCTCGTCCACCGCCGCCCGAGGCTGCCGACCCGGCGGGCGTCAACCGTTGTCCCATCCGGCGGGCGTCCGGCGTGCCAGGACCAGCAGACGGACGGGTCCGATCGGCGGCACCGACGCCTTGATCTCGGACCGTCCGGAACGAGGAGCCACTGACCACGACCGGGCGAGGGGACCGTCAGGGCGGGGCGACTCCTCCGCGCCGCGTACTGCTCATCGGCCGGTACACGGCTCCGATCCTGCGGGAGATGACGGCGTGCAGGCCGTGGCCCATCGCCCAACTGCGGTGCGTACGAGGGCCTCTCGTCCCCGATCTGCGGGGCGTCGCGGACGTTCCGGGCCGCGCATGATCCCTCGTCGCCGGCAAGGCGGCAAGGCGGCAAATGAGACAGCGCGAGTCCGATCGGAGGCGGTTACAGACCACAACGTGTGCATTTACACTGGCCCCCTCCGAAACACCTTGTGACCAGGCAGAACGCAAACCCCGGAACCGATCCGGGCAGTTGGGAGCCGACCTGTGTTCTATTACGTGCTCAAGTACGTCCTTCTTGGGCCGCTGCTGCGGGTGCTGTTCCGCCCCAGGATCGAAGGACTCGAGCACATCCCGGCCGAGGGCGCGGCGATCGTCGCAGGCAACCATCTGTCCTTCTCGGACCACTTCGTGATGCCGGCCATCATCAAGCGGCGCATCACCTTTCTCGCCAAGGCCGAGTACTTCACCGGGCCCGGCATCAAGGGGCGGTTGACCGCGGCGTTCTTCCGCAGTGCCGGTCAGATCCCGGTGGACCGTTCCGGCAAGGAGGCCGGCCAGGCGGCCATCCGTGAGGGACTCGGGGTGCTGAGCAAGGGCGAGTTGCTGGGCATCTACCCCGAAGGCACCCGTTCGCACGACGGACGCCTCTACAAGGGCAAGGTCGGGGTCGCGGTGATGGCGCTCAGGGCCGGGGTCCCCGTGGTGCCGTGCGCGATGGTGGGGACCTTCGAGATCCAGCCGCCCGGACAGGTGGTGCCGAAGATCAAGCGGGTCACGGTCCGGTTCGGTGAGCCGCTGGACTTCTCGCGCTACGCGGGCATGGAGAACGAGAAGGCGGCGATCCGCGCCGTGACGGACGAGATCATGTACGCCATTCTCGGGCTGTCCGGCCAGGAGTACGTGGACCGGTACGCCGCCGAGGCCAAGGCTGAGCTGCAGGAACAGCAGCAGAAGCAGCGGAAGTTCCCGCGTCGCAGCAGCTGAGGGCGCAGGAGGGGGACGCGCCGCAGGGCGAAGGAGGGGCGGCCGTGACCGGCCGCCCCTCCCCCGTCACCGCTGTGGCGCTTACGGCTTGGGCGTGGCGTGCGGGGTGCACGTCACATCGCGGCCGTCCACCTTGCCGCTGAGCAGGTAGGCGTCCACGCGCTCGTTGATGCACGGGTTGACCAGGCCGGTCACACCGTGCGAGCCGGCGCCCTTCTCGGTGATCAGACGAGAGCCCTTGAGCCGCTTGTGCAGCTCGACCGCGCCGTCGTAAGGCGTCGCGGCGTCACGCTCGGCCTGCACGATGAGCACCGGCGGCAGGCCCTTGCCGGTCCGCACCTGCACCGGGGTCTGCTGCTTGGCGGACCAGGTGGCGCACGGCAAATTCATCCACGCGTTGGCCCACGTCATGAACGGGTGGTCCTTGTGCAGACGGGTGTTGTCCCGGTCCCACTTCTTCCAGCTGGTGGGCCACTTCGCGTCGGCACACTCGACGGCGGTGTAGACCGCGTTGCCGTTCTCCGAGGCGATGTTGCCCGCGGTGTCGGACAGGTCGGGCGCGGCGGCGTCGACGAGCGCCTGGGTGTCACCGGCGACGTACTTGCTCCAGGCCTGGGCGACAGGCACCCAGGCGGAGTCGTAGTACGGGGCGCTCTGGAAGAAGCCGATGAGTTCGGCCGGGCCGACGACCCCGCCGAGCGGGCTCTTCTTCGCGGTGGCACGCAGCTTCACCCACTGCGCTTCGACCTTCTCGGGGGTGTCGCCGATGTGGAAGGTCGCGTCGTTCTTGGCGACCCAGGCCTTCCAGTCGTCCCAGCGCATCTGGAACGCGACGTCCTGGTCGAGATTGGCCTGGTACCAGATCTTCTCGCGCGACGGGTTGACCACGCTGTCGACGATCATCCGGCGCACATGGCCAGGGAAGAGCGTCGCGTAGACCGCGCCGATGTAGGTGCCGTAGGAGACGCCCAGGAAGTTGAGCTTCTTCTCACCGAGGGCAGCCCGGATGACGTCCAGGTCGCGGACGGTGTTCGGCGTGGTCATGTGCGGCAGCATCCAGCCGCTGCGCTCGGCGCATCCGTCCGCGTACTCGGCGGCGAGCTTGCGCTGCGCGCGCTTGTCCGCCTCGCTGTCGGGCACCGGGTCGGGCTTCGGCGCCTTCACGAACTCCTGCGGGTCCACACAGGAGATGGGGGTGGAGTGGCCGACGCCGCGGGGGTCGAAGCCCACGAAGTCGTACGCCTTCGAGGTCTTGGCCCACAGGGGGTTCTTGCTGGTCACCCGGACCGGGAAGCGCATACCCGAGCCGCCGGGGCCGCCGGGGTTGTAGATCAGCGCGCCCTGGCGCTCTTCCTTGGTCCCGGTGTTGTCGATACGGTCGACGGCGATCTTGATCTGCTTGCCGTACGGCCGTGCGTAGTCGAGCGGAACGCTCACCCAGCCGCACTGGATGGGCTTCGCGAACCCCCAGTCCTCCGGGCAGTCCGCCCAGGCGATGCCCTTCTTGGCGGCCCGCTCGGCGGCTATCTTCACGCCGCGCGCCTCGGACCAACCACGGCTGGAGCCTTCGGCGTTCGCTGCCGGAGCAGCGATCGCGCCGGCTATGAGGGTGCCCGCGACCAGAGTGCCGGCCGAGCCGAGCACTGCTGTGCGTCTCACGTAGAACCTCCCCCTTCTGTTGTGGAGTTGTCCGGGAGATCCTTTCGTGGGCAGGGCAGCGGGGAGAAGTCCGTACTGGTGTTCTTTGCCGAACCAATAACCGGTGTGTCACGTCCCGCTCAGCGGTGCAGCTGTGCCAGTGCCTCGTCCAGGACGCCACGCAGGGCCCGCGCGTCCTCGGCGACGGCGGTGACGAGAACTGCGGGACCGGCCAAGGGGGTCAGCACGGCGGCCGGGCCCAGCGACCGGGCGTCGACCGGGATGTCGTCGTACTCCGGGTCCACGACGATGAGTTGGCCGACGGCCCGGTGCCCGGCGAGCACGGCCGGCCCGTCCCAGCCTCCGGGTGCGCCCGGTCCGCAGGAGAGCTCGGTGTCGAGCAACGGGCGTTGGGCCCGGTGCACGGTGAGGCGGGTGGTGAGGGTGCCCGGCCGCTCACCATAGCGGCCGAGGATCTGCTCCTCGCGCAGCACCAGCCGTGCCGTGGCGGCGAGTTCGACGCGGGTACGCATCCGCAGCTCGCTGCCCTGTGCCGCGATGAGCTGTTCCGGCAGCCACCGCAGCACGGCGTCCTCTCCCACCGTCAGCGTCACGTCGTAGTGAGCCCTCGCCCCGGTCCGGCCGGGCAGGGCGATCGTGGCGGCGGCCGAGTCCACGGTGAGCCGAGCGCCGTCCGACGCCTCTGCCTCGATCGCGAGCCGGTCGCCGCCGAGCGGCGCGCTCATCGCACCCACGACGGTGACCCGGTGGCCCGGGCCGGTGGCACGGGTGCGGCGCAGGGCGAGTGGTCCGTCACCGGCGAGGACGGGCAGCCCGCCCGGGGTGGCCACGATGCGGGCGGTGGCCTGGACGCTCATGCGGTCCAGGCGGCGAGCTGGGCCCGCACCCAGTCGGCGACCGGTCCGACGCCTTCGCCGCCGGTCAGCGAGGTGAAGGCGACGGGCAGGCCGCCGCGCTGTTCCTCGGCGTCGCGGGCCATACGGTCGAGGTCGGAGCCGACATAGGGCGCGAGATCGGTCTTGTTGATCACCAGCAGGTCGGAAGTGGTGACGCCGGGGCCGCCCTTGCGCGGGATGTCGTCACCGCCCGCCACGTCGATGACGAAGATCTGGGCGTCGACCAGTCCCTTGGAGAAGGTGGCGGTGAGGTTGTCGCCGCCGGACTCGACAAGGATCAGATCGAGCGGGCCGACGCTGTCCTCGAGCTCCTCGACGGCCTCGAGGTTGGCGGAGATGTCGTCGCGGATGGCGGTGTGCGGGCAGGCGCCGGTCTCGACGGCATGGATGCGCTCCGGCGGCAGCACGGCGTTACGGAGCAGGAACTCGGCATCCTCGCGGGTGTAGATGTCGTTGGTGACGACCGCGATGGACAGCTTGTCGCGCAGACTCCTGCACAGCGCCGCGACGGTGGCGGTCTTGCCGGAACCGACGGGTCCGCCGAGACCGATACGCAGGGCGCGCCGGCCGCCGTCGGGGCGTACGGCGTCGGCGCCGACCGCCCTGGGGGCTTCGTGAAGTCCGTGATCGAGGTGCATGGTGCGGCTCCTTGGTGCCCGGGGGTGCGGGCCTACGAGGCGAAGAGGCGTACGGGCCAGGTCGCGTGCTGCTCGGCCGTGATGTCGAGCAGCGGGGCGGACGCGGCGGGCAGTGCGTCGATGCCCTCGAGGGCGGCGGACGCCGCCATGGCGGCGACGCTGTCCATCTCGGGGGCGAGGCGGGCGAGGACGGCGGTGGCCTCGAACGGGTCCAGGCTCAGCAGCCGTACGGCGGCGGTGGCCGGACCGCTGACGGTCTCGTACGCGACGCAGTGCGCGGCGTCCGGCGGAGCGAGGCCGGCCGCGCGCGCCGCGGTGCCGAGCACGATCGGCTGGTGCGTACCGCGGGGGAACGCGACGGCGAGCGCGTCGAGGTCGGCGCCCGGCCAGGCGGCCCGTGCGGCGCGCATCATCTGCCGTCCGAGCTTGCGCGCGACGGCCCGGAGGGCGGGCGAGGGTGTGCGGGCGTCGGCAGCGGCGTCGAGCGCGGCGAAGTCGTGCCCGAGCGCGGCCGCGGCCGCGAGGCCGGCTGCGGTGAGTCCCGTCGTGTGCAGGCGTCCCCGGCAGAAGGCCTCCAGGCCGCGCGCGTCCCGGATCCGCCCGTCCTTGACGGCGGCCTCGGCCCCACCGGAGTGCGCGTGCCCTCCGGCAGGGAACCGTCCGTCGGCGAGGACGAGCAGGGCGGCACGGCTCATGACCGGCCGCCGGGCGTCGGCCACTGCCACTGCCACTGCCACTGCCACTGCCACTGCCACTGCCACTGCCACTGCCCACGATCGCGGGCCGCTGTCCGCGCGGCCACCTGTGCCCCATCCACCACCCGCACCCGGGACGACGGTCCCGGAAGAGGAGACCCCGCGGCCCCGGTGGGCGGGCGACCGACCGCGAGCGCACCCGGACCAGAGCCGGCCGCCGCCCGGGGTTCGCGCCCGGAGGCGCATGCGTATTGCCGCGCGTGCGGCATCCGTCGCAGCGTCATCAGAACAGGAAGTACCGCTGTGCCATGGGCAGTTCCACGGCCGGTGCGGGTTCGACCGGCTCACCGTCGACCGTGACCGTGAACGTGTCGGCGTCCACCTCGACCCGTGGCATCGCGTCGTTCTCGCGCATGTCCGCCTTGGTGACCCGCCGCGTACTGGTGATCGGTACGAACTTCTTGGCCAGACCCAGGCGTTCGGGCAGATCGTCCTCGATCGCCGCCTCGGCCACGAAGTTGAACGAGCTCCGTGCCGCCGCGGTCCCCAGCGCGCCGAACATCGGCCGCGGCAGGACCGGTTGGGGCGTCGGGATCGAGGCGTTGGCGTCACCCATCTGTGCGTACGCGATCTGGCCGCCCTTGATGACGAGCTGCGGCTTGACGCCGAAGAAGGCGGGATCCCACACCACGAGGTCGGCCAGTTTGCCGGTCTCGACCGAGCCGATCTCCCGGTCGAGCCCTTGGGCGACCGCCGGGTTGATCGTGTATTTGGCGACATAGCGACGTGCCCGGCGGTTGTCGGCCCGCCCGTCACCCGGCAGGGCGCCCCGGCGCTTCTTCATCACGTGCGCGGTCTGCCAGGTGCGTGTGATCACCTCGCCGATGCGGCCCATGGCCTGGGAGTCGGAGGAGATGATCGAGATCGCGCCGAGGTCGTGGAGGATGTCCTCGGCCGCGATCGTGGACGGCCTGATCCGGGATTCGGCGAAGGCGAGGTCCTCGGGCACGGCCGGGTTGAGATGATGACAGACCATCAGCATGTCGAGGTGTTCCTCGATGGTGTTGACGGTGTGCGGCCGGGTGGGATTGGTGGAGCTGGGCAGGACGTACGGCTCACTGACAACGGTGATGATGTCGGGGGCGTGCCCGCCGCCCGCTCCCTCGGTGTGGTACGCGTGGATCGTGCGGCCCGCGATCGCGGCGAGCGTGTCCCCGACGAACCCCGCCTCGTTCAAGGTGTCCGTGTGTACCGCGAGTTGGGCGCCGGTCTCGTCACAGACGCTCAGGCAGGCGTCGATGACGGCCGGGGTCGCTCCCCAGTCCTCGTGGATCTTGAATCCGAGTGCCCCGCCCCGCAGCTGGGAGTACATCGCCTCGCGGGACATGGTGTTGCCCTTGCCCAGCAGGCCGATGTTGACGGGGAAGGTCTCCAGCGCCTCGAACATCCGGGCAAGGTGCCACGGCCCCGGCGTGATGGTGGTGGCCTTGGTGCCCTCCGCCGGGCCGGTGCCGCCGCCGACCAGCGTGGTGACACCCGTCGCGAGTGCCTGGTCGACGATGGTCGGCGAGATGAAGTGAACATGGGCGTCGATGGCGCCCGCGGTGACGATCTTCCCGTTGCCCGCTATGACCTCGGTCTCGGGACCGATGACGAGGTCGGGATGGACACCGTCCATCGTGTCGGGGTTGCCTGCCTTGCCGAGGCCGGTGATCCGTCCGTCGCGGATCCCGATGTCGGCCTTGACGATGCCCCAGTGGTCGATGACGACAGCGCCGGTGATCACGGTGTCCGGCGCGCCTTCGGCCCGGGTCGTACGGGACTGGCCCATCGACTCGCGGATCACCTTGCCGCCGCCGAACACCGCCTCGTCGCCCGCGCGTCCGGGTCCGCCCGAGCGGTCGTCCTCGATCTCGACGAGCAGATCCGTGTCGGCAAGCCTGATCCGGTCGCCGGTGGTCGGCCCGAACAGGTCCGCGTACACGGCACGGCTGAGCTCAGCCATCGAGGGCACCTCCGCTCTCGCCGCGCAGGCCCGGGACGACCCGGCGGCCCGCGAGGGGTACGAGTTCGACCTCGACGGGGATTCCGGGCTCGAAGCGCACGGCGGTGCCGGCCGCTATGTTCAGCCGCTTGCCGCGGGCCGCGGCGCGGTCGAAGTCGAGTCCGGGATTGGCCTCGGCGAAGTGGTAGTGGGAGCCGACCTGGACGGGACGGTCGGCGGCGTTGACGACGGTGAGGGCTGTGGCGTCGCGGCCCTCGTTCAGGCGCACCGCGGCGTCGGCGAAGAGGATCTCTCCGGGAATCATCGGCGGTGCCCCCTCACACGATCGGGTCATGGACGGTGACGAGCTTGGTGCCGTCGGGGAAAGTGGCCTCGACCTGGACGTCGTGGATCATCTCGGGGATGCCCTCCATGACGTCGGCGCGGGTGAGCACCGTACGACCGGAGGCCATCAGCTCGGCGACGCTGCGGCCGTCCCGTGCACCCTCGAGGATGTGCGAGGTGATCAGGGCGATGGCTTCGGGGTGGTTCAGCTTCACCCCGCGCGCCCTGCGCTTCCCGGCCACATCGGCGGCCACATGGATGAGAAGTCGTTCCTGCTCGTGCGGGGAGAGTTGCACGCGTCCACCTCACTGTCGTCCGGCCGTCAACCGTCTGGGCGCGGCGGGTCCCTGGGGGCATCTCACGACCAGGGGGTGAACGTTAGGACGCAAGTTTTTCCGGCGCGTTAACTGAACTCGGGATCGTGCATGGACATCAGGGCCCGCAACCCGTCCTCGATGGCCTCCACGCGCACATCGCCGAACAACGCCTGCTGTGCGATGAACCCCTGAGCGGTGGCGATGAGGGTGCGGGCCACATGGTCGGCAGGCACATCCGCGTCCATCAGCCCCGCTGCGCGGTAGGCGTCGACGAGCGTGGCCCAGGCCAGGCGCAGACCGGCGTATCCGTCGGCCAGCGTGGCGGCCAGGTGTTCGTTGCGCAGGGTCTCGGACCACACCTGCAGCAGCAGCCGCGCGAAGGCCTGCCCGTCCCCGCCGGGCACCTTCTCGATCAGCATGTGGCGCAGCACCCGGCCGAGCAGCACATCGGGCGTGGGCGGCGGGTCCAGCCGGGCCGCGTCGTCGAAGGCGGCGCGGATCTCACCGAACGCCTCCTCCGCGATGGCCTCGATCAGCTCCTCCTTGCTGCGGAAGTAGCGGTAGACCGCACCGGCGGAAAGGCCCGCCTCCCGAAGGATGTCCTGCATCGACGTGGCGTGGAATCCGTTCCGGGCGAAGCAGCGGGCCGCGCCGTCGAGGATCTGCCGGCGGCGGGCGTCGAGGTGTTCCTGGGATACGCGGGCCATACCGCCGAATCTAAAACGAACATTCCTTCTTGACAACCTGTCACCCCGGGGAGACAGTGGGCCCAATAGCAAAAACGAACGATCATTCTTTTTAGTCGGGAGAGATCATGTCCGCTACGCCCACCCGCCGCATGGTCGCGGTGATGGTCCTGGTTCCGGTCGTGGTGGCTCTGGCCCTGTGGGCCTTCGCCTGGCCCGCGGCCCGTGTCGCACCGCGCGACGTACCCGTCGGCGTCGCCGGGCCGGCCGCCGCGGCCACCGAACTCGAGCACCGTTTCGAGCAGCGGGAGGGAGCCTTCGACGTCCACCGCTACGACGACGGGGCCGCAGCCCGCGCGGCGATCGAGGACCGGGTCGTATACGGCGCCGTCGTCGTGACCCCGGAGGGACCGCAGCTCCTGACCGCCTCGGCGGGCTCACCGGCCGTGGCCCAGCTCCTGCGCGAGGCGGTCGCCGGCGGGGCCCCGGCAGGCGCGGCGGCCCCGGTCACCGATGTGGTGCCGACCCCGTCCGGCGACCCGCGCGGGGGCGGCCTCGCGGCGAGCGTTCTGCCGATCGCCCTGGCGGGCGTCGCATCCGGAGCCGCCGCCACCGTGCTGCGGCTGCGGGGTACGCGGGCCGCGACGGCCCTGGCCGGATCGGCGGTCCTGGTCGGCGTCACCGCCGTCACCCTCACCCACAGCTGGCTCGGGGTGCTCACCGGCGACTGGTGGACCGAAGCGGGTGCCCTGTCACTGACGGCGTTCGCCATCTCGGCGACCGTGGCCGGGTTCGGCGCGCTGCTCGGCACGCGGGGCGTCGCCCTGGGGGCGCTGCTGATGGTCCTCATCGGCAACCCGTTCGCGGGTGCCGCCACCGCGCCCGAGCTGCTGCCGGAACCGGCCGGCGCGATCGGCCAGTGGCTGCCGCCGGGTGCGGGCGCGAGCGTGTTGCGCTCGGTCGCGTTCTTCGACGGGAGCGGCGCCGGAGCCGGACTTCTGACTCTGTCGCTCTGGGCGGCGCTCGGGCTCACCGCGGTCCTGCTCGGCACAGCGCGCGCGACCCGGCCGGCGGTCAGGGCAGAGGCACGTCACGGAGGTGCGCCCGCACCGGTCGCCTGACCGGCCCAGGCCGTCACGGACCGGCCGCGCGTCCCCGCTGTAGCGGACGGGGACGCGCGGCCTTGTGCTGCGTGAAGCGCCCCAGCCCGTACGGAGCGCCGCTCAGCCGCGCTGTTCGGGGCGGCGGTGCTCCGCCGCGAGTCCGAAGCGCCCGCGTTCGCCGGAAGCGGACGTCACCGAGCCGAGCGAGGAGACCGAGCTGATGACCTGCTCCTCGGCCGCCTCCTGCTCCTGCTCGAGTCGTGCCAGGTCAGCGGCGGAGACCAGCGCCACGAGCGGCTTGCCGTGCCGGGTCACGACCACGCGTTCCCCGCCGTAGACGACGCGGTTGATCAGATCCGCGAGCTCTGCGCGGGCTTGCGTCACCGGAATCTCGTAGGCCATGCTCCCCATGATAACGGCCTGTACGTCCTGTACATTTTTTACAGAAGTACAGGTCCGGAGACGAGGAAAGGTACGACGCCCATGCACCGACCCGCCGCCCGCTACGTCCTGCCGCAGTTCACCGAGCGCACATCCACGGGCACGCGCACACTCGACCCGTACTCCAAGCTGCTCGACGAGCGGATCATCTTTCTCGGCACCGCGATCGACGACACGGCGGCCAACGATGTGATCGCCCAGTTCCTGCACCTCGAGTACGCGGCCCCCGACCGGGACATCTCGCTGTACATCAACTCCCCCGGCGGATCGCACAGCGCCATGTCCGCGATCTACGACACGATGCAGGTCGTCACCTGCGACGTGGAGACCTACTGTCTCGGCCAGGCCGCCTCCACCGCCGCCGTGCTGCTCGCCGCCGGTGCGCCGGGCAAGCGGATGGCCCTGCCCGGTGCGCGGATCGTGGTCCAGCAGCCCGCCACCGATGAGCCGTTGCGCGGCATGCCGTCCGATCTGGAGATCCACGCGGCGGAATTGCTGCGGCTGCGGGACCAACTCGCCGGGATGCTGGTGCGGCACACGGGCCTGCCGGCCGAGAAGATCGCCGCCGACCTGGAGCGGGACATCATCCTCGACGCCGCCCAGGCCAAGCAGTACGGCCTGGTCGACCATGTGATCGACAGTCGCAAGACGTCCGTCTCCGGGGCGAGGTGAGCACTCCGTGCTGCCGCCCGAGCTGCCGCCGCTGCCCGCGCTGACCCGGGCCGAGGCCGACTTCATCGACGGCTATCTGGCCGTGGTCGATCTGCTGGGGCGGATCAACCCGGCCCGCGCAGGGCACACCTACGGGGCACTGCGCGCGGCTCAGGCCCTGGTCAGCAGCGCCGCCGCACTCAAGGAGGCCCTGACACTCATGCACATGCGTGGCGAGAGCGAGGTTCATGCCGCGACGCTCGCCGAGGCGCTGCGGGTTCTGGACGGCGAACGGAGAGCGAACCGGGTGACGATGCCACCGAGGACTCCGAGCTGACGGCCATTCCGACCCTGTCAACCGCCATCGGGGTAGCGGCCTTTCTCCCCCGTTCGGTGGAGCCCCCGGAAGTTGTTGCGCGCTGTACGAGTTGCGCAACGCGACGACCGATGTGGCGCCGTGGACCGTTTCACCGCTGGTACGGCGAGGGTCGACGTCAGGCGACCGAGGGGGAAACGGTACTGAATACCCGAACAGATCAGTCGTGATTAGCTTCACAAAAGCCGTTTCAACTCGGAAAACAGACACAGGTGGGTCAGGATCCGTGGGACGACAAGCCCCCGCCACCTCGACGGGGCGGTCCGGGCGGACGCCGAGTCCTGCCGCCGCACCGGATACCTGGTCGACAGAAGTGCATCGGCAGGAGTGGAGGACCCAGCAGTACGGGGTGACCGAGTACGCAGGTCGCCCCTTGGGGTGAAGCCGCTGACAGCGGCCGGGCGTCTTCGCAGGTCCGAACCCGACAGGTCATCCTTCACAGGCGGCTGACGAAGGGTTGCGCATGACTGCGCAGATGGATCTGGCGCTCCTCGTGTCACGAGCGCGTGCCGTATCGGTACTTACTCTCGCCGCTCTCGGCGGCACTCTGATCGCACCCGGCGGAGTCACCCCGGCCCATGCCGTCACGACCCATGCCACCAAGGCACTCCAGGTGGCCGCGTCGAAGAAGGGCTCGCCGTACCGGTACGGCGCCGCAGGGCCGAACCGGTTCGACTGCTCGGGGCTGACGCTCTACTCGTACAAGAGGGCGGGCAAGCGCCTGCCGCGCACCGCCCATCAGCAGTTCAACCGGACCCATCGCATCTCGGCGCGCAACAGACAACGCGGCGACCTGGTCTTCTTCCACTACGGAGGCTTCGTCTTCCACGTGGGGATCTACGCCGGGAAGGGCCGGCTGTGGCACTCGCCCAAGACGGGCTCGGTGGTGCGGCTGGACAGGATCTGGACGAAGCAGGTCTGGTACGGCCGGGTGCGCTGACTGCCGGGTGCGCTGACGGTACGCCAGGCCCGTACCGCGGTGTCCGCGCGCCGCCCATGACGCCCCTGGACGACACGGGCGGCGCGCGCCCCGCACCGCCGAGGCGGGCGCGGACCGGTTTCGCGCCGGGCCGGCACTCGTGCCGGACCGGCGCGGCTCGCTCTCTCAGTTCTGCACCGGGACGCTCCACGGCAGAGCGATCCAGACGGTCTTGCCGCCGTCGGCGGTGGGCGTGATGGACAGGCGTCCGCCGCACTCCGCGGTGAGGCTGCGGATGATGACCATGCCGCGGCCGTTGTCCTGCCGGACCGCCGCCGGCAACCGCTGCGGCCAGCGCGGGTAGCTGTCGGTGACACCGATGCTGAGCTGCTCGTCGCGCTCCAGCCGCAGATCGACGGTGAACGTGGGCGACTGGCCGAAGGTGTGCTGCACGGCATTGGTGGCGAGCTCGGAGACGATGAGCCGTACGGTGTCGGCGGCTTCGGCCTCGACGGGCAGTCCCCACCCGGACACGACACTGGTCACATATCTCCGGGCCGCGGAGACCGAGGCCGGATCGCTCGGCAGAGTCACGGATGCTTCTTGTTTGTCTGCCATGGCGACGCTGTCCCTTTCCCACCGGGGCCGGTCTCCGACTCGTAGCGGATGAAATGCGAGGACGGCCACGGATTGCGCTGCGCGTCAGACTGCCACTTACAGGGCGGCAAGGATGCCGATCCACCGGGATAGGCGTCTATCTGTCGCTCGATGCGGTGAACTCTGCTACGGGAGAACGTATTTGGGGTGGTCGGCGGTGTGCGGCGTCACCGCTCCGGGGCGGTCCGGACAATCGTGTCGACCGCCCTGTCGAGCTGCTGACCTGTGAGGTCGGCGCGGGCCGTGAGCCGGATGCGGGAGATACCGTCCGGCACCGACGGCGGGCGGAAGCACCCGACGACCAGCCCCGCCGCCCGGCAGTCCGCCGCCCAGGCCAGAGCGGCCTCGGGCGAGGGCGCCTGCACCGAGACAACGGCCGCGTCCGGACGCGCCGAGGTCAGACCCGCGGCCGTCAGCCGCCCATGCAGCGTCGCCGCCACCTCACGGGCGCGGCCCGCGAGCTCCGGTTCACGGCGCAGCAGGCGCACGCCGGCCAGCGCCGCCCCGGCCGCGGCCGGGGCGAGGCCGGTGTCGAAGATGAACGTGCGGGCGGTGTTGACGAGATGGTCGATGACCCGGGCCGGTCCGAGGACCGCGCCACCCTGGCTGCCGAGGGACTTGGAGAGGGTGAGCGTGGTGACGACACCGGTACGGCCTGCGAGGCCGGCTGCGTCCAGCGCGCCGCGGCCGCCGTCGCCCAGGACGCCCAGGCCGTGCGCGTCGTCGACGAGCAGGGCGGCACCGGCCGCACGGCAGGCATCGGCGAGCGCCGGCAGCGGGGCCGCGTCACCGTCCACCGAAAACACCGAGTCGGTGACGGCGACGGCACGGCGGGCGCGGTGCGCGTCGAATGTCTTGCGCACGGCTTCCACGTCGGTGTGCGGGACGACGGCGGTCTCGGCGCGGGAGAGCCGGCAGCCGTCGACGATGGAGGCGTGGTTGCCCGCGTCCGAGACGATCAGCGCGTCACGGCCGCTCAGTGCGGTCACGGCGGCGAGGTTGGCGGCGTAGCCGGAGGACAGGACGAGGGCGGCCTCGAATCCGCAGAACTCCGCGAGCTCGCGTTCGAGTTCCGCGTGCAGCTCGGTGCTGCCGGTCACCAGCCGGGAGCCCGTCGCCCCCGCGCCCCAGCGGCGTGCCGCCTGTGCCGCAGCCTCGGTGATCTCGGGCCTTCGGGTGAGGCCGAGATAGTCGTTGCTCGCCAGATCGAGGAGCACGGAGTCGGCGGGGCGCGGCCGGAGCGTCCGTACAAGACCGGCGCGCTCACGGCGGCGCGACTCGTCGTCGATCCAGTCGAAAGGATCCTGAGGCATGGTGGTCCGGTCCTTTTGTAGGCAGCGCACAGACCCTAACCGGGTGCGCTCGAGGAGCGGATGTGGCCATGCACACACCTCAAACAGACGCTGTTGTGGGGATCCTCCTTGGCCGTGGCGTGTGCCGTAGGACAGGATCAGCGCCATGGACCTGCTGAACACACTGGTGGAGAAGGGGTTGCGGCGCGAGCTGCCGACCCGTGAAGAAGCGCTCGCCGTGCTGGCGACCTCCGACGACGATCTGCTCGATGTGGTGGCTGCCGCCGGGAAGGTGCGCCGCCAGTGGTTCGGGCGGCGTGTGAAGCTCAACTACCTGGTGAATCTCAAGTCAGGGCTCTGCCCGGAGGACTGTTCGTACTGCTCCCAGCGGCTCGGCTCCAAGGCGGAGATCCTCAAGTACACCTGGCTCAAGCCCGACGAGGCATCCGAGGCCGCGGCGGCCGGCGTCGCCGGCGGCGCCAAGCGGGTCTGTCTCGTCGCGAGCGGCCGCGGTCCGACGGACCGGGACGTCGACCGGGTCTCGAAGACCATCGAGGCGATCAAGGAGCAGAACGAGGGCGTCGAGGTCTGTGCCTGTCTCGGGCTGCTCTCCGACGGCCAGGCCGAGCGGCTGCGCGAGGCGGGCGCCGACGCGTACAACCACAACCTGAACACGTCCGAGGGGACGTACGGGGACATCACCACCACGCACACGTACGCCGACCGCGTGGACACGGTGAACAAGGCGCACGCCGCCGGGCTTTCGGCCTGTTCGGGTCTGATCGCGGGCATGGGCGAGAGTGACGAGGACCTGGTCGACGTGGTCTACGCGCTGCGCGAGCTGGACCCGGACTCGGTGCCCGTGAACTTCCTGATCCCGTTCGAGGGCACTCCGCTCGCGAAGGAATGGAACCTCACACCGCAGCGTGCGCTGCGCATTCTGGCGATGGTGCGGTTCGTCTGCCCGGACGTGGAGGTACGGCTCGCGGGCGGGCGCGAGGTGCATCTGCGCACGATGCAGCCGCTCGCCCTGCACCTGGTCAACTCGATCTTCCTCGGCGACTATCTGACCAGTGAGGGCCAGGCGGGCAAGGCCGACCTGGAGATGATCACGGACGCCGGTTTCGAGGTGGAGGGTACGGACACCACGACGCTGCCCGAGCACCGGTCGGGCGGCGGCTGCGCGACGTCGGTGTGCGGCGACGGTGGTACGGGCTGCTCCGACAGCGCCCCTGCCGCCGAGGCGACCCCTGCGGCCTCGGCCGCGTCGGTTCCGGCTTCGGCTGCTGCTTCGGGGGCGCGTACCGATCTGGTCGCCGTGCGCCGCCGTGGAGCAGGCACGGACCTCGCGCCCAATGCCTGAGCTGCCCCCCGCCGAGCTCCGGTCCCTTGACCGGGCCCATGTGTGGCATCCGTACGGCCCGATGCCGGGCCGTACGGACCCGCTCGTCGTCGAATCCGCGTCGGGGGTACGGCTCCGGCTCGCGGAACCGGCCCTTGGGCAGCGCGAGTTGATCGACGGCATGTCGTCGTGGTGGTCGGCGATCCACGGCTACAACCACCCGGTCCTCAACGAGGCGGCGACCGGCCAGCTGGGGCGGATGAGCCATGTGATGTTCGGCGGGCTCACCCACGAGCCCGCCGTGCGGCTGGCCACCCGGCTGGTGGAGATCACCCCCGAGCCGCTGCAGCACGTCTTCCTGTGCGACTCGGGCTCGGTGTCCGTCGAGGTCGCGGTGAAGATGTGTCTGCAGTACTGGCGTTCGCTGGGGCGGCCGGCCAAGCAGCGCATGCTCACCTGGCGCGGCGGGTACCACGGGGACACCTGGCAGCCGATGGCGGTGTGCGACCCCGAGGGAGGGATGCACTCGCTGTGGTCGGGCGTGCTGCCGCGCCAGATCTTCGCGGACGCGCCGCCGGCCGGGTACGAGGAGTCGTACGCGGAGGGCCTGCGCGCCCTGGTCGCGCGCCATGCGGACGAGCTGGCCGCGGTGATCGTGGAGCCGGTGGTGCAAGGCGCGGGCGGTATGCGGTTCCACTCCCCCGAGTATCTGCGGGTGCTGCGAGAGGCCTGCGACGAGCACGGGGTCCTGCTGGTCTTCGACGAGATCGCCACCGGG
Organism: Streptomyces sp. NBC_00390; assembly: GCF_036057275.1. Taxonomy (NCBI): domain Bacteria; kingdom Bacillati; phylum Actinomycetota; class Actinomycetes; order Kitasatosporales; family Streptomycetaceae; genus Streptomyces; species Streptomyces sp. NBC_00390. The sequence goes on along the minus strand of NZ_CP107945.1, from coordinate 7,215,628 downwards.
TTCGGCCGCACGGGAGCGCTGTTCGCGGCGGAGCTCGGCGGTGTCTCGCCGGATGTGATGTGTGTGGGCAAGGCGCTGACCGGCGGCTATCTCACGATGGCGGCGACGCTGTGCACCTCGCGCGTGGCTGACGGGATCTCTCAGGGCGAGGTTCCCGTACTGGCCCATGGCCCGACGTTCATGGGCAACCCCCTGGCAGCGGCGGTGGCCTGCGCGTCGATCGACCTGCTGCTCGCCCAGGACTGGCAGCAGGAGGTCAAGCGCCTGGAGGCGGGCCTGCGGGACGGCCTCGCGGGCGCCGCCGAACTGCCGGGAGTCAAGGATGTCCGGGTGCTCGGTGCGATCGGCGTGATCCAGCTGGACCACGACGTGAACATGACGGCTGCGACGGAGGCGGCGGTGCGCGAGGGCGTGTGGCTTCGGCCGTTCAGGGACCTTGTGTACGTGATGCCGCCGTACATCACGGACGACGAGGACCTGGCCCGCGTGTGCCGTGCGGTGCGAGCGGCGGCGGCCGCGGGGTGATGCCGCCAGGCGGTGCCGCACGGCGCCGGCGGGGTGGATTCCCCGCCGCCCGCCGTGGCACGGCCCGGTGACCGGGCCGTGCCACGGCGGGCGGACGAGGCCGTCACCGCCGCAGACGGTGGGCATGGGGGTTGTCCGCGAGACCCCGCAGCGGCCCAGGGCGCGCGGCCGCCGCGCAGGCGGCGCCATGCGGCCGCCTGCGGGCGGAACCGGCACACCGGGCACGCACCGGACCGGGCGGACCGCCAGGCCGGGCGGACCGCGGGGCACGCACCAGGCCGCGCGGACCACGGGGCACGCACCAGGCCGCGCGGACCACGGGGCACGCACCAGGCCGCGCGGACCACGGGGCACGCACCAGGCCGGGCGGACCGCGGGGCACGCACCAGGCCGGGCGGACCGCGGGGCACGCACCAGGAAGAACCGGCCGCCGGGGACCGGCCTGCGAAACCCGGGCCGGCCGGTGGCGTGCCCGCCCCGGCCCACGTTCCGCGGGGCCGCAGCGGTGTCCGCGCCGCGCGAGGCCGGGGCCGTTGTCGCAGGCGACCTGCCGTGCTGTGCGCAGCGCGGCCGACCAGGAAACGTGGCACGCGCGTCGTGCCGAACCGCAAGACAGGAAGCCACTCCATGCCAGTGATCGTCGTGACCGGGACCGGAACCGAGATCGGCAAGACCGTCGTCACAGCCGCCGTTGCCGCGCTGGCGCGGGCACAGGGCCGGTCCGTCGCCGTGCTCAAGCCCGCGCAGACCGGGGTCGGGCAAAGTGAGGCGGGCGACGTCGACGAGGTGCGGCGGCTGGCCGGCGATGTCACCGGGGTCGAGCTCGCGCGATTCCCCGAGGCGCTCGCGCCCGCGACCGCCGCGCGGCGGGCCGGCCTCGAGCCGGTGCGGCCCCGGCAGGTTGCCGAGGCCGCGCGGAAGCTGGCCGGTGAGTACGACCTGGTGCTCGTCGAGGGGGCCGGCGGCCTGCTCGTCCGTTTCGACGACGACGGGGCCACGCTCGCCGATGTGGCCGGGGAGCTGGGTGCGCCCGTGCTGGTGGTGACGCCGGCCGGGCTCGGAACGCTGAACATGACGGCCCTGACCGCGGAGGCGCTGCGCGCACGGCAGTTGGAACAGCTCGGCGTGGTCGTGGGCAGCTGGCCCGGCGAGCCTGATCTCGCGGCACGGTGCAATCTCGCGGATCTGCCCGACGCGGCGGGCGCCCCTCTGCTGGGCGTCGTACCCCAGGGCGCCGGGTCGCTCGCACCGGCGGACTTCCGCGACCGGGCCACGGGCTGGCTCGCGCCGCGGCTCGGCGGCACCTGGGACGCGACGGTGTTCACCGCGACGGCGTTCGGTCCGTCCGTACGCTGAGCCTCATGCGAGCAAGGATCGACGAGATCGTCTTCGACTGTCATGACCCGGTGCGACTGGTGCGCTTCTGGGCCGCGCTCCTCGGCGGCGATCCCGTGGACCGCGAGGACGACTGGTCGTACGTCGATCCGCCGGAGTGCATGCGGGTGGCCTTCCAGCGCGTACCCGAGGGCAAGGCGGCCAAGAACCGGCTCCATCTGGACCTCGATGCCGGTGATGTCGTGGCGGCGGCCGCCGAGGCCGTAGGGCTGGGCGCGACCCGGGTCGGCGGGGTCGTCACCGACGAGCACGGGCGTTTCCAGGTGCTGCAGGATCCCGAGGGGAACGAATTCTGCTTCGTGGCGGCGCTGGACGGCTGAGTTCCACCGCCCAGGGGGAGAATGGCGGTGACCGGTCCGTCCGTTCCAAGGAGGCCCGCGATGCCGCTGCGCAGCACCAAAGTGCCGCATGACGCCGTCCACCATCCGCTGTTCGCGCGCTTCTACGCCAGGATGAGCGTGGCCGCGGACACCAGGGGCGGCATCGCCGCCTACCGCGCAGAGCTGCTGGGCGGACTGTCGGGCCGGGTGATCGAGATCGGCGCGGGCAACGGGCTGAACTTCGTGCATTACCCCATGGCCGTCAGCGAGGTCGTCGCACTCGAACCGGAGCGCACGCTGCGGAAGTTGGCCGCCGAGGCGGCGCTGCACGCCGAGGTCCCGGTCGATGTGGTGCCGGGCGCCGCCGAGGCGCTGCCGGTCAAGAGCGAGGCCTTCGACGGGGCCGTCGCGTCGCTGGTGCTGTGTTCGGTGCGGGATCTTCCACGGGCGCTGTCGGAGATCCGGCGGGTGCTGCGACCGGGCGGTGAGCTGCGCTTCTTCGAGCACACGCTGGCAAAGAGCCCGGGCCTCGCGCGTACGCAGCGGCTACTGGACCGCACGGTGTGGCCGCTCATGTGCGGCGGCTGCCACACCGCGCGGGACACGATCGCGGCCATCGAGGCGGCGGGGTTCGAGCTGGGCACGCACCGCAGATTCCGGGTGCCGGAAGGCCGTGTCCAGCTGCCGACGTCACCTTGTGTGCTGGGAGTTGCACGCCGTCCCTTCGGTACGGACCAGGGACCGGCACCACGGTGAGCCGCCGTCAGGAGATGTGGGCGGCGCGGGCGGGAACACGGTCCGATCGCCGGAGGATCAGGGCGGGTCGCCCGGGTCGGTGTGCCGGATCAGCGACTCCACTGCCGTAGCTCTTCCGCAATGGTCCGCACGTCAGCCGTGCCCGCCTTCACCAGTCGGGCCAGATTCCGCACCTGTTCCGGTGAGGTGACGACCTTCAGGCCACTGGCGACCAGGTAGCCGTAGGCGACGGCGGAGGCAAACATCGCGTTGGAGCGTTCGAGCGCCGGCACATGCAGCAGGAGTTGGAGCAGCGCCGCGGCCCGGGCGTGCGGGTCGCTGTAGACGGCGACGCCGAATATCTCGGCGTCATGACGGCTGACGGCGGCCACGAGCGCGCCCCAGTCGGTGACCTGCGGGTCACCGGGGGTCTTGTGCTCGGCGACCATCAGCAGCCATGCCAGATCGATCTGCAGATTCACGGGGCCAGGTGACGGTGTCTCAGGGGACTCATCGTTGTCCATGTGGAGAAGCTGCCTCGGAGGTGGGCGGGCGCTGAGTGGTTGCGTTGATCAGTATTCCCCAGCGGCCGGCTCCGATCGAGGGCGGCCGCACAACCGTCCGTGTCCGGTCGGGACGCGGTGCCGGGCGGCCCGCGGTCATGCCGGGCCGGCGGCTGCGCCGGAGGGGCTCGTCGCCGTCCCCGTCGGCGGACCTGGCCGCACCGGGACGAGCAGTGCGGTGATGTTGTCGTGCCCGCCGGCGTCGAGGGCGTGACCGACCAGCGACCGTGCATCGTCCAGAAGGCCACCGCCGGCGGACGGTGCCCGCCGGCCGCGGGTGGAGGTGGCCCGCAGTCCGTCGGCGTCGGGCACGTAGCGCCACAGTCCGTCGGTGCACAGCAGCAGGCGGCCGGGTGCCTGCGGCCGGTAGCTGCGGACACGCGGGACCGGTTCGTCCGCGTCGGCTCCCAGCCAGGCGGAGAGCGCTTCGTGCTCGCCTGTGTCGTCCTCGGTCAGCGCCATCCCGATCCCCTCATCGGGCAGCCAGTACGCGCGGCTGTCGCCGACCCAGGCACTCCAGATGCCCTCCGGACCCGCGATGCCCGCGACGTAGGTGCAGGCGGGTGCGGCATCCACCGACGCGGCCAGGGCGGCGACGGCGCGGCCCGCGCGGGTGGCGGCGTCGCTGAGCGCAACTTCCGGCAGGGCGCCCGCCCCGAGGAGTTCCACCAGGGCGGCCGCGCCGACCTCTGCCGCGACCTGAGCGGCTCGTTCCGCCCGGGGGGACATGGACACGCCGTCGCAGACGACGCCGATCGTCCATGTGCCGGCCGTGGTCAGCGCCATGGCGTCGGCGTTGATGCCGCGCCGCTTTCCGCGGTCACTGATTCCCGCGGCACCGCCGGGCACCGTGATCTCCACATGCGAGCGGAAGGCCGGCTGGGCGGCACCGCAGTCCCAGCAGTGGCCGTCGGGGGCGACCGTTCCTCCGCACCGGACACAGCCCGGGACCGGCGTGACGAGCGTCAACGCTTGTCGCCGAACTCCTCGGCGAAGAGCGACTCGTACTGCTTCATGAAATCGGCGGCCGCGTCCACGAAGGTGCGGCCCGCCTCGCCCGCGTCCTGTTTGACGAGCTCCTCGATGTAGCGGTTCACGCTCACCCCGCGCTGCAGGGCCCGCTGGCGCGCCGCTTCGGCGGTGCTCTCGTCCACCCTTACGTTCAGCTGGGTCTTCGCCATACCATCAAGCTAGCGCGAAGACGCTAGCACCGGCAAGGCGGCGGCCGAATGGCCCTTGCACCGAACCCTGCGGCCGAACCCTGCGACGGATACCGGCGTGTCCCACCCGGCCCTACTCTCCACTCCTGTACGGGAGTCGGGGAGCACACCCCTGGAGGCGGCCTTGTCCACACCTGTCACTGCACCCACCGGAGACCCGGCCCCGGAGGTACCGCTGGCCGCCCGGGCGCGCTCGCTCACCAAGGCGTACGGGACCGGCGAGACGGTCGTACGCGCCCTGGACGGGGTCGATGTCGACATCACGCGCGGCCGGTTCACCGCGGTGATGGGGCCGTCGGGCTCGGGAAAGTCCACGCTGATGCACTGTCTGGCCGGACTGGACACCGTGTCCGCGGGCCGGGTGTGGCTCGGCGACACGGAGATCACCTCTCTCAAGGAGCGCGAGCTGACCCGACTGCGCCGGGACCGGATCGGCTTCATGTTCCAGGCGTTCAACCTGCTGCCGACCCTGAACGCCGCCGAGAACATCACGCTGCCCATGGACATCGCCGGTCGCGCACCCGACCGTGAGTGGGTGGACCAGGTCATCGACACGCTCGGCCTGCGCAACCGCCTCAGCCACCGGCCCGCTCAGCTGTCCGGCGGGCAGCAGCAACGGGTCGCCTGCGCGCGGGCGCTCGCCTCCCGGCCCGAGCTGATCTTCGCCGACGAGCCGACCGGCAATCTGGACTCACGCTCGGGCGCCGAGGTGCTGGGCTTCCTCCGGGAGGCCGTCGACCGGCTGGCGCAGACGGTCGTCATGGTCACCCACGACCCCGGCGCGGCCGCCTACTCCGATCTGGTGCTGTTCCTGGCGGACGGCCGGATCGTCGATGTCATGTCCGGCCCGACGGCAGAGACGGTCCTGGAACGTATGAAGCGTTTCGACACCCTTCGCAGAAGCTGAGGTCACGGTGCTCAAGGCGACGTTGCGGAGTTTCTTCGCCCACAAGGGGCGGCTGCTGCTGTCCGCACTCGCGGTGGTGCTCTCGGTGGCGTTCGTCGCCGGCAGCCTGATCTTCTCGGACACCGTCTCGCGCACCTTCGACCGGCTGTTCGCCTCGACATCCGCGGATGTCACGGTCTCGCCGAAGGAAGGCATCGGCGAACGGCTGCCGAGGACCGGTGTCGTACGGACCGTCCCGGCCTCGCTGGCCAAGCGCATCGACGCCGTCGAGGGCGTACGGGCGGCCCATGTCGAGGCGTCGGTGGGAAGCCTCACCGTCGTCGACGCCGACAACGAACCGGTCGGCCCGACGACCGGGGCGCCCACGATCGCCACCAACTGGTACGTCACCGACCGCAGTGCGGTGAAGCTCACGAGTGGTCGCGCGCCCGCGGGACCCGGGGAGGCGCTGCTGGACAAGGACACCGCCGACAACAAGGGCGTACGTATCGGGGACACCCTCACCGTCCTCGCGCAGCCCGGCTCGTTCCCGGTGAAGGTCGTCGGAATCGCCACCTTCGTCACCACCAACCCCGGTGCCGCGCTGGTCTTTCTGGACACGGCGACCGCCCAGACGGAGCTGCTCGGCCGGCCGGACCGGGCCACCTCGATCGCCGTCGATGCCGCGGACGGGGTGTCCGACGACGTGCTCAAGCAGCGGATCGCGGCCGCGCTCGGCGACGGCTACGAGTACCGGACCGCCGACGAACAGGCCAAGTCGGCCGCGGCCCGGCTCGGTGGGTTCCTCGATGTGATCAAGTGGGTGATGCTGGGCTTCGCCGGGGTCGCCGTACTCGTCGGCATCTTTCTGATCGTCAACACCTTCTCGATGCTGATCGCCCAGCGCACCAGGGAACTGGGGCTGTTGCGGGCACTGGGGGCCGACCGCCGCCAGGTGCGGCGCTCGGTGCTGACGGAGGCGCTGCTGCTGGGTCTTGTCGGCTCGACGGTGGGGCTGGCGGCCGGGATCGGGCTGGCCGCCGGGCTCATCGAGCTGATGAGCCTGTTCGGCATGAATCTGAGCGCCACCGAGATGGTGGTGGGTGTGGTGACCCCCGTGTCGGCCTATGCGGTCGGTGTCGCTGTCACCTTCGTGGCCGCGTATCTGCCGGCCAGGCGCGCGGCGCAGGTGTCGCCGATGGCAGCACTGGTGGACGCGGAGGTCGCCGGGGTGGGACGGCCGTTGACGGTCCGGGCGATCGCGGGGTCGGTGGTGGGCGCGGCGGGCCTGGCGGCTCTCGGCGGCTGCGTGGTCAGTGAGCGGACGGCCACTGCCTCCTCCCTGCTCGGTCTGGGTGTCGTGCTGACTCTGGTCGCCATGGTGGTGGCGGGACCGCTGCTGGTACGGCCGGTGATCCGGGTGCTGGGCGGCGCGTTCCCCCGGCTGTTCGGCCCGGTGGGGCGGATGAGCCAGCGCAACGCCCTGCGCAACCCGCGGCGTACGGGAGCCACCGCCGCGGCCCTGATGGTGGGCCTGGCGCTTGTCGGCGGTCTGTCGATCGCCAGCTCCTCGATGACCAGGTCCTTCGACGAGCGGATCGACCGGACGCTCGGAGCGGACTTCGTCGTGCAGAACACCAACTTCACTCCGTTTCCTCGGGAGATCACGCAGAAGGTGGAGGGCGTCGAAAGCGCGGGCACCATCGTGCGGCAGCGCTTCGCACCCCTCGCGCTGACCCTGCCGGACGGCAAGCGCGTGGAGTCGACCGCGTCGGGGTACGACCCGCAGCTGGACGAGGCCGCCCACCTCACCTACGCGAGCGGGGACACCGCCGCCGCGCTGGCGCCGGACAGCATCGCGCTGGACCGCGACTTCGCCGCCGAGCACGACGTACGGATCGGTTCGGTGCTGCCCGCCGAGTTCCCGGGCGGACAGCGGACGCGGCTGACGGTCCGGGCGCTCACCGACAGGGACACGAGCGGCGGGCCGGGGATGGAAGGCGGCGTGTTCATGGGTCTGGCCACCCTGGAGAAATACGTGCCGGGAGGCCAGGAGGCGGCGGTCTACGTCAATGCGGCGGACGGGAGCGACCCGGCCGAGCTGCGCAAGGGGCTGGAGTCGGCGCTCGACCCCTATCCGCAGGTGCAGGTGCGGGACCAGGCGGACTACAAGGAACTGGTCCGACGGCAGATCTCGGTGATGCTCTATCTGGTGTACGCGCTGCTGGGTCTGGCCATCATGATCGCCGTGCTGGGCGTGGTGAACACGCTCGCGCTGTCGGTGGTCGAGCGGACCCGCGAGATCGGGCTGCTGCGGGCCATCGGGCTGTCCCGCGTCCAGCTCCGGCGGATGATCCGGCTGGAGTCCGTGGTGATCGCCGTCTTCGGTGCGCTGCTGGGACTCGCGCTCGGTGTGGTGTGGGGCGTGGCCTTGCAGCAGGTGCTGGCGCTCGAGGGGATGGCCGGGTTCGCCGTGCCGTGGGTGACGATGGTGGCCGTCGTGGTCGGATCGGTCGTGGTGGGCCTCGTCGCGGCGGTGCTGCCCGCCCTGCGGGCCTCCCGGATGGACGTGCTGACCGCCATCGCGCACGAATAGCCGCCGCGCCGCGGTGAGTTCAGGGGCGGGGGCCGTCTCGCAGTGCGGAACCCACTGGCCGGTCCGGGCCGACAGGTGCTTGGCTCCGGTCATGACCGACCTGCACCTGCGCACCGCCCAGGCCGCCGACGCCGAGGCCGTCCTCGCCTTCTGGAAGGAGGCTGCCGAGGGCACGAGCATTACCGACGACGTGGACGGAGTGGCCCGGCTCATCGCACGCGACCCCGAGGCACTGATCCTGGCCGAGCGCGACGGCCTGCTGGTCGGCTCTGTGATCGCGGGCTTCGACGGGTGGCGCTGCTCCCTGTACCGCCTCGCAGTGCTTCCCTCCCACCGGCGGCAGGGGATCTCGGCGGCCCTGCTCGACGCGGCGGAGCGGCGGTTCCACGCGGTGGGCGGCAGGCGCGGCGACGCCATGGTGCTGGAGGCGAGCGAGCTCGCTCATCAGGCGTGGGCGTCGGCCGGCTACCACCGCGAGGACCACTGGCGGCGCTGGGTGAAGCCGTTCGCCCAGGCGTAGCAGGCAGGCACCGACCGGACCGCTTTACCGACCCTTTACCATGGGTGGATCATTCACTTCCGGCATGAAAGGTGTGAGCGTCCGCCCATGGGCGAGCCTCCCAGTAGCAGATATCGAGCGATCCTCCTCCCGCTGTCCGACGATGGGACGGAGGTGGACCGATGACCGAAGTGCTCCTGCTCTTCGTGGCTGTGCTGCTCGCGCTCGCCTGCGGAGGCTTCGTCGCGGCGGAATTCTCGCTCACCACGGTCGAGCGCGGTGAGCTCGAACGGGCGGTCGAGCGCGGCGAGCGCGGTGCGAGTGGCGCGCTGAAGGCCGTACGCAGCCTCACCTTCCAGCTCTCCGGCGCCCAGCTCGGTATCACCGTCACCAATCTGGTGGTGGGCATGCTCGCCGAGCCGTCGGTCGCCAAGCTGATCCGCGGGCCGCTGGAGGCACTCGGCTTCTCGGCCTCGGTCGCCTCCTCGGCCGCGCTCGTGATCGGCACGGCGCTGTCGACCGTGGTGCTCATGGTCGTCGGCGAGCTGGTCCCGAAGAACTGGGCGATCTCCTCGCCGCTGGCCGTCGCCAAGGTGGTGGCCACCCCTCAGCGGGTCTTCACGGCTGCCTTCCGGCCCCTCATCACCCATCTCAACAACACGGCGAACCGCACCGTGAAGCGTCTGGGGCTGGAGCCGACGGAGGAGCTGGCGTCCGCGCGCAGCCCCAAGGAGCTGATCGCGCTGGCCAGGCACTCCGCCAAGGCGGGGGCGCTGGAGGCGGACACCGCCGAGCTGTTCGTCCGCACCCTCCATCTGGCCGAGCTGACAGCGGAGAACGTCATGACCCCGCGGGTCCAGGTCACGGCGCTCGACGTGCTCGCGACCGCGGAGGACGTGGCCAACGCCACGCGGGCGACCGGACTGTCGCGCTTCCCCGTGTACCGGGGCAGCCTCGACGCCGTCGTCGGCATCGCACACATCAAGGACGTACTGGCGGTCCCGGCCGAGCATCGCCCCCGGCACCGGGTCTCGGAACTGCTGCGCGAGCCGCTGCTCGTACCGGAGACGCTGACCGTGGACCGGCTGCTCGACCGGCTCTCCGGCAGGTCGACGATGGCGGTGGTCATCGACGAGTACGGCGGCACGGCCGGTGTGGTCACGCTGGAGGACATCGTCGAGGAGGTCGTCGGCGAGGTGCGCGACGAGCACGACCCGCACGAGACACCGGATCTGGCTCCGGCGGGCAAGGACACGGACGGCCGCAACCTGTGGTCGGCGGACGGGGCTGCCCGCACCGACCAGCTGGCCAGCATCGGACTGCGGGTGCCGGACGGCCCGTACGAGACGCTGGCGGGACTGGTGGCGACCGAGCTGGGACGTATCCCGGTCCAGGGCGACCGTCTCGACATCGACGGGTGGCAGCTCGACGTGGGGGACGCCACGGGCCGGCGGGCTGCACGGGTGCTGTTGCACGCGCCGCTGAAGCCGGTGCAGGACACGGCAGCCGGGACGGACCGGTCCGAGCGCGGCGGCCGCTTCGGGCGGGGCGGGCGCATCGACCGGGCGGGTGCCGCGGACCAGGCGGACGGGACCGGCGGAAGCGACGGGACCGGACGCGGGCGCAGTGAGGAGGCCGGACGATGATCGCGGTCCAGCTCTTCATCGGTTTTCTGACGCTGGTCGTCAACGCCTTCTTCGTCGGCGCCGAGTTCGCGCTGATCTCCGTGCGGCGAAGCCAGATCGAGCCGGAGGCACAGGCCGGCAACCGGCGCGCACGCAGCGTGCTCTGGGCCCTGGAACATGTCTCGGTGCTGCTGGCCGCCGCCCAGCTGGGCATCACGGCGTGCACCCTCGTGCTCGGCATCGTCGCCGAGCCGGCCATCGCCCATCTGCTGGAGCCGGTCTTCGACGCGCTGGGCGTCCCGCACGGTGCGGTGCACCCGATCTCGTTCGTGATCGCTCTGTCGCTGGCGACCTATCTGCACATGCTGCTCGGCGAGATGGTGCCGAAGAACATCGCACTCGCGGAGCCGGTGCGCAGCGCGCTGCTGCTGGGCCCGCCGCTGGTGGCACTGGCCAGGGCCCTGCGCCCGGTGATCTTCTCGATCAACGCGATGGCGAACGGCCTGCTGAAGCTGTTGCGGGTGGAGACGAAGGACGAGGTGTCCGCGACGTTCTCGGACGACGAGCTGGCCTCACTGGTCCGTGACTCCGGCGACGCCGGACTGCTGGACGACCGTTCGGCGGCACGGCTGCGCGACGCACTGGAACTGGGCCGCAGGCCGGTACGGGATGTGGTGATGCCGGTCGAGCGCGTGGTGTACGCGCGCGCCGGGACCACCCCGGAGCAGTTGGAGCTTCTGTCCGCCGAGTCCGGGTTCTCGCGCTTTCCCGTCATCGACGACGACCGGCGCATCCTGGGCTACCTCCACGTCAAGGACGCCCTGGACGCCGCTCCGAGGGACGAGCCGTTCCCGGTCTCGGCGCTGCGCCCGATCGCCCGCGTCCGGGCGACCAGCCCGCTCGACGACGTGCTCACCGCGATGCGCCGCAGCCGCACCCACCTGGCGGCGGTGCTGGACGAGGAGGGCCGGCCGGAGGGCCTGGTGACGATGGAGGACATCCTGCGCGAACTGGTCGGCCGGCCCGACTGACCGGCGGCGGGGCCCGGGACCGTCCTGCTCCGGGCCGCTGCCTCCGGGGAACGGTGTGTCCGCCGGGCGCCATGAGGCCGGCGCCCCGGATGTCTCACCGCGGAGTACGGGGGTAATCGGCGGCCTCACCGATCTCACTCCCGAGGACAGCGGCCGTCGCTTCGGCGGCCCGCACCGACGAGGACATCGGACGTCCGGACGTTCGGGCGGTCGAACGCCCGGACGTCCGCCGAACAGACCCGGGACCACCGGGACACGGGGGCGCCCGTCCGAACATCGGACCGGATGCTCACGCGCCCGGTCGTCAGCCGGGGGCGGGGGCGAGGGCCCTGCCTGCCCGGCCCGTCATCGCCTCCGCGTCCGGTGCGCGGGTACTACAGCGCCGTGGCCGCCACCCACGCGTCCAGAAGGGCGCGGTCGCCGGCGACGGCGAACCGGACGTCGTCCGGGCGCATGCGGCCGTAGGTGAGCAGCAGCAGATCGGCGACCGGCGCCTGGACGCACACCGCGGCGGCATCGGCCGCGGGGCCGCACCTGGTCCAGGCGTACCCGGCGCTGCCGAACGTGATCGTCCAGCCGCCGCCGGTGTCGGTGGCCGACAGGTGCAGCGAGCCGTCCGGCAGCCTGGTGACGGGCTCGGCGATCCGGCCCAGGTGCGGAAGGTTCTCCAGGAACTCGTCGATCCCGTCAGCGGCGGTGCCGGCCGGGATGCCGGGTTCCCGGCCGAGGGCGAGTTCTGCGTCCGCGAGGTGGATCTGCGCCTCGAACAGCAGCCGCCGCGGGAAGAAGGCCACCCGCTGCTCGGCGCCGTGGGACCACATCGGGGTCTCCGGGTCCACCTTGCGCAGGGTGCGCAGCGTCGCCTCGGCGCTGCGGGCCAGCCACTCCGGGTACGCCGCGGGGTGATCGGGCAGGTCGAGGGGTATGTCCCGTGACCAGACCCGCTCGGCGGCCCGGGTCCGTACGAGGTGCTCCATCCAGCGGTGCGTGGTGCCGTGATGCTTCACCAGGTCCGCGAAGGTCCAGCCGGGACAGGTCGGCACCGGGGTCGCGGGGTCCACGTCCCGTACGGCCTCGACGAAGCGCCGCACCAGGTCCTCGACGCCGTCGCAGTACAGCTCGTGCTGATCGTCGTCGAGGCCGAAGCCCTCGGGAACCTTCAGCAGATCGTCCCGCCAGGCGCCCTCCGGGTGGCGTGCCGCCACCTCGCGGAAGAGTCCGGCCAGTTCACGCCGGTCGGCGGGCGGGAGCCGGTCGAGCAGATACGCGGTGGTCTCCAGCCACTTCACCGCGGTGTCCGGGTCGAGCACATCGTCGTCACAGGTATCGATCGAGGTCACCACATCGGCCAGTGCTTCGGCCAGAGCGTGGAGCAGTGCATCACTCACAGGACTCCCCTCCCGGTACGGAACCGACGGACCTTACCGCGCGGTACGATCGCTCCGCCATGGAGATGAATGCCAACTACACCAGTTTTGTCGCGGTCGGTGACTCGTTCACCGAGGGGATGTCCGACCTCCTTCCCGACGGTTCCTACCGAGGGTGGGCCGATCTGCTCGCAGCACGGCTGGCCGCGCGGTCTCCGGGCTTCCGTTACGCCAATCTCGCCGTGCGGGGGAAGCTCATCGGCCAGATAGTCGACGAGCAGATCGACACGGCGGCCGCCATGCAGGCGGATGTGGTCACCCTCGTGGGCGGGCTGAACGACACGCTGCGGCCCAAGTGCGACATGCCACGGGTGTGCGGGCTGCTGGAGGAGGCCGTCGAGAGGCTCGCACCGTCGTGCGGACAGCTGGTGCTGATGCGCAGCCCGGGCCGCAGCGGCCCCGTACTGGAGCGCTTCCGCCCACGCATGGAGGAGCTGTTCGCGCACGTCGACAAGCTCGCGGCCCGGCACGGTGCGCGGGTGGTGGACCTGTACAGGTCGTCGGCGCTGAGCGACCGGCGGATGTGGGACGTGGACCGGCTGCATCTGACAGCGGAAGGGCACCGCCGTGTCGCCGAGGCGGTGTGGCAGACGCTCGGGCACGAGGCCGAGGAGGACTGGCAGGCACCGCTGACGCCCGCCGTCCCGGCGAGGTGGGCCGAGCGGCGCGGCGCCGACCTGCGGTTCGCCCGCCAGTACCTGGGGCCCTGGATCGGCCGTCGGCTGACGGGGCGCTCCTCGGGCGACGGACGTCCGCCCAAGCGGGCCGAACTGCTCCCGTACGAGCCGCCGCTCGGCCTGGACGAGGCGCGTTCGTAGCAAGGTACGAATGGGGGCGGGGCGCTGGCCTGCAGAAATCGCCAGTAGAATCTGGACACGTGACTGCTGTGTCTGCGAAGCCTCGCATCCCCAATGTCCTGGCCGGCCGCTACGCCTCTGCGGAGCTCGCCGTCCTCTGGTCCCCCGAGCAGAAGGTCAAGCTGGAGCGCCGGCTCTGGCTCGCGGTGCTGCGTGCCCAGAAGGACCTCGGGATCGAGGTGCCGGATGCCGCCCTCGCCGACTACGAGCGGGTGCTCGACCAGGTCGACCTGGCGTCGATCGCCGAGCGCGAGAAGGTCACACGCCACGATGTGAAGGCGCGCATCGAGGAGTTCAACGCGCTCGCGGGCCATGAGCACGTGCACAAGGGCATGACCTCCCGCGATCTGACCGAGAACGTCGAGCAGCTGCAGATCCGGCTCTCGCTGGAGCTGATGCGCGACCGTACGGTCGCCGTGCTGGTCCGTCTCGGCAAGCGGGCGGGCGAGTACGCGGAGCTGGTCATGGCCGGCCGCTCGCACAATGTCGCCGCGCAGGCCACGACGCTGGGCAAGCGCTTCGCGACGGCCGCCGACGAACTGCTGGTCGCCTACGACCGTCTCGAGGACCTGCTCGGCCGCTACCCGCTGCGCGGCATCAAGGGCCCGGTCGGCACCGCCCAGGACATGCTCGACCTGCTCGGCGGAGACACGGCGAAGCTGGCGGAGCTGGAGCAGCGCATCGCCGGTCACCTGGGCTTCGCGCACGCCTTCACCTCGGTCGGCCAGGTCTACCCCCGGTCGCTGGACTACGACGTCGTCTCGGCGCTCGTGCAGCTCGCCGCGGCGCCGTCCTCGGTCGCCAAGACCATCCGGCTCATGGCAGGGCACGAACTTGTCACCGAGGGCTTCAAGCCCGGCCAGGTCGGTTCCTCCGCCATGCCGCACAAGATGAACACCCGCTCCTGCGAGCGTGTCAACGGCTTGATGGTCATCCTGCGCGGCTACGCCTCGATGACCGGCGAACTCGCGGGCGACCAGTGGAACGAGGGCGATGTGTCCTGCTCCGTGGTGCGCCGGGTGGCACTGCCGGACGCGTTCTTCGCCTTCGACGGTCTGCTGGAGACGTTCCTGACCGTGCTCGACGAGTTCGGCGCGTTCCCCGCCGTCGTCGCGCGCGAACTGGACCGCTACCTGCCGTTCCTCGCCACGACCAAGGTGCTGATGGGCGCGGTGCGCGCCGGAGTCGGACGCGAGGTCGCGCACGAGGCCATCAAGGAGAACGCGGTCGCGTCCGCGCTGGCGATGCGTGAGCAGGGCGCGGAGCGCAACGAACTGCTCGACAAGCTCGCCGCCGACGAGCGGATCCCGCTGGACCGGGCGCAGCTGGACGCGCTGATGGCCGACAAGCTGTCGTTCACGGGCGCGGCGCGCGATCAGGTCGCCTCGGTGGTCGCCCGGATCGAGGAGATCGCCAAGCAGCACCCGGAGGCAGCGGGCTACACCCCGGGCTCGATCCTCTGAGCCGCGGTGGACGCCGGGTGACACCCGAGGAACTCGAGGCCGCCCGCGACCGCGTCGTCGACGACGTGGTCGCGGACGGCCTGACGGTGCTGTTCTGCGGGATCAATCCCGGCCTGATGTCGGGGGCGACCGGCCATCACTTCGCCCGGCCGGGCAACCGGTTCTGGCCGGTGCTGTACCTGTCGGGTTTCACGCCGCGTCAACTGGCGCCCGCAGAGCAGCGCGAGCTGCTGGACCACGGGCTCGGCATCACGAATGTCGTCGCCCGGACGACGGCGCGCGCCGACGAACTCAGCGACGAGGAGCTGCGCACGGGCGGGCGGCTGCTGACCGAGAAGGTGGCGCGGCTGCGGCCCCAGTGGCTGGCGGTCGTCGGCGTGACCGCGTACCGCACGGCGTTCGGTGAACGGACGGCGCGGATCGGACGCCAGGAACGCACGATCGCGGACACGAGGATCTGGGTGCTGCCCAATCCCAGCGGCCTCA